>JAFTRQ010000092.1 GCA_017462125.1 Clostridia bacterium | reverse complement strand
TTGGTGTATAATTATCTCGCTTTCTTGTGTGTTATTTTGTGGTGATTTAATTATACAACAAAGCAAACGGATACTCAATACCTTTTCGGTAAAGAGTATCCGTTTTTTTTCTTAGACTAAGTTAATGACTCAGCCCCTTTTACGGTTGCTTATTCTTGCCTTTTTGCCATTTTTCTCCAACTTATAAAACCGTAAAGATCGTTGACGAGAAAGACGGCAAAGCAGACGGTGACCGACAGATAGGAGAGATCTTGCAGGGTTGCCATTATCCACAGAATGATAAGCACAACGTCGTTTGCAGCGTAGGCGAGAGCGTAGTAAGGACTTCTGCGCCAGGTCAGATAGACAGCAAGAAAGCTTGTAGTCACCGAGACCGTGCTCGGAACGATATTTGCGGTATCAAAGGCATCAAGAATGAAGTAGAATACTGCGGTAACAGCGGCGGTAAGAATAAGGGCAAGGACAGCTTCTTTTTTGGTGAGCTTGTTGACCTTAACCTCGCTTTTCTTTCCCTCATAAGGGTTTTTGAGCCAAGATACAAGCGCTATGACCGACATCGGCAGGGTCATTCCGATATAGGTTATCATCTCACCGTAATAAGAAAATGAGAGCGAAATGATTCCGTATAAAACACTAAATAATACCATTAGCAAGGGGCCGATCGGGCTTCCCTTGGCGGCAAAGATCAGCGAGGTCACGCCGATCAGCGAGGATGCGAGGGTGAGATACCCATCGCGGTCAAAAAGGCAGAAAAAGAGAATGATCAAGAGTATGGACGAGAGCCACAAGCTCCACTCAAGGGGCGAAAAGTATTTTAAAATCCGTTTCATAGTTTCTCCAAAAAAGGCATCCGTAAACGTACTTCAAAGACCTAACGTACGTTACGGATGCCCGTATTATATACTTGCATCATCTACCCGGTGGCAGTATTATGATTATTACTGTTATTATACTGCAAAAAGCAAGAAAAGTCAAGAGCTTTCGTGAAAATGCGATCGATGCTATGATAACGGAAATCTTGACAGAAAAATGAAAACGTGATATAATTATAATGGTTCAATCGGTTCGAAGCCGTACAACGGTATATCTGACAGAAAAGCAAGGAGTTTGACTATGTATTACCGTCACAGCCTGGATTATACGTATCCCGAACGCAGCGATCAACATATGCTGGTGCTCAAGCGCACGCGCGAGCTTTATCTGGATGAGAATTACGATTATATGCCGCGTGGCGTATGGTTTCGCATCAAGCGAGCGTTGGTTGCCGCATTGCTCCATCTTGTGGTGTTTCCCTTGACGCATCTGACACACGGATTGAGGATATATGGACGCAAAAATCTCAAGAAACACAAAAAAGAATTGAAAAATGGCGCGATCACGATCTCCAATCACGTATTTATGTGGGATTATCTTTGTGTGCTCAAAGCGATCCGCCCGCATATCAGTTATTTTCCTGCATGGAAGCCCAATTTTGAGAGCGGATTTCAACCCTTTATGCGCATCCTCGGCGGTATGCCGATCCCCGAGGGTGATATTCACTCTATGATCGCCTTCAAGCGCGGAATGGACGAGGTGGTGGAGAGCGGACGGTGGCTGCACGTTTTTCCGGAAGGCTCGCTGTGGTATTTTTATCCCGATATCAGACCACTCAAGCCTGCCGTGTTTATGTATGCCGTGAAGTATGATAAGCCTTTGATCCCGATCTCTATGTCCTTCCGTCCCCGTAAGGGCTTTCGAAAGATCTTTGGCAAAGGACCGTTTGTAGACCTGCATATTGCCGAGCCGTTGTATGCGGACAAATCCTTGCATCCTCGCGCGGCGGCAGACGAGCTTCGCGCACGTGCTTACCGTATTATGCAGGAAATGAACGGCATCAAGCCGGGCGATCCCACCTATAACGAGGATCAAAATATTGATAACTATCGCAAAACGATGTAAGCGCAACGTTGCCACAATTAAAAAACTGAAAGTACAAGTCAAAAAATGAACGGAGAACAGCAATGAAGGATATTCTGATTACAGGTGCATACGGCGGTATGGGTCGCGCCACAGCGGAGGCTCTGTGCAAGCAGGGATACCGCGTGTTTGCTCTCGACCGCAGAGTCGGTGAGCCGCAAGACAATATCATACCCATCGAGGTGGATATTACCTCTGAGGGCGGTGTAAGGGATGCTTTGGCAAAAGTGCAGGCTCAAACCGATTCGCTCTTTGCCATTTTGCATTTTGCGGGCGTTTATATGCTCGATTCCTTGGTCGAGATCGATCCCGACAGCTTCCGCTGCATTTTTGAAGTAAATCTTTACGGTGTGTTTTTGATCAACCAAGCTTTTTTGCCATTGCTGAGATCGGGCAGTCGTATTCTGATCACCACAAGTGAGCTTGCGGTGCTCGATCCGCTACCGTTCACAGGCATTTATGCTGTGACAAAGGGGGCGCTTGACAAATATGCCTATTCGCTTCGAATGGAGCTTCAATTGCTTGGAATATCGGTGTCGGTGCTTCGTGCGGGTGCGGTCGATACGGGGATGCTGGGTGCTTCTACCGATGCGCTGGACCGCTTTTGTGAAAGCACAGAGCTGTATACCTGTAATGCCGACAGATTCAAAAGAATCGTCAACCGTGTGGAGGCAAGATGCATTCCGCCTGAAAAAATTGCGAAAAAAGCGCTTGGAATTTTGATAAAAAACAACCCTGCCTTTGCATATAGCATCAACCGCAATCCGCTTCTGCTTTTGCTGAACGCTTTGCCAAAACGTATGCAGCTTTGGGCAATCAGAATGATTTTGCGTTGACATTGCAGACGCGGTTTAAGTAAATATAATAGTGGATCATTAGGAGGTGACGTATGAAGCTGATATTTCACGCAATCATAAAATTCATATTCGGACTTTTGCTTGTGGGAGCACTGATATTTCTCCCCGCAGGAGGTCTTCGATATGCAAACGGTTGGCTGTTTATCGGGCTTTTGTTCGTTCCTATGCTGATCCTTGGAGCAGTTTTGCTTTTGAAAGCCCCCGACCTGCTGGAAAAGCGTCTCGGGGTACAGGAGAAGGAGAATACGCAAAAGGGGGTCGTTGCCGTTTCGGGCCTGCTGTTTATGAGCGGCTTTGTTGTGGCAGGACTTGACTTTCGTTTCGGTTGGTCAATTGTACCGATGTGGGTTGTGGCAGCTGCGTCGGTGATCCTTTTGATTTCCTATGCTCTTTACGCTGAGGTCATGCGAGAAAACGCGTATCTCTCAAGAACCGTGGAGGTTCAAGAAAACCAAAAGGTGATCGACAAGGGGCTTTACGGTATCGTGCGTCACCCGATGTATGCAGTTACCGTCTGGCTGTTTCTTGCAATTCCTGTTGTACTTGGTTCTTGGTGGTCGCTTCTTTGCTTCCTTCCGTATGTCGGTGTGATTGCCGTCAGAATCGTAAACGAAGAGAAGGTGCTTGAGAAAGGCCTCGCAGGATACGTTGAGTATAAAAAGAGAGTAAAGTACAGAATTCTGCCGTTTATTTGGTAAAACGTAATTTAAAATGTGATTCTGCCGCAGTATAGCGGAGTAATGGAGATGAATATGCCTTTAAACAATCAATATCATAATCAATATTTTTCGATCTTAGGTGATTCGATCAGTACGCTTGATGGGTACAGCGAGCCGAATGAGGCCGCGTTTTACGTTGGTGTAAATAAGCTGGATGCGGACGTGCTTTTCCCCGAGGATACTTGGTGGGGGCAGGTGATCGCACAGCTTGGCGGAGAGCTTTTGGTGAACAATTCGATTTCAGGCAGTATGGTGTCAAAGCACCCCGATTGTATGATTCCTTCCTACAGTTGCAGTGACGAGCGCACCTCGGCTCTTGGCAGGGAAGGCAGATCGCCCGACGTAATTATGATCTTTATGGGCATCAACGATTGGGGACACGGCGTGAGAGTCACACCCTCGGACAATGCGGAGGGGGAAGACCTTGCGGTCTTTTCCGTCGCTTATGGGAATATGCTTGAAAAGCTGAAAAAGCAATATCCGTGCGCCGAGCTCTGGTGCTTTACGTTGCCTGTAAGCACACACAGTAATAATGAAAATTTCGTCTTTCCGTATCGCTTCGGAGGAAAGCATATTGAAGAATATTGCGAAGCAATACGTGCTTGTGGACAGGAAAATCGATGCCGCGTGATCGAGCTGTATCGACCTGCAAAGCCGTATGATACGATCGACGGCTTCCATCCCAATGCGAATGGAATGAAGACCCTTGCTGAGGCTACGCTCGAACAGCTGTGAAAGGAGACAGACAATGATCATAGATTCACATGCGCACTACGCGCATCCTCGCTTTGATACGGAAATTCCGTATCTTCGAGAGGAAAATGGAGCAATGAAGGTGTGCCGTGCCGATCGGGAAGCATTGCTTGCGGAGCTGAAGAAAAACGGCATTGCGGGTGTGATAGAGCCTTCCATCGGCTTTGACAGCATTGAAAAGCAGCTGACCATTGTGTCGGAGCATTCCGATTTTATGTGGGCAACGGTTGGCGTTCACCCTACGAGATGCATCAATACCGCTTGGGAAAAACGAAGATCGGTGGAAAAATATGCAGAAAAATCCGATTTGATCGCCATCGGTGAAACGGGGCTTGATTATCATTACCCGCGGAATCAACAGCACCGTCTGCGTCAGAAACGGTGGTTTGTTTTCCAAATCAAGCTTGCAGACAAATTGAATCTGCCCTTGATCCTTCATGTCCGCGCGGCTGACCGTGATGCCTTAAGAATTCTGAAAAAGCATAAAGCACGCCTGCACGGCGGTGTAGCGCATTGCTTTTCGGGAGACGCTCAGCTTGCGCGGGAATACATTGGGTTAGGCTTTGCGATCGGTATCGGAGGGAGGCTTCTTTGTAACGATGAGCAAGGACGCGCCTTGTGCGACGCTGTCAAGCACGTGCCGCTGTCTTCTATTCTGGTAGAGACAGACGCGCCCTTCGTCCTGCCCGATACTGATGAATTGCAATGTAGCGGAAAACAGCGCAGAAAGCTATGTAATTCCTCGCTGATCCTGCCTGCGGTAATACGTAGGATCGCCGAGATCAGAGGAGAAGCATATGCTTCCGTTGAGGATGCGATCTATCAGAATACGGTGCGTGTCTTCGGATTGCTGACGGCGGGAGGTGGATAGTGTGAGTAAGCAGAAGCGATTGTTCGTGGTGTCTGATATTCACGGCCATTATTCGATCCTGAAGGAAGTGCTTGACGGTGCGGGGTTTGATGACAGTAACGAGGATCACATTTTCGTTTGTTGCGGAGACCTGTTTGACCGTGGACGGGAAAACAGAAAGGTCTATGACTTTATAAAGAATCTGAAGCATAAGGTGCTGATCCGCGGAAATCACGACGAACGGCTTGCAGAGATCTTGACAGAGAAGCAAGCCAACGTGTATGACATTCGCAACGGTACGGACGTTACGATCGAGGAGTTTTTCGGAATCGGAAGCATTGGAGAATACGGTGAGATCCGTCTGCCTGAGGAGGGAATGCCTATGGCAGATCAGCTTTGCGCTCTTGTTGATGAAATGGTGGATTATTTCGAGACCGAGCATTACGTTTTCGTTCACGGTTGGCTTCCCACAGTCGTAGGTGCCTATCCGCCGCAGCTGATAGATGATTGGAGACACGCCGATGCAAGAGCGTGGCACAGCGCGCGCTTTTCGGAATGGATGTCGCTCTGTAAGACCTCTGCCAAGCCCGAGGGCAAGACCGTGGTTTGCGGACATCGCCCGACAAGACTGGGATATACGGTGGATCCCTCCAGATCTCCCACAGATTCGAGCATCTTTTACGGTGATAGAATGCTTGCAATTGATGCAGGAACTATCAGGAGCGGACGAATGAATATTTTGGTGCTGGAGGAGAGCGTTTGATCGCTCTCAGAGCTCTGTTGACAGGGTTTGAAAAATGATATATTTCGTACATTTTGTTATCTTGAGAGAAGATTGGTCTTGACACGAATTGGGGAAGAACTTATAATAAAGATAACGCGAAAACGTTGCGAAAGGAGAAAGACTATGTACCGTATTTATAAAATCACATCACACCCCACGGTGGATTTTGCCGCTGAGGAGCTTAAAAAATACCTCCGTATGATGATGCCCGAGGGTGGAGATATACAAATTCAGTATGATGCTGACGCAAAAGAAGGCTTACGCCTTGGATTGATGTCGGATTTCGATATCGACACAAGTGAGGCGGAGGATTTAGAGCTTGATGATATCTTGCACATTGATACCGATGGCGAAAACGGTATCATTGCAGGCAGTAACCCTCGTTCGGTGCTTTTGTCAGTATACCGTTATCTCCGTGAAAACGGATGCCGTTGGCTTTTCCCCGGAGTTGACGGTGAGATCATCCCCGTGTGTGTGGTGCAGGCTGTCAAATATCATAAGATGGCAGATTGCCGCTATCGCGGTCAATGCAACGAGGGTGCGGAGTTTCAGCAAAATATGCTTGACGTCATCGATTTTCATCCAAAGATCGGTATGAACGTGTTCATGCTTGAATTTGACAATCCCAAGGCCTACTACAATTCATATTATAACTCGGTATACAACCGCGCAAATCGCGATCCCGAGCCTATTGATGACGACACTGTCAAGCAGTGGAAGCGTCAGTGCGAATGTGAGATCGCAAAAAGGGGATTGCAGTTCCACGATATGGGACATGGTTGGACAGCGGAGCCCTTCGGCATCTCGTCGATCAAGGGTTGGCAAAAGGAGGACATTGAGGTTCCCGAGGAGACCGCCGATATGCTTGCTATGGTGAACGGGAAAAGAGGGCTTTTCGCAGGCACAGCCCTCAACACGCAGTTCTGTATGTCAAACACCGCCGCCCGCACGATCGTGGCAAAGTATATCACCAATTATGCGAAAATGCATCAGAACGTGGACTATCTCCACGTTTGGCTTGCCGACGCTACTCACAACCATTGCGAGTGTGATGCCTGCCGCAAAAAAACGCCCTCCGATTGGTACGTGATCCTGCTGAATGAGATCGATGAGAGACTGACAGCCGAGGGCTTGAATACCCGCATCGTTTTCATCTGTTACACCGATACCACTTGGGCGCCCGTTGTAGAGAGGCTGAACAATAAAAAACGCTTTTCCTTTATGCTTGCGGCGATTACACGTACCTATACCACCTGCGTTCCCGAAAAGCTGCCCGAGATCGAGCTGAAGCCCTTTGAGCTGAATAAGACCCCGTTCCCGCAGACCGTGGAAGAATATATCCATCACGCCAAGGAATGGAAGCGAGCAGGGGATTGCCCTTCAATGGTCTACGAGTATCATTTCTGGCTCCATCAATACCGTGACCCCGGCGCGATGAAGTTTTCCAAGCTTCTGCACGACGACGTCAAGGGCTATCATGCTAACGGCTTTGACGGCCTCATTCAGGACGGAAGCCAACGCTCCTATTTCCCCAATGGCTTGAATTATTACGTTTATGCCGCAACGCTTTTTGATACAAAGGTTGATTATGAGGATGTCAAAAATGACTATTTCACTCACGCATACGGCAAAGCGTGGGAGAACGTTGCCGCGTATCTTACCGAGATCACCGAGGCGTTCGATCCCGATTATATGATGGGCAAGCCGGGTCAGAACGGCTTCTATAGCCCCGAAAACCTGCCCAAGCTTCGCAAAGTCAAGGAGATCACCGCCAAATATGCTCCGATCTTTGAAGAGAATCGGATCATGCCTCACCGCGCGCAGACCGTATCTATGAGATTGCTCAAACGCCATATGGAATTCTGTAACGGCCTTGCCGAGGTTCTGCTGCTGAAAGCGGCAGGCAACGATTCTGAAGCCAAGGAAGCCTTCGTAAAGTTTTTCTCAAGCTTTGGCAAATACGAGTACGAGCTTGCAACCTATTTCGACCAATATATGTGCTTCGCCTCCCTTGAACGCCTTGTCAATAAGCCGAAAACGTTTTATGAGATCTGAGCACAAAACCTAAAAAGGCTGACTCAAATGCGAAAAAAGCATTTGAGTCAGCCTTTTTATCCTCCGCTTTGCTCCAAAAATTCGGTGATGGAGCAGAATAGCAGAAAAGCAATCTTTTGTCGGTATTCCTGTGTTCCAAGCATTGCCGCCTCCTCGGGATTGGATAGGAATCCGCACTCCACCAGCACCGCGGGGCAGGTCGCTTCGTTCAACAGACGTATGGTGCTGTTGGCAACCTTCGTGCTGCGGGAATTGCTTGGCTGAAGCTTCTCGTGGCAGTTGTTTTGAATCAGCTCGGCAAGCTCGCAGGAAACTGCGTTGTTGGGAGAGTACCATACCTGCAGACCCGAATATTTGGAAACCGTGAAGGAGTTCATGTGAATGCTGACGAGGATCGCATTTGGAGTGCTTTCGGCAATCGCAATTCTTGCATCGAGATCAAGCTTCTTTTTCTTTCCTTTGTAGTCGACGTTTTTATCGTATAGAAGCCTGTCATCCTCACGTGTCATTACAACGTTGATGTCGTTTGCGCGAAGCATGTCACGAAGAATGTGCGCAATGCTCAGATTTACGTCCTTTTCAACCAATCCCGCAAGGCTTACCGCGCCGCCATCCTCGCCTCCGTGACCTGCATCGATGATTACGGTAAGATATGCGGGGGCTGAAGTGGGTGTCGCATTCTCAGATGGGGAAGAGACAGGATCAAAGGCGCGTAAAATAAAGCCTAACGTTATAAGTACTGCTGTGCTCAAAAGAACAAATAAGATAAATTTGATCAGAAATCCCGTTTTCATAAAGCCTCCTGTGTATATCGAATCCGCCTTGTTGAAATTCTATTTCAACCCCCGCATTTTTATGCAGAACAAGGGGCTTTTCGGCGGAAAAACGGAAGGAGCGGGATTTTGCAGGTGCCGTTTCGGCAGATTGCGACAAAAATTGTGAGCCGACCGAATTTTCGGAAAAATCGCTTGACAAAACGCGCCGTTTATAGTATAATTAAATTTAATATAATCGGGTAATGTTTATGTATTGAACCCATAACGAAAGGAATCAGGAAAAACAATGAATTTTTTTGATGAGCTTGAAAATTTCGACAAAGAAGTGTTTGACGCTTGCTCACTTGAGCTTGCACGTCAGAGACACAACATTGAGTTGATCGCGTCAGAAAACATCGTCTCCAAGGCTGTGCTTCTGGCAGCAGGTACTGTGCTTACAAATAAGTATGCCGAGGGATTTCCCGGTAAACGTTACTACGGCGGATGTCAGTGCGTTGATATCGTTGAGGATATCGCACGCGAAAGAGCAAAGAAGCTCTTTGGTGCAGAGCACGCAAACGTTCAGCCTCATAGTGGCGCGTCCGCAAATCTCGCGGTATTTTTTGCACTTCTTGAGCCCGGTGATACCGTTATGGGTCTGAACCTTGCTCACGGCGGCCACCTGTCTCACGGCTCACCCGTCAATATTTCGGGTAAGTATTTCAATATCGTTCCTTACAGTGTGTCCGACGACACCGAGCAGCTTGATTACGAGGCAATCAGAGCAACCGCTCTTGAGTGCAAGCCCAAGATGATCATCGCAGGTGCCAGCGCATACTCGAGAACCATTGATTTCGCAAGGATCGCTGATATTTGTAAGGAAGTCGGTGCATACTTTATGGTAGATATGGCGCACATCGCAGGTCTCGTTGCCGCAGGACTTCACCCCAGCCCCGTGCCCTACGCTGACGTCGTTACCACTACTACTCATAAGACTCTCCGCGGCCCCAGAGGCGGTATGATCCTTTGCCGTGAGGAGCTTGCAAAGCAGATCGATAAGGCTGTATTCCCCGGTACACAGGGCGGCCCTCTTATGCACATCATCGCTGCTAAGGCAGTGGCGCTTGGCGAGGCCCTTACCCCCGAGTTCAAGGAATATCAGAAGAACATCGTAGAGAATGCAAAGGTTCTTTGCGACGCGCTCAAGGCTGAGGGCTTCAGCATCGTTTCGGGCGATACCGATAACCACTTGATGCTCATCGACCTCCGTCCCTTCGGTGTTACCGGTAAGGAGATGGAGCACCGTCTCGACGAGGTAAACATCACCGTAAATAAGAACGCGATCCCCAATGATCCCGAAAAGCCTTTCGTTACAAGCGGTATCAGAGTCGGTACTCCCGCTGTTACCTCCCGTGGCTTCGGTAAGGACGAGATGCTCCTCATTGCTAAGTGGATGAAGCTCGTTGCCACCGATTTTGAAAACAACAAGGATCAGATCAAATCCGAGGTTGAAGCACTCTGTGCAAGATTCCCCATTTACGAGTAATATTGACTAACATACATAATCATAAGAAACGGAGAATTTGAAAAATGGCTAAGTTTATCAATGAACCCTCTCATACCTTTAACGAATATCTGCTTATCCCCGGATATTCCTCCAGCGAGTGCATTCCCGCAAACGTAAGCTTGAAGACCCCTCTTGTTAAGTTCAAAAAGGGCGAGAAGCCTGCGATTGAGATGAATATCCCTATGATATCGGCTATCATGCAGTCTGTTTCGGGTGACAAGCTTGCGGTTGCTCTGGCAACCGAGGGCGGTGTGTCCTTTATCTACGGCTCCCAGTCCATCGAGGATCAGGCGGCTATGGTAAAGAGAGTAAAGGAGCACAAGGCAGGCTTCGTTAAGAGCGATTCCAATCTTTCTCCCGACGCTACTATGGCTGATTGTGTTGCTCTCAAGGAAGCGACCGGTCACTCCACCATCGCTATCACCGAGGACGGAACCGCTGAGGGCAAGCTTGTAGGTATCGTTACGGGACGTGACTACAGAGTCAGCCGTATGGATCCCGAGACCAAGGTATCTACGTTTATGACTCCCTTTGATAAGCTTATCACCGCTCCCGAGGGAACTACCCTGAAGGTTGCTAACGATATCATCTGGGATCACAAGCTTAACAGCCTTCCTATCATAGACAAGGATCAGAGACTCTGCTCCTTCGTATTCCGTAAGGACTACGATCAGCACAAGCAGAACCCCAACGAGCTTCTCGACGCACAGAAGAGATACGTTGTAGGCGCAGGTATCAACACAAGAGACTACGCAGAGAGAATCCCCGCGCTTGTTGAAGCAGGTGTTGACGTTGTTTGTATCGACTCCTCCGAGGGATTTTCCGAGTGGCAGGCAAGAACCATCAAGTGGGTTCGCGATAATTACGGTGACTCGGTTAAGATCGGTGCAGGTAACGTAGTTGACGCGGCAGGCTTCCGCTTCCTCGCTGACTGCGGAGCTGACTTTATCAAGGTCGGTATCGGCGGTGGCTCTATCTGTATCACACGTGAGACAAAGGGTATCGGCCGCGGACAGGCAACCGCTTTGATCGAGGTTTGTGCTGAAAGAGACAGATACTTTGAAGAGACAGGTATCTATGTTCCCGTTGCAAGTGACGGCGGTATTGTTTACGACCATCATATCACTCTGGCTCTCGCTATGGGTGCGGATTTCGTTATGCTCGGTAGATATTTCGCTCGTTTTGATGAGTCTCCCTCCAATAAGGTTATGATCGGTGGCACCTATTATAAGGAGTATTGGGGCGAGGGCTCAGCCCGTGCGAGAAACTGGCAGAGATATGACCTTGGCGGCGACAAGAAGCTTTCCTTCGAGGAAGGTGTTGACTCCTACGTTCCTTATGCGGGAAGCCTGAAGGACAACGTAGCTATAACTCTCGCAAAGGTTAAGTCCACTATGTGTAACTGCGGCGCTTTGACCATCCCCGAGCTTCAGGAGAAGGCAACTCTCACGCTCGTTTCGGCGACAAGTATCGTCGAGGGTGGCGCACATGACGTTATCCAGAAGGATAAGACAGCAATTAAGTAATAATAACTATTGACAACGATTGGTATGGCTTTTTTCCATACCAATCGTGTTGTTTTATAAGCAGGATAAAAGAATGAAAAAGATTCACAGAATCGTTATTTCTTCAATGTTTGCCACGCTTGTGTGCGTAGCGACTATGATGATCAAGCTTCCGACACCCTTGGGAGGATACATAAATTTGGGTGACTGCATAGTTCTTTTGTGCGGTTGGACATTGGGACCCGTATATGCTTTTTTTGCGGCAGCTATAGGCTCGGCATTGGCGGATATCTTTTCGGGTTACGCCTTTTATGCTCCTGCCACCTTCGTTATAAAGGGAAGTATGGCTTTATTGGTGCATTTTATATTCAAACTGCTTTCGAAGCGCGTAAATTCCTTTGTGTCAAGGCTTGTCGGCGGAATCGGTGCGGAAATGGTGATGGTTGTCGGATATCTTTTTTTCGAAGGCTTCTTTTACGGATTGTTGCCTTCCTTGGTAAACGTTCCCGCCAATGCGATCCAAGGTGTTGCGGGAATTATAATCGGAATGTTGTTCATTACGCTTTTGGATAAACAAAACGTATTAAAATTTCTAAAATAAAAATTAAAGCGACGGAGTTCCCGCCGCTTTAATTTTTTTATCAATTACATTATTTGCTGATACCACTTTTCAAACGCAGAGCAGATCTGTCCGAGATCATAACCGATCACATTGTCAAAGCTATCGTGCTTCAAAAGATGCCGCACGAACCGACAGCCGAGATAGTAGCCAACGTCTCCCTTGCCGTGGTAGTCTGCCCAATCTCCGAAAAAGCGCTGATCCTTTTGCGTCATAGATATAAGATCGTTGTAAAAATCGGTTTTTATGCGCTCATAATGCTCATCGCACCAAGTCTTCCAACCGTCGCGATCCTGATGGTAAAAGTCGCAGTCTCCAACGAGCTCTTGTTCAAAATACATAGCGATTCCTTCCGTGAAAAGCTGATGGATAAACCCTTGACGAGTGCTTGGGGGCTCGCATTCCAAAATCCCGTATTGCCATTGATAAACGTGGCCGAGCTCGTGGTAGAGAAGTCCGTGCATCGAATCAATGTCGCACCAATTTAGCTCAACGATCTTTTCAATGCCCAGAAGGATACACTTGCGCCCGTTTACCGACGTCACCCATCCCGCACCGTTGCAAAGTCCGAGATACAGCACGATATCTGCATCGATCTCTCGCCCAAAGCATCTTTTTATTGTTTCGTTTAACCCGTGAGTTGCAGCTGTGAAGGATTTATGTAGAAGGTCAAGCTTATCACAATAGGGCACCGCGTTGATGATCGGGAGAATATCCCGTTCATAATCGTAAATGCCCGCGTCGATGCACTCCTTCAAGTCGTTCAGACAGAGCTCCGCCGCGCCCTCGTAACAATCGTTCAGATATCTCTTCCACTTGTCAATGTCAAAGCCGCTTTGAAACAGCGACGTCAGCTCGCTATATGTGTCAACTATACGTAACATTTTGCGTCACCTCCAATACCGTTCAATAAAGCTATTATATCATTTGACCTTGATTTTGTCAATCAACCGTTATTTTATTCCTTGACAATTATGGCTCTTTTTAGTATAATAGTTATATAACATACGATCAGAGGTTGAAATGGACAAGTCTTCAAATTTATACCAAACATACGTTGAGATTCTTCGCCGTGAGCTTGTTCCCGCTATGGGATGCACCGAGCCGATCGCGGTGGCTTTTTGTGCTGCAAAGGCAAGAAAAATACTTGGATGTATGCCCGAAAAGATACATATCCAAGCAAGTGGAAATATTATCAAAAACGTCAAGAGCGTTATCGTGCCTCATACAAACGGTATGCGCGGGCTTGAAGCCGCGGCGGCAGTCGGTACACTTTACGGAAACGCAGATGCGGGACTCGAGGTCATTTCCTTGGTCACAAAAGAGCAGGAGAGTGCGTTAGCAGACGGCATAAAGAGTCTGGAGATCACCGTTGTTCCATTGGAGAGCGAGCATATTCTCGACCTTGTGATCACCGCAAGCAGAGGGGATCGCTCTGTCGCGGTTCACATCGAGGATGAGCACACGAATATTACCGAGATCATCGAAAACGGTAAACGTTCCTGCTTTGAAAATAAAGATAAAGCAAACGAGACCGCCGAGCCTGACCATAGTCTGCTGACCGTTTCGGATATTTTCGATTTTGCCAACGCTGTCGATCTTGAAGACGTCAAAGAGACTCTGGAGCGACAGATATCCTACAATATGGCAATTTCCAGAGAGGGATTGAATAACAATTACGGTGCTCGTATAGGTCAGTTGCTTTTTATGCGCGACGGAAACGTTCGCACACGTGCCAAGGCATACGCGGCGGCAGGCTCGGACGCAAGAATGAGCGGATGCGATCTGCCGGTTATTATCAATTCAGGAAGCGGAAATCAGGGAATGACTGCGAGCCTTCCCGTTATAGCTTACGCGGAATACTACCGCAAGAGTCACGAGGAGCTGCTTCGTGCTCTGACTCTTTCTAATCTTGTTACTTTGCATCTGAAAAGCGGTATTGGCCGCCTGTCTGCTTACTGTGGAGCGGTCAGCGCGGGTGCCGGCGCAGGGGCGGGAATTGCCTATCTGCTCACGGGAGATCTTCGCACAATAAACCACACCATTGTCAACGCTCTCGCAATCTCCTCGGGAATTGTTTGCGACGGAGCAAAGGCATCCTGCGCGGCAAAGATCGCTATGGCGGTGGACGCAGGCATTATGGGCTTTGATATGCACGAGAACGGCTGTCAGTTCTACGGCGGCGACGGTCTTGTAAGTAAGGGCGTTGAGAATACCATCAGAAATATCTCCGCGCTCGGAAACGAGGGTATGAAGGAGACCGATAAGAAGATCATTGAGATCATGACGAATTGCTAAAATAAAAGGGCAACCGAGACCCTGCAAAATTAGCGGTAAAAAATTTAGCCACCACGGTCGTGGTGGCTTTTTCATATGCAGAAAGCAACGAAGAAGCTCTGCGCGAGGCGGGGAAAAATCATTCGAGTCAGCTTAATATTGTGTCAGTGCAAAAAATTCACCGCAACCGAAGCCAACTTCATTATGAATGAGTCTCTCAATTAATCGGAAAGTTACAGCTGCTTCGATCGCTTTGATTTTATGGAGCAGATAGTGTGTGCCATAATTTGTTTCCAAGTCTACTATATGCAGAGATATTAATTTTTCTAAAGCTTCCAATACATCCTCTGTGGGAATTCCAATAGAACGTGATAATTCATTTGGCTTAATATCGATTGCAAAATACTCAAGGTCTTGGCAGTCAAACGGTGCCGAACTTTGAAAATATTGATTGCAGATATGAGCAAGCACGCGTCTAACGTTTGAATCCGATAGTTTCTTTATACCGGATGCGACTTCCGGTTTATCAAATATTGAACCGATGTCAATCGGCGTTATATCGGAGTCAATCACGGTAAGAGCATTGGAAACAAATGCCGCTCCTGCGGTGTTAGATAAACAGCATACGGTGTAGAACTGCTTTATTCTATCGTACTTTTTTGTAGAAGGATTCTGTTCTGCTTTCAGAAAATCCCATGAATTACAATTCACTAAATTAGTTTGATTGCACAGGGTGTCAATTATAGTAGCTTGTGTAGCTTTTGGAAAATCGTGAACAGCATCCATATTAAAAGTATGAGAATCTGACTGTGATGGTTGTACTGTTTGTTTAGCAAACAAATCATCCAAGGTAACATCAAGTACAGTTGCGATTCGAGGGAGCATCATTACATCCGGCATAGAGGTTTCTGACTCCCATTTTGATACCGCCTGATTGGTCACGCCAAGCCGTTGCCCTAATTCCTCTTGTGTATATCCTTTTCTTTTTCTGAAATGAGCAATGTTCTTTCCCATTGACATAATAGACTCCTCCTTCTCTTGGATGAATATATTATAGCACATTTGCGACAAAAGGTAAAGCGATTCGTTGGATACTTTGCATTTTAATTCACCGCAAGAATCACTGTTTGGTTGGAAAGAAGACATTCAGCTTGAAGACTATAGTACCGGACAAAATTTTCCTCTTTTCTGATACTCGTGTTTGGGGGCAAGCATAGCGCGTGGCAGTCCACCGCGCGAAATCGGGCATATGCCCGAACCCGCTATTGCAAAGAAAAAAGTATGTCGTAGGGCGGGGGCTTGCTCCCGCCGAAAAAAAGCCCTTTCAAATCAAAACGGACGACCGACGGTCGTCCATTCAAAATAAAATTTTATGAAAATGAAGCGGCGGGAGCAAGCCCCCGCCTACGTTGTTTGAGTGTTTTCTCCACTAAAATTGTATAACAGTTTTGTATATTCTTTAATCAAGTATCGCGCCGTGTGTGCGAAGGTTGGTTTGCAGTGTGGAAACATCTATTTCCGAGGGGATAGCGCCTCCGTCTATTGCCATCGTTGCCGCAATTCCTGCCGCCTGGCCCATCGCCATTGCGGCGGGCATACAGCGAAGCCCTCCTGCCGCTTGAGATTCACAAGAGACGGTCTTTCCCGCAACTATAAGGTTGTCACAGCCCTCGGGGAGCATCGCGCGATAGGGGATGTAGTATTTTTTAGCAACCTCTATCTTGAAGTTACCCGTAATGCTTGCGTCTCTCGGGTGAACGTCCATTCCGAAGCCGTAGACCGCGATTCTGTCGCCGAATTTTGTGCCGTTTGATACGTCTTCAACAGTAATCTTGTATTTGCCTATGATATGTCGGCTTTCGCGAACTCCAAGCACGCTTGCCACCTGCAAGATTTCCGCATTTTCAAAGCCCGGAGTCTCTTCACGGAGAACCTTGAGCGCGTCAAGCACCTGACGGCGAGCAGATATGTGTCCCTCGGTCATACTTGCGGAATTGGTCGCGTCAACGTCAAAAACGCGAAAATGGTTCACGCTGTATCTACCCTCAACGGGAGTCCTGTATGCCTTTACAGGGCGAGGGGGACGCTGACCGTATTCCTCATAAGCACTTTGATTCACGCCGCCAACCTCAAACATCAAGGTTCCGGGCTGCGGAACACCGCTTTCCTCCTCACCCTTGTAGGTTGGAACGCCCGCTGCCTCTGCCACATCGGCATTGCCGCTACAGTCTATGACAATATCCGCACTGACGCTTATAAGCCCCTCCAGCGCACAGAGAATAAGACTTTTAATCCTTCCATCCTCGCAGATGCAATCGGCAAAACGGGTGTAGAGCAATATCTCCGCGCCCGATTCACGCACCATACCGTCGAGAACGATTTGCAGGTAAAAGGGAAGGAACGGCGTGACGTGGCGGTGGTATCTTTCAATAAAAGAGGTATGGATCGAGGGAGAATCGGTCTCCTCGGGAGGAATGACCGCAGAATATTCCTTCAATCTGTCGATTATTTCGCGGAATATGCCTCCAACTGTCAGCTCGTCGCCGTCTCGGTCATAGACGGTCATAAAAGGGGAGACGAGAGAGGTGGTTGCCATACCGCCAAGCATACCGTATGCCTCAACGAGAAGGGTCTTCTTTCCGGCACGCGCCGATTCGATAGCGGCAGAAACTCCCGAAGGGCCTCCGCCGATGATTATTACGTCATAATGGCCGTTGTATGGGATTTCCTTTTTGTATTCTGTGTAATTCATTTTTTCTCCGTAATTGGAAGATGTAGTTAATAAATTGCGATTTATCGATGTGTTTATTATGTTCATTTTCTGCCCGCGGCGGCAGAAAACGAACCAAAAGATCGCCGCTTAAGGGGGAGAGGGTCTCGTTCAGGAAAAAGCGAACATGCCGCATTTTCCTTCACTTCAACATCCTCTCCACCCTTAAAGATCCCCCTCTCCTCTTGTTGGTAGATTATCGTATAGCTTACTGAATTGTCGTTATCATAAATTTACCAAGCGTTTTTATTAAGATCACGGCTACAGCTTGAGCGCGGAAAAGGTTTTACCTGTGTGAGTGTTAGAAATGCACGCGTGGGCACGCCACGAAGGGGTGAGCCCACAGGTGAGGGGTTTCTTAAGGGGAGAGGATGTTGAAACGGGCGGAAATGCGGCTCTGCTGCGTTTTTGTCCGTGAGACCCTCTCCTCCTTAAGCGGCGTTTCTTTGGTTCGTTTCTTTCCGCTGTTGGAAAGAAATGAACATAATAATCTCACCTACAAATCAAAATATGAACTTACTTTTCGTAAACAAACGTAAAATCTTCCCAAGGCATATTGACGGGCTTTTTCTGAATAATGATCTCATCAACGTGGCAGAGAAGAGGGAAGTCAGCCTTGTTCAGCTTGCCATTCTTGTCAGCAACCTTAACAGCTCTTGCCACTCTCTCGGCAACAACAAGGGATTCGAGAGTTACACCGTTCAGCTCTGCCTTTGCCTCGTCGATGTTGAGACCGCGACCGAGCAGAATGCCCACGAGTCTTGTTCTGCCGCCGTAGACGGTAACGTAAAGGTCGCCGTAGCCTACGGACATATTCTCAAGAGTAGCCGCGCCCTGATAGTCGAGAAGTCTGTACATTTCCTTGACCGCCTGACCGAAGATAGCTGCCTGAGAGTTGAAGTGAAGCTCGCTGTCGATGCCGAATTCCTTCTGATTGAGACCGATGGTGAGAGCGATTCCAAGAGCATATCCGTTCTTCAGAGCAACTGCGCTCTCAATACCGGTAACGTCTGTGGAAAGGCTGATGTGGTAGTAATCGGTTGCCATTACGTCGCGGAGGAACTTGAGAGTTTCAAGGTCATGTCCGCAGAAAGCAACCTCGGTCTGGTCGTGAGCAACAAGCTCGTAGCTTGTACAGGGACCGCCGATAGCGAAAAGCTTGATCTTCTTACCAAGCTCGTCCAGCTTTGCCTGCCAGAGATCGGGGTAGGTGAGAAGTCTGCCGTCCTCGGTGTCCATCAGACCCTTGGTGACGGTGATTACGGGAATTTCGTCAGGAATCTTGGGGAGCACTACGTCCGCAAACCAATCAACGCCGAAGCTGGAAACGCCGCCGATGATCATATCGGAGCCCTCGATTGCGGTCTCCATTTCCTCTACCTGATAATATTTTAGTCCTGCGGGGAATGCTTTGTTAAACTTGGGATGCTTGTCGCTCCTTCTGCACGCGTCGATGATCTCTCTGTCGAGGTGAGTACCGACGAGACGGACCTCGTGTCCGTTCTCTCTTGCGGGAAATGCAAGCGCCGAGCCCATCATACCCGCGCCGATAATTGTTACAATTGCCATGATTATTTCTCCTTTTTGTGTAATTTTGAAAAAGTTGTTGCAAATTGCAGTAATATGTGTTAAAATAATTATACTATAAACGCTCTTATATGTCAACAATTGGTGTGAATATTGAAAAACAGTACAAAAAATGAAAAAGTATTTTCATTTTGGAAAGGCGTGACAATCTTATGGCAAATCTGCAGAGACAGGAAGAAATACTTGAATATTTGAGGATTCGTCGGTTTGCATCCATAGCCGACCTTTCCGAGGCGCTTTACACAAGTCAAGCAACGGTGCGTCGTGACGTGGAAAAGCTTGCGGCAGTAGGTGCCGTTAAAAGCGTTTACGGCGGTGTGATGCTGGCAGAATACGAAAACACGCCCGTGCCGATCTTTCTGCGTGACAAGGAAAATTCCGCCAGCAAGGAGAGGATCGCTGAACGAGCGGCATCGCTGATTCGCGACAATTCCACGGTGATCTTCGATTCCTCGTCTACCGTCAGACGTATGTGCAAGCATATCGTAGCGCGGCGCGGCTTGACGGTGGTAACCAACAATCTCCGCGTTTGTCAGGAGCTGAAGGACTCTGACATCAAGGTAGTCTGCACAGGCGGAACACTTTTACAGGGCAGAGAATGCTTTGTTGGGCATTTTGCGGAGAATTTTGTAAAGCAGATCAAGGCAGATATGCTCTTTTTCTCGTCACAAGGGCTTTCGGAAAACGGCGATATAACCGATTCCTCCGAGGAGGAGATCGCTCTTCGCAGAGCGATGTTTGAGGTGTCGAAGGAGAAATTTTTCCTCTGTGATCCATCCAAGTCAGGGAAGGAGTATCCTTTTGTGCTTTGCAATACCGCAGATGTCTCGGGTTGTGTTTTTGATGCGTGAAAGTTAAGCAAGCTAAACTTAATATCTGTAAAAAAGGGGCAGAAATGCCCCTTTGATCATTTGTATTCAAAAATACTTATAACACCCACAGCGGTCGATCTTTCGACGTCCTCGTCGGAAATGACCGTGATGCTTTTATCCGAAACAGCAGACAGAAGCGCTGCCGTGGCAGTTTTGATCTTGTTGTTTCCGCCTATGATCACGGATTCGGAGGACGACGAGAGAATTGCATCTATCTCATCGGCAAGGATTGCTCCGAGGAAGAAGCTGTAAACCTCTTGAGGGCTCCTTTTGAAAATGTTCTTCAAGATCCTGACCTTGAAAAGTGCTTTGTTTATCCCCTCGTTCTTGGCAAAGCGGTAGCCCTCGACAAGATAATTCTCGTCATGATCGCTGACGGAAAGGTCAACGGCGTCTTTAAGAATGGTGCCTTGAGAAAGAGACATGATCATCTCTCCCGTCAGCATCGTTGAGAATGCGGAGATTTTGCCGCCTACAGTGTTGATAAGCTTTGAGTGTGAGCCGGGAAGGACGAATACGCAGCTTTTGCCGCTTTGCGGAGCAAGAGCCATCAGACCCATCAGCTCGGTTTCTTCTCCTCGCATCACGTCTACCTCGGCAAGGCTTTCGGAGATTATCCTGACTCCGCGCACGAATACGAAAGGAATTGAGGATATTTCGGGGAAGGTGACCTCAGCCATTGTGTCGTGAAGCTCCCGTATTCCCGCGGGGGCGGATACGTGCGGCAATTCACAAAGCCCGAATTCCGAGGTGATCATACCCGACGCAAGAATGCGGATGATGTCGCTTTCACAAAGCTCGAATTCCTCCAAAATATCTTGAATCGCCAATTTCAACTCATTTTCAAGCATCGCGCGATGATCGATGCAGGCTCTCGCACCGATGCTCAGACGGATCCTCCGCAGGCACACCCCGTCAACAACGAGACAGACTCTTGTGTTTGTAGTTCCTCCGTCGATGGTAATATATCTTTTTGTCATAAATTATTCCTTTATCAGATCAACGTATTTTTTAGCAAGCGCGGCAATGCCGTCAAAATCACCTTTGGCGATCAGCTTCTTATCGATGATGTTAGAGCCTATGCCGAAGCCCGAGATGCCAAGCTTTTTATAGTCGGGGATGTTATCAAGACCAACACCGCCAACCGCAAGCATGCTGACCTGCGAGAGAGGCGCTTTGATCGCCTTGACGTATCCGACACCGAGATTGTCGATGGGAAAGAGCTTGACAAAATCTGCTCCTGCATTGTGAGCTGTCATAATCTCGGTGGGTGTCAGCGCACCGGGCATCGAGACAAGTCCCATTTCACGGGTCTTTTTGATCACCGTAACGTTTGTGTCGGGGGAGATAATGAATCCGCCGCCGGCTTGCGCTGTCAATTCAACCTGCTTTTCGGTCAGCACCGTTCCCGCACCGATGAACATTCTGCCCGCAAAATGCTTGGCAAGCATTCCGATACGGTCGGCCGTTTCCTCATCGGAGATCGCGCCGTTTGCGCTGTAGGTGATCTCAAGTAAGCGTACGCCACCTGTGTACATTGCTTCGGCAAGAGGGACAAGATCGCCTCTTTCGATACCCCTGACGATCACGATCAGCTTTTCCTTGCTGACAGCTTCAATAATACTGTTTCTCATATTTCATAAGCCTTTCCTGAATATTCTGTTATCATTATACCCCCCTCCGTCGCCTTTGTCAAGCGTTTTTGTTTTGTGATGGCGGTTATTGACAAGAATTGTCCGAAATTTACCAATCAAGGTGTTGACAAAATGCGCTGATTGTGTTAAACTTAACCCAAACGAGGTGCGTTTTCGAAGAGAATGCATAAGACTTGGAGGAGATTATGAAGATCACAGCTTATAATCGCTTTATGGCAGATTTAAGTCGAGGCGGTGCACAATACGCGGCAGAGCACTGCGCGTCGCTTGGCTTTGATTCGGTGGAGCTTTTGGATCGTTGCGGTACGGCTCCGTCAACCTTGAAGGAAAAATACACGGCAGAAGAGATCTGCGAAGCGTTGGAAAAGCACGGGCTTCAGGTAGCTTGCTTTTCCTCTTACGCAAATCTTTTGTGTGAGGATAAAGCCTTTTTTGAGTGTGAGATCCGCCGACAGATCGATTATGCCGCGGCGATAGGCTCGCCGAATTTTCACCATACTATAATTCCGGGCTTGAAAATATCCGAGAAAATGCCAACCTATGAGGAGGTCTTTGAGGAGATCGCTGAGCGCACCGAAAGCATTGCGCATTATTGCGCGGAGCGCGGCATCAATTGCCTTTACGAGCCTCAGGGACTCTATTTCAACGGTAGAGAAGGACTTGGCAGATTGATCAGGCGGCTTCGCGAGAGCTGTCCGAACGTTGGACTCTGTGCCGACGTTGGAAACTCACTTTTCGTAGATGACGACCCTGTTGAGCTGTTCCGTGAGCTTGCGCCTTATGCCATGCACGTCCACGTCAAGGATTACCGCATATCCAACGCTCCGCTCGAGCTGCCCAACCCTCTGCGTAGCAAAGGTGGTACGTGGCTGTACGACGTGGAGATCGGAAAGGGAGATATTCATATTGCAGAATGCTTGACCCAGCTAAAAAACGCAGGCTATAACGGATATATCAGCCTGGAGGTTTCGGGCGACGATCAAGAGATGAAAGACGCCATTGAGTACGTAAGAAGCATTTACAGATAACGGAGGAAACGGTTATGTCAGAAAAATTGAAGGTAATGACTTTTAATATTCGCGTAGAAGCAAGCATTGATGGAATCAACTACCTTGATAACCGCAGAGGCAGGATTCTTGATACGATCGCGCAGGAAAAGCCCGATCTGATCGGATTTCAGGAGGTGGGCAACAAAAGCCGCGCATGGCTTCGTGACAGCCTTACCGATTATACGGTGGTTGGTTGCGGCAGATACAAGGATTACAGAGGCGAGGGCGCACCTCTTGCGTTCCGAAAGGATAGATTTGAGATGGTGAGCATGGAGACCTTTTGGCTTTCCTGCACACCCAAGGTTCCCGAGTCAAGGTACGACGGAACCGATCAAAGCGGCTGCCCGAGAATTGCAACAGCAGTTGTGTTGAAGCCTATAGAAAGCGAAAAATTGTTGCTTTTTGTAAATACCCATACCGATCATATGGGAGCGGTCTCGAGAATCCTTGCGTCAGCACAGCTTCTTGAATACGCATCGCAAAAGGGAATGGCAACCGTGTTTACAGGTGACTTTAACGCGCTCCCCGACACAACCGAGATCAAGATGATGACGGCTAATAAGGCATTCCCCTTGGTTGACGCCACCGCGAATATCGAAAGCACCTTCCACGCCTTTGGCAAGCTTCAGGATTATGCTGATAAATTTGAGAACAGACCCGTGAAAATCGACTATATCTTTACCAATCTGCAGACTGATCCCGACGAGTCCTATGCCGTGGAGGATATCCCTGTGGACGGCATATACATTTCCGACCACCAGCCCGTGGTGGCGTTTGTGGAGATCTGATTTTTGCGTGGAGTATATGTTTTGATTGATGTTTGCAACCGTGAGTTGAGCTTTTGTTGCCTGAGCGGTTATTGACCGGCTGCTGTTTGTGCGGTATAATAACAGTGTAGCTACAGAAATTTACGAACGGAGGACGAACAATCTATGACAATTGGCGAAAAAATCAAATATCTTCGTCAGAAAAACAGCGTAACGCAAGAAACCCTTGCAGAGTATCTGAATATAACCTATCAATCGATATCCAAATGGGAGAACAATAACGCTCTGCCCGATATCTCTTTGGTAGTGCCGTTGGCGAATTTCTTCGGTGTCAGCATTGATGAGCTTTTTGATCGGAACGTTGACGGCGAGGAAGAGGCGATCAAGGAATACAATGAAAAGGACAAGGAGCTTGCAAGACAAGGCCTGGTCAAGGAGCAGGTAGCCCTTTGGAGAAGCGCAGTGCTGAAGTATCCGCGCAGCTACAAGAGCTTACAGATGCTAGCGAACTGCCTTTGGACGTTAAGAAATGATCCTACGATTCCGGAGGAAGAGAGAACTCGGAATATTAAAGAATCCGTGGAGATCAACGAGCGGATCCTGTCCGATTGTACCGATGACGCTGTTCGCTACAGTGCCTTGCAGATATTGGTCTATTCATACGGAGACCCGAGTTTGCCTTGTGCCAATGAAGAAAAAGCCGTGGAGTATGCAAAAAAATGCCCTGTTTTGTACGCAAGCCAAAATCTCCTTCTTGAGCACGCTTATTTTTCGGAAGAAGGAAAAGCTCATGCGAAGGAGACCAAGCATCAGAACATCCTGACCTTTATCGATTGTGCAACCGTCAGAATGGTGAACCAAGACTATGAAACACCCGAGGAGCGGATTCGGGCATATGAAAGCGCGCTGAAAATTTGGGATGCCTTGATCTATGACGGAAATTATCTATTTTATCATTGCCGTGTCGAGATCTATTACCGAAAGTTAGCAAAGAATTATGCACTTTTAAAGAATGCGGACAAGGTGATCGAAAATTTAAAGCTTGCAAAGCATCACGCAATGGAATTTGATCGGCAGCCCTGCGTTGATCAAAATTATACAAGTCTGTTTGTGTCACAAGCACATTCAAATGCAGGAACTACCAGAAAGAACTACACCCAATCGCACTTGGAGCTCTTTATGGATGATCTGACCTCTCCTTGCTTTGATTTTTTGCGAAGCTCTCCCGAATTTATTGAATTGATGCAATAACCCTATTCGAAAACACCCCCAACCGTGCAATGAACGGTTGGGGGTGAAGCTATTAACTTGAATAATGGAATTACTTGCCCGTCTTGGGATCAACGGTATGAAACGTGGTTTCACCCGTGACGATCATGATCTCATCCATATCCTCATTGAGTCTGTAGATATCCTCAAGGCTGTCGGATAAGCCGAAATACGCGAAGTCGATATACATCGTTTCGGGTACGCCTGCCATGTTGAAGAAATCCATACGGAAGAAGGTTGCGTGATAGCTTCCGTCCTCGCCCGCGCTGAAGTGCGCAGAGGGAATATACTTTGAAAGATCAATGACCACCACGTGCCAATCGTCGTCATATACCAATTCAAAGAAGCTGAACTTTTCGGGGCCTGTAGGCGATTCGTTCACCGTGCTTGCAAAGAATTGGAAGTTCTTGAGCGTTATGGGCGCGTCCTTGGGAAGACGGTACTTGAAGACTGCATACTGTCCTGTGGATTCCAGATCAGCGTAAGCGGGATGTGACGAGGAAAAGGCTGTGATAAAGCTTTCGGGCGCTGCGGGATTTCCGAAATAACGAATGTAGCTCTCGTCCTCTGCAAGCTGATAGCTTGATACACGACCGACAAGGTCGATTGAGAGGGTGTTCAGCTCGGCGGGATCAACGTAAACGTTGATGGGGTCGCCCTCCGCTGTGATGTCAGCATTTGCTTCCTTGTATTCCACGGCGGGCCAAGGCTTGAAGTCCTCGGTGGCGGTAATGCGGAATTTTCTTGGCGCTCCGTTATCCATCGTGGTCACGAAGGAATATGAGTAGGTGCCGTCGCCGTCATAATGTACCATATATCCGTCGTAGTGATAGCCATAGTCGTATTCATCGGGGGCATTCGAGGAGCTGAGCTTGTATTCGACCCATTTGCCGTTCACGTATTCCTCAATACAGGGAACGGTCAGCTTGCGGAAGCCGTAGACACGGACGGTGACGTTATTATGACCGCCCGAAAGGGTGAATTCCGCGCTTTGTCCGTTGGTGGTACGAAGCTTGGGAAGATAAACGCTGTCAAGCACGGTACAATCGGCATCGGCGCTTGCCTTGAGAGGATTGAGAAGCGTGTTTTCGCGAACCTTGCGCACGTTTGCATCGGGCTCGCTGCCGCTGTAATCCAGCTCTTGAGAGCCCCAAGGCATCAGAATGGCATTGATCTTGATGGTGTCGCCTGCCTTAAAGGTCACCTTGCCAAGATCAAGCGAAAGCGTAAGATACTGATCGTTGTTGCGCAGGAAGAAGTTGGGCGTGATCTGCTTGCCGTCCATAATGATCTCGGAGTTGTAGATCAGGAAGGAAATATTGACGTATCCGTAGGCGGTGCTGCTGTCGGGAGCGGGATTTTCCATATCAAAGAAGGTGAAGTATGGACAGCTGTCGCCAAGCACAAATTCCTGAAGACCCTTCTCGTTCGGATTCGCCGCAACGACTTGGCTTTGATTGTTTTTATCAAGGTAACCAACCTTGGTGTATCTTCCCGTGGAGTTGTTGTCGGTGCAACGGTAGAATTTGAAATCACGGGCGAAATCATTGAAGCTGACATCCTCGAGGAAGGTGTAGGACAGCTCGTAATAGGTACGGTTTTCATCGGTTTGAGGCATTTCCATATGCGTGTATTTTGCCTCAATGCGATTATCTGCGGAGATGAATCCAAGGTCGATATCCGAATAAGTAGGTCCGCAGGAATCGATGGTGGCATAGGTCGTATTGGAGATCACCATGTTTCCTTCTTCGTTGGTGAAGTGGAGGAAAACGTGGCTGCCACCGCTGGTGTGCTGAGGCTGAGTAGGCCAGAGAGGCGCCGACATTGCTCTGTGGTCGGGAAGTCCGGGACCTGCCTCTGCAAAGGGAACGATACAGTTGGTCTCTGTAACGCCTGTAGAAAGGTGATAGAAGGGAGTGTGGTACTGTATCGAGGAGATCTGCTTCAACGGGTAGAGTCCCCAATTCTGATACAGATGTGCCACGCTGTAGGTCTTTGTCTCTCCGGCTTTTACCGTCAAGGGGAAATAAGCCTCGGCGTATTGCATATCATCGAGGTTGTAAACGGTATTTTCGCCGTCACCGCTGAAATTCTTGCAAACCTCAACAGGAATGGGAAGTAAAAGATCTCCCTCGCCAAGCAAAACGGCACATTCAAGACCGCCGTTGTCGCGCATATGGGTCATAAAGTACATTACGCGGTCGTGCTCGTCACCCGTTACGCTGAAGCTGACACGGAACTGCCTGTTGGGATAAACGTAATAGGACTTGTTGAAGGTGCTGCCCTTCAATGTAAACTTGTAGAAGCCGCGCAGGCTGTCGTAGCCTGCAAATTTTGCGCTGTCGTGCTTTTCGTCAACGGTGATGTTCTTTTCGGTAAGAGGATTTCTTTCACATTCAGCTTCCTTGATGAACGCGTCAAAATCGTGGGCTTCATCGTTATAAATACGCTGACCCATAAAGAAGTCGTTGGCATTTTCGGTCTGAAGCGCAGAGGGGATCAGGCGGTTACCGTCGGGCACCTTGCTCTGAATGACGGTATAGACACCGTCCGATAAGGTTACCTTGATCGTGCCGCCGGCGCCGTCGGCGGGAAGAATATAGCCGAAGATACCTGCGTCCTTGATGTCAAAGCCCACGTATTCAATGCTTGCAAAGTCCACACCCTCAAGAGCTGTCTTGGTGCCGTTTTTATCCTTGACGATCAGCTTTGCAACTGTGTCTGCGGGAATTTCGGTAATGATATCTACCGAGGAGACGTCGTTGATCGCTTCCGTAGTGGAGAGCTGGATCAGATGGTGGAGCTTTGTGGAATAGGTAAGAAAGGAGCGCTGCATAGACAGCGATTCGGGAGCACCGTCATAGCTTGCCTTGAAAACGCGGATGCTCTTGATCTCAACGGTTGCAGAGGATGCTGCGTTAAGATCGAAGCGGATGCCCTTAACGGTTCCCGTATAATCCTTGAAGCATTCCGCAAGAGGAATCAGATAGGTGACGAACTCGTCTCCGGTTGTAGGAACAAAGGTGTAGCATTGCTCGGCGTTGTATTCGCTATGCGAGCCCGAGATGATGAAGATCTGACAGTTGCTCTTTGCCTTGGACATTCGCATAGTCAGCTCCAGATATTCGTAGTCGGAGGCGGCAAAGCTTGTGTCGTAGCAGATGCGCGGGTCATCCTCAGCACCTGCCTTATAGGTGAATACGCCGTCCACCATTTCGGGACGCTTCACGCCAATGGCGACGCTATAGTCGTCCGCCTTGAAAACGATCTCGTTTTCGGGTATGACGTTGGTCATAAAGCTCTGACCCTCAATGCGGTTTTCGTAGTAGTAATAGCCGTAGCGGTAAATGTTGAGGATCGCGCCGTCCTTAGAGCCCGAGGCATAATAGCTTTTGCCGTTTGTCATATTGAGAACCACGTCCATGGTGTCCGTAATATAGGGCTTGCCCGAGGGGGTGGAAAGATGAGAAACAAGCATTTTTCCGCTTCCGCCATCAATTCCGTATCCCAGAGTCATCGTTTGATTTTCAACGGTGACCTCTTTTCTTGTGGCATCGGAATAGTAGGGATTTACACCGTTTTTGACGTTGTAAGCGAGCTCGATGAGCTCTGCCTCTTCGCCTTCAAGCTCGATCTTTTCGGTTTGCTCCTCGGTTTGCGAGTCGCTTTCGTTGGGATCGGTTTCAATTTCGGTATCGATTTCAGTCGTGCTGACAGAGGTTTCGGAGGAAGAATTCTCGGCTTCGCCGTTGTTGCAGGAAACGAAGTTCCCGACAATCAAGCAAAAAAACATTAAAAGGGAAAGCAATCTTACAAAGCGTTTTTTCATACCTTTTCTCCTGTGTTTGCATAATCGGAAATAAACCGACGTATATCTAATTATATTATAACAAAATTACCGTATGGCTTTCAATGAAAAATCCATAAAATATTTGTAAAATCAATAAAATCTCATAAAAATGCGAGATCGCGTAATAATCGTGCGCCACGTTTCGTGTAAGAAAGGAATTTTCTTGCGATGCGCAGGACAACCGATGCTCATAATCCTGTGTTTCTCTTGACAGTGTGGACATTCTGTGCTAAAATGACAGTATAAGCCAAGTGCTTTTTGAAATGGAGGAAGTATTATGATTCTTGATTTTTCACAGAATGGTTTCTATATGGTATTTGAGGTGGACAAGGAAAACAAGGTATTTCTGCGTCATTTTTCCACACAGGAAAAGGAGTATGAGCGTAAAGAGCCTAAAAATTCCCATTCCTGCCGTATCGTTGACGTGCAATGCGCAGGTGAGGACGTGAACGATCACCACGGTGCGAAGCATACGGGTATGTCGAGAGGTAATACGCTGAAGTACGTGACCCATCGTTATTTTGAGAACGAGAAGGGCAATAAGCTGGAGTTTGACCTTGCCGATAATACTATGGCGGTAACGGTACACTATCAGTTTTATAAGAACGTCGCCGCTGTCAGAAGCTGGAGCGTTGTAAAGAATATCGGCGAGAAGATATTGGGACTTGAATACGTCACAAGCTTCGCATATTCGGGCTTTGAGGAAGGGGAAAAGCACCCCAACGAAAAGATCAACGTTTACGTGCCGCGAAATTCCTGGTCAAGAGAGGTCAATTGGAAAAAGATGACTCTTTCCGAGGCGGGAATCAACGTGACACCGCAGTTTTCTTTTGACCGTATCAATATTTTCAACACGGGGTTCTGGTCTACTAAGGAATACCTTCCTATGGGAGCTGTTGAGAACACCGAAAGAGAGTGCGTGCACCTTTGGCAGATCGAGCATTGCGGATCATGGCAGTGGGAGATCGCCGACAAGAGCGGAATGCTCTATTTCAAATTGAGCGGACCCAATGCGCAGGAAAACTCCTGGTATCGGGAGATCGTTCCCGGTGAGAGCTTTGAGTCGGTCAAGGCTTGCGTAACTCTTGGAAGAGATATTAACGGAGCTATGGCGGAAATGACAAAGTACCGCCGCGAAATATTTAAGAATATCCCCGAAAACGCGGCAATGCCGGTTATTTTCAATGACTACCTGCATTGTCTTTGGGCGAATCCCACAGAGGAGCGAGAATTGCCCGTTATTGATATGGCCGCAGAGCTTGGTGCGGAGCTTTACGTTATGGACGCAGGCTGGTACGCTGACGGCGTCTGGTGGGATACCGTAGGCGAGTGGATGCCCATTGATTGGAGATTCCCCAACGGCATCAAGTATATTTTCGATTATATCAGATCAAAGGGAATGCGCCCCAGTATCTGGCTTGAGTTTGAAAGCATGGGCATCAAGTGCCCCTTGGCAAGTCAGATGCCCGACGAGTGCTTTATTATGCGCCACGGAAAGCGTGTTATCGACCATGGCAGATACGTTCTTGACTTCAGAAATGAACAGGCAAGAGCCCATTGTACCGAGGCGGTAAGACGCGTCATCGAGGAATACGGCGTAGAGTATATCAAGAATGACTACAACGTGGAATGCGGCGTGGGAACAGATTACGATGCCGATAGCACAGGTGACGGCCTGCTTGAGCATAACAGAGCGTTTCTTTCTTGGTACGAGGGCATCAAAGCGAAATATCCTCACGTTACCTTTGAAAACTGTGCAAGCGGCGGCATGAGAATGGACTACGCTATGCTTGAAAGTCAGCATATTCAGTCGCTCACCGATCAGGATCGTTACTTCGTCACCGCCCACATCGCGGCAGCGGCAGGAACAGCGGTGCTCCCCGAGCAGGCGGCAGTTTGGGCAACCCCGCTCCAAAGCTGGGGGCTTAATTGCGCGGCGATGAATATGGTAAACGCTATGATGCAGAGAATGCACCTGTCCGGCGACGTGATCAAGTGGAGCGACGAGACCAAAACGCTGGTCAAGGAGGGTGTTGAGGTCTACAAGGCAACAAGAGCTGATATTGCTACCGCCATTCCATACTACCCCCTCGGAAATATCCCCGCGTACGACGATAAATGGCTCTGCACGGGTTATAAATGTAAGGATTGCACCCGTCTGCTTGTATGGAGACTCGAGAGCGACGACGAAAACCTGACGATCCCCACCGATTTCACTTATGATAAGGTCAAGATCCTCTATCCCTCAAATCACAAGTGCACGATCGAGAGGGGAGAGAGCAATATAAAAGTAACTCTGCCCGAAAAGCTGACAGCAGTGTTCGTTGAGTTGAAATAAAAAACGCTACGGAGAACCGATTTCGGTTCTCCGTAATCTATTCGGCAAAAATCCAAACAACAGTTGGATTTGAAACAACTATTTGATAATTGTTTTTCTCCAAAATATGTGATACAATAAAGCTACACCGGTGATAATCAATTATGGAGGTGCAATTATGCAACTGAATTTAGGATCAAAAATCAGAGAGCTTCGCCGTCGCGATGGCAGAACGCAGGAAGCTCTTGCCGAGGCGCTGGGCGTTACCTCGCAAGCGGTCTCCCGTTGGGAGTCGGGGGTTTCCCAAACTTAAAGATACCACACTAAAACCCACGCTTACATTACTTCCAAACAATACAATTTTGGAGGTAAACCCTATGAAAAAGCTGATTTCCTGCGAATATAACTTCGATAACTGCTGCGTGGAACTGAAATTCACCGATGGCAGCATGATTGCGATTGATACTATCGCTGTGGAGAATGAAGTTGCCGATAATATGTATCAGAGGTCGGAACTGGATTATCTGATCTACAATGACCCGATAGCATATGCTGATCTGATA
>JAFTRQ010000091.1 GCA_017462125.1 Clostridia bacterium | reverse complement strand
ACGTCAACGCCGAGCTCACCCCAAGGGCAGTTAGCAGCGTCCTTTTCAGCGTAGATCTTGAGAACCTTACCGTCAACGGTGATGGTGTTAGCCTCGTCATCAGACTCTACGGTGTGACCGTCGTAGCGACCCTGAGCGGTGTCGTACTTGAGAAGGTGTGCAAGCATGGAAGGCTTTGTGAGGTCGTTGATAGCTACGATCTCGTAACCCTCTGCGCCGAACATCTGACGGAATGCGAGACGACCGATACGGCCGAATCCGTTAATAGCAACTTTTACTGACATTTTTAGTGTCCTCCGTTTTATTTATTTTATTTTTTTAACCGTAATCTTGGGAAGAAGCTTTCCTTATCTTCCCAATTATATATTTTAACTCATTTTTGTCAATTATGCAAGAGTTTTTTTGCATTTTTTGAAAAATTGTGATTTTGCATTTTATTGATAAATTTTTCACAGCATTTGTGTGCATTTTGACGATAGATTTTTGCGTGCTTATTTTATATAAGGAAAAATTTTGGGAATTATTGCCCGAATGCTTGACAAACGGGGAGTTTTGATTTATAATAATCCTATTAAGCTTCTATATTAAGCATACTTTATTTTCTATATCTATTGGAGTTGAAATTATGGCTAAGGAAAAAATGGTTGAGCAGATCACGTCGATGGACGTAGATTTTGCTCAGTGGTACACAGACGTTGTTAAAAAGGCGGAGCTGGTCGATTATTCGGGTGTTAAGGGATGTATGATCATCCGCCCCTACGGCTACGCTATTTGGGAGAACATACAGAGAGAGCTTGACCGCCGCTTCAAGGAGTTGGGTCATGAGAACGTTTATATGCCTATGTTCATTCCCGAGAGTTTGCTTCAGAAGGAAAAGGATCACGTAGAGGGCTTTGCTCCCGAGTGCGCTATCGTCACTATCGGCGGACAGAATCACCTATCTGAGCGTCTTATCGTTCGTCCTACCTCTGAAACTCTTTTCTGCGATCACTTTAAGAATATAATTCAGTCCTACCGCGACCTGCCCAAGCTTTACAATCAGTGGGTTAACGTGGTTCGTTGGGAAAAGACTACAAGACCTTTCCTCAGAACAAGTGAATTCTTGTGGCAGGAGGGTCACACAATGCACGAGACCGAGGCTGAGGCAAGAGAAGAAACTCTGCAGATGCTGAAGGTTTACGAGGAGTTCTATCTCAACTGTCTCGCTATTCCTGCTATTACAGGTCAGAAGACTGAGAAAGAAAAGTTTGCAGGTGCGGTCGAGACCTACACCATCGAGCCTATGATGCACAACGGTGTTGCTCTTCAGGGCGGAACCTCTCACTACTTTGGTCAGGGCTTTGCAAAGGCATTCGACATCACCTTTACGGGCAGAGATAACACCGTAAATTATCCTCACCAGACCTCTTGGGGTGTTTCCACAAGAATGATCGGTGCGATCATTATGGCGCACGGTGACGACAACGGACTTATTCTGCCTCCTGCGATCGCGCCTATTCAGGTGGTTATCGTTCCCGTTATGCAGCACAAGGAAGGCGTTCTTGAGAAGGCTAACGAGCTGAAGGCTCGCCTTGCGGCAAAGGGAATCAGAGTCAAGCTCGATGACAGCGATCAGACCCCCGGTTGGAAGTACAGCCAGTACGAGATGAAGGGTGTGCCCGTTCGTCTCGAGGTTGGTCCTCGCGATATCGAGAGCGGAAACTGCGTGCTTGTCAGCCGTGTTTCCAGAGAAAAGAATTTCGTTTCTATGGATAACCTTGAGGCTGAGGTTGAGAAGATGCTGAAGTTCGTTCACGACGAGCTTGTGGCAAGAGCCCGGAAGAACCTCGCCGAGAAGACTCACACCGCTACTACCTACGAGGAGTTCCTCGACGTAGCAGAGAACAAGCCCGGCTTTATCAAGGCTATGTGGTGCGGCGACGTTGAGTGTGAGGATAAGCTGAAGGACGTGACCGGCGGCGTGAAATCCCGTTGCATACCCTTCGTTGAGGATCACCTCTCCGACAAGTGCGTTTGCTGCGGTAAGCCCGCTAAGCATATGGTCGTTTGGGGCCGTCAGTATTGATTGTTTATGGATTGTGGGGAAAGGGACAAACTTTTCGAGAAAAGTTTTTTCCCTTTCCCCACACCCCTATCCCTTTTCAAAAGCTTTTTGGAAAAGAAAACAATGTGTGCATTAGCACAAATACAACTCGTGTGACGGCACGAACAAAACAGCCGCAAGGCAAATATAATGCTGTTTACGGCATATAACGGCAATGCTCTGCGTTGTCGGAAAGGAGAGCGCTGTGCTGAATTCAATCGGTAAATATATAAAAGACTGCATAAAAAGTATTGACCCGATACTGTTCGTTTGCACGGTGCTGCTCTCGGCGATCAGTATTATGACGGTCTTTGGCGCTATGGACAATTTCGGAAAGCGAAAGCTGATCATGCAGATCGCGATGACTGCGGCGGGCATTATCGCCACGCTGATCATTGCAAATCTTGATTACCACTTGATCGTGGATAAGCTTTGGCTGTTTATGATCGGCTTTTCCGCGCTTTTACTGATCATTACGTTGGTTTTCGGAAGCTCGGGCGAGAATATGGAAACCTCCAATCAATCCTGGCTCCGGATCCCCGGTATCGGCATTATGATCCAACCGTCGGAGTTTATCAAGATCACGATGGTCTGCAGCTATGCCAAGCATATCTCCCTTGTACGGGAGCGCATCAATCATCCCAAGGAGCTGATAGGCCTTGCGATTCACGCGGGCTTGATTGTGGGCTTGATCCTGATCTCGGGCGACCTTGGCGTTGCATTGGTGTATATGGCTTTTCTCTTGATCATGCTGTTTGTTGCGGGAATGTCGGGCTGGTATTTTCTCGGAGGCGCGGCGACTGTGGCATTGGCGTTCCCACTTATATGGGAGCATCTTGCGCCTTATCAGAAGGAGCGTATCATTGTAGGCTTTGACCCCGAGCTTGATCCTATGGGCAAGGGAATGCAGCCCTTGATGTCCAAGATGTGCATTGAAAACGGCGGTCTCTTCGGAATCGGCTTGATGGGGAAGGGACACTATGAAGATCTTCCCGCATCACACACGGATTTTATTTTTGCTACGGTCTGTGAAAAGTTCGGTATCGCGGGTGGCATACTCGTAGTGGTTTTGCTGGCTGTAATGGTGGTGCGTGTCTTTATGATCGCCCATTCCTGCGGTCAGGATTACGGTTGCTTGATATGCGTTGGCGTGGGAGCGATCCTTGTGGTACAGACGCTTGAAAACGTGGGAATGTGCCTTGCGATGCTTCCCGTTGTGGGCTTGACGTTGCCGTTTTTGTCGTGCGGAGGCTCGTCGGTTTTGGCGACTTACGTGCTGCTGTCTCTTGTGCACAGCGTAAAGGGGCATCGATCGAGGGCGCGAGGCGGCTATGGAATGACGTACAAACGGTTCTGACGGCAGACCCGTTCAAAGCTCTGTGAGAGTTTTTTTGTCTTCGGCATATTTTTTCTTTCTGCTCCATATAATGGCAATAAAGAAAACTATCGGAGGCAGAGATATGTTTATTTATTCCTTTCGTGCGACGACGTTGAAATTTCTCGGAATTGTTTCCGTCACCTTGGCGGCATTGATCGCCATTATCGCATTCGTACCGGTTTACGTTGAAGACGGGCAGACGGTCAACACAGCCGTTGACGCCGCGGACGCGGTGGATTATTCCTACGACAAGGTCAGAAGTGCGGCGGACGCTGTGAATTTCCTTTCACAGTTCGGTTGGACTGTTGACGGTGGAAATCCCGAGAGCGCGAACGTGACGATCCCCGCGGAGTTTGATAAGGTGTTTGCGGCATACAACGAGATACAGAAGGAGCAGGGCTTGGATCTGGCGAAGTACAAGAAAAAGGAGCTTGTGAGGTACACCTTTGAGGTCACCAATTACGAGGGCTATGAAGGAAAGGTTTATGCCAACGTATTGGTATACAGAAATAAGGTGGTGGGCGGTGATATCTGCTCAGCAGACGTTAACGGCTTCGTTCACGGATTTGAAAAATGAATAATAAAAAACGGGAATTGCTTCCCGTTTTTTGTTTGGATTACTTTGCGTAGTTATTGTATATATAGATCAGATCCGCGATGGCTTCCTCACTTGTGGTTGCCTTTGCGGTGACAAGCACGTACTTGTGCCCGTTGTCTCCTTCTGCGTAGGTAACCAGGCAGTGTCCGCTTGCGCTTCCAATCCAACCGGATTTAGCGGCGGTGACCTCTACGGTTTGAAGCTGATTCTTAACGCCAAGCGTATCAAATTTGCTGGCAAGAGTAGCGTGATAGAGCGTATAGGTGTTGTCGGGACGGAAGCTGTCGGGGAGCTTGTAGGATTTAGCGGTGAGGATGTTTGCGCAAAACGTATTTTTCATAGCGTAGATCATCATCGTTCCTACGTCCTGACAGGTAGTGAGCAGATAGTCGTGGTCGAGTCCGGTACAGTTCTGGAAGGTGGTATTGGTCATACCAAGCTCCTGCGCCTTTGCGTTCATCAGGTCGACGAAGGCGGCTTCGCTTCCGGCGATATATTCGGCAAGGGTGTTGGCGGCGATTCCGTCGCTCTGCAGGATCAATGCGTGAAGAAGTGCCTCGACTGTCAGCTTTTCACCGGCCTTGAAGCCGTAACCCGAGGAGCCCTCGGCATACATTCTGTCAACGGTCTCAGCGGAAATTGTCAGCTCTTCCTGCATTGCGTCCTCGGTTTTGAGGTTTTCAATGACTACGATCAGGGTCATAACCTTGGTCATAGAGGCGGGGTAGAGCTCTCTTGCCGCCTTTTTGGAGGCGATAACGGTATTTTCAGTCACGTCGATCAGCGCGGCAAATTCGGAATAAATGCCTGCCGAGGTTTCGGACTTGGTGGGGATGACCTCTGTGTCATCGGTTATGGCGGGAACTGTTATCTCGATTTCCTGCTTGAAGGGATAGCTGGCATTGCTGCCTGCGGGAGTGTCGAAATTATCCAGATCAAGAGGACCGGACTCCGACGTTGCGGCAACGATGAAGTAGATACCCGTTATAAGAAGAAGCGCGATGATGACTGCAAGAATGATCATAATCGCATTGAGTGAATAGGTGTCGATATTGACCTGCTTTTTCAAATGAGGCTTATCAGATTTGATAGGAGTCATAAGATGACCTTCCTTTCGGTTGTGTTACAATTATTTTAACATATCAAGTGTATTTTGTCAACACTGAGAATTTGACATTGCAATAAAAAAGTCCGCTTGATGCTGCGGACTTTTTTATTTTCGCTTTCGGACGATCAGATCAACAGATACATCGCGATAACCAAAAGAACGAATACTACTGCAAGAACAGTTGTGATGACAGACAGCTTCTTGCTGATGTCAGAGCCCTTGGTTTTTCCGAAGAAAGTTTCTGCGCCGCCTGCGATGCTACCCGAGAGATTCTTTTCCTTTCCGGACTGGAAGAGAACAAGAACAACGAGAGCAACTGCAAGTACCAACAAAATGATACCGAGAGTCAATTCCATTTTTCCGACCTCCTTTTGAATCGTGATATGAATAATAGATTGTCAATTTTATGGTGCGACAAAATCGCGTACGGTATATTATATCACACTTTTTTTGAAAATGCAATAGCAAAACGCAAAATTTTTAAAAAAATATTATTTTCGGGCTTTACTGCTGAAAAAGGCTTAAAAATTGTGAAACGAATTGTAAATTATACGAATTGCTGTTGCAATTTCAGGAGTTTTATGATAAAATGAATATAGAATATAATGATATGCAAGTTGCTTTCTTATTAATATAATGGAGGTCAATATGGAATTGAAGATCAAAGCTGTTGGTGCTTATTATACTCCCGAGGGCGTTGTTGCCGACACTCCCAATCATCCCAAATATGCCGAATATAAGGTTGATTCGGATGAGAGCACATACACTCTTTACGTTACCGCGGAATATGCTCCCGCGGCGATTTCGGTGCGTATTCCCGTAGCGGTAGATGAGAACGACGTTGTCTTTATGAACGGATATCAGTCTGCTACCGATAGCAAGGAGCTTGGCGTTACCGATACGCTCACGGGTCTTGATATGGTTTCCGGATATGCTCGCAGTCTCTATGCCGAGATGGTGGGCGGTGACTATTCCATCGTTAAATACAAAAACAAGCCCGGTGTGACTCACGGCTTTTCGTACTGTTATTTCAGAAGCGGAGACGTGGTCAGACTCTTTGCCTCTCTTGACGAATCCACGGGCTATACCGTATTCAAATATGACGCTTCTTCCGCAACGCTGAAGATCAGCAAGGATATAGAGGGCGTTGAATGCTTCAATAATTATAAAGCGGTTTCTCTCTTCTTTGCAGAGGGAAGTGAGGACGAGGTGTTTGATAAGTGGTTTGCGGCGCTTGGCAAGAGCGAGAATCTTCCTGCTCCCGCGCTGATCGGATACACCACCAAGAAGCTGCCGCAGATCAACGAGGACCGTATCTGCCGCAAGATCGCTGCGGTCAAGACCTGCTTCCCGGTAAAGCCCAATATGTTTATCATTGACGGTGAATATTGTCGCCACGGTGATTGGCTGATGCCCTACGAGAAGACCTTCCCCGTAGGCTTGCGCGAGATCTCCGACGCGATCAAGGCGGAGGATATGATGACAGGCCTCTGCGTCTCTCCTCTGACCGCCGCTGAAGATTCCAAGGTGGTTGCTGAGCATAAGGATTGGATCCTGCGCCGTAAGGACGGAAGAGCAGTGAAAACCAAGAAGAATCTTTACGTGCTCGATCTTGAGAACAGTGAGGTGCGCGAATACGTGCGCGAGACCCTTCATACCATCCTCTATATGTGGGGATTTGACATGGTTAAGCTTGATAATCTTTACGTGGCGGGCCTTATCCCTTCCGGCGGAAAGAGCAGAGGTGAAAAGATGTGTGAAGCGATGCGCTTCCTCCGCGAATGCTGTGGCGGTAAGCTGATGTATGCTGACCATACACCCTTGATGCCTGCGTTCGGTCTTGCCGATTACTGCGCCATCAGCTGTGATGCGATTGCGAACAATATCCCTGCGGCATATACGCAGAGATTTTACCGTGAGGGTGTTTCGGTCAGAAACGCGTCCGCGGATATCGTCTTCAGACGTGCTCTTAATAAGCGCGCCTTCCTCAACGCGCCCTGTCCTGTTTCTCTTGACGATAAGGAATTCTTCCTTGACGGCAGACTTAATACTGCTGAGCAGAACGTGTTGACCAATCTTGAGGGTTTGTTTACATCCGTGATTATTATGAGTGACAGCACGGCGAAATACGATCAGAAAAAGAAGCGCAGATTCAAGAGAATGTGTGCGATCGCAAACGATGCAAAGGACGTTAAGGTCACCAAGAGTGAGGACGGTTATCTCGTAAGCTACAGATTTGAAGGCAAGGCTTACGTGCTCAAGTTCCGCTGATGCTAACGTAAAACATAAAGGAGTCGGCTCAAATTTTGGATTTGAGCCGACACTTTTTGGCAACCAAATAAACCCCCGGTTCTACCGGGGGAGCAGGAAAAGAGCGGAGCAACAATAAAAAGGGCGAGCTAAAAGCAAGCCCGAAAGAAAAAAGGTTGAAAAGAGCTAAACCTCCGAGTATAATGAAAATGGTTT
>JAFTRQ010000090.1 GCA_017462125.1 Clostridia bacterium | reverse complement strand
TTGCTCCGGCACTTCGATCACCATATCGCCGTGAAACGGAAGCTCGGCGCTGTCGCAGGCATAGGCACAATGATAGCTTGAAAAGCGAGTCATTTTCTTATCTTCATATTGCTTTTTCAACTTCTTGGGCATGAGCTTTTTGTCAAGAAGCTTGCCAAAGGTGACGGCGGGATCGGTGGCGACGATGACGTAGTCGGCTTTCTCCACACTGCCGTCCTCCAAGGTGACCGATTCCGCGCCGCCTGCTTTGGTATTGATCTTAGCAACACCGCGCTTCAGATGGAGCTTGCCACCGAGGGACAGGAAGCGGTTGGTCATGCGCTCTGCCATTGCCTCCGACGAGCCCTCGGGAATTCCGCCGTTGCCCCCCGTAAAGGTAGCGAACACCATTACGAGCGCGAGCGCGCTGAAATAATCGGTCATCATCGACTCAATAAAGCCCTGAATGACGGGGTGAGAAAACCGTTTGGCAAGGTCGCCCGTGCTGAGTCCGTAATAGCCCATGATTGCGGGGATCGCAAATATCTTCTGCGCTGACGTACTCTTTTTCTCGTTATGCTTTCCTGCAATGCCGTTGATCCGCTGAAATGCTTTGACTGCTCGGACGAGCGCCTTGATCTCCTTCTTATCGCCCGGTGAAAGAGCAAGCATATCGGCTTCAAATTTGTCAATGCTCTGTCCGAGGGAAAGACTCTGTCCGTCCTTTTCAAAGGTGAACAGCGATTCTCCCTGATGCACCTCTACGTTACCGAGAGCGCCGAGCGACTCCCACGTTTTGTAGAGCTTTGTGACGGGATTTGTCCCCGTCAGCCAATGAATACAGTTGTCTATATGATATCCGCAGCGATCCCACCCCGTGAGATTGCCGCCTGCCTTGAAGTGTCGTTCGTAAATGGTCGCGTTGTGTCCGTTCATTTGGGCGTAGATTCCTGCCGAAAGCCCCGAAACACCCGCTCCGATTATAATGATTTTTGCCAATTGAACCTCCTTGATTTTATTCTTGATCATCCCTTGATGAACGATATTCTTATTATACCACAGCTATGTGAATTTTTCTACTCAAAAACGCACGTTTATAAGGCTTTCACGCTGTTTTTATATTATTATTTTTTCGCAAAACTTGCATTTTCAAATACTGCAAAAAAGAAAAAGGCGGCATGATCTCTCACACCGCCATAATGTTATTATGCCTTCAAATCATCTAAAGATCAGCTCACTCTGCACGATCTCCTGTGCAGACTTTGCGATATAGTTGGCAAGAGCCACCCACTTCATTTGATCTTTCGCTTTTAGTTCTTCGGTTAAACCGTATTTCTCGGCAAAATCTGCGACAAGCGATTCAAATCTTTCCTGTGCTTCCTCATTGACCTTATAGAGATATTTGTTCAACTCTCCCGAAGTCAAGAGTTCAGTGTACCGAGCCCTACGAAAGCGCTTGAGATAACCCAAGTGTTGCAATCCCCATGCGCCAATTTCTTTCTGTTTAGGAAGCGCCACATCGGGAATAAGGTATCCGTTTTCTTCACGATAGGTAATTTTCATTATAAATTCCTCACAAATAAATTATTCATACAATCATCAAGCAGCTTTGACTTGCAATTTATTTGTGTGAGGATTTCTGACATTCACAGTGATCGTGGGGTTCTTGTGTCCGAGAATTTCGGACAGAGATTTCACATCCATACCGCACTCAATAGCGCGAGTGGCAAAGGTATGACGGAGTGCATGAAATCCGTGATGGGAAATCTTTTGTTTTTGAAGGAGCAATTCAAAGCTGCGCTGATAGGAGCGAACCGTAATGATCTTACTGCCGTTCCCTACCACGTACTTTGACGTGCTTCTCTTTTTTATTTCTCGCAAATGTGGAATGAGTT
>JAFTRQ010000089.1 GCA_017462125.1 Clostridia bacterium | reverse complement strand
TATTATGTATCCATTTTATCCTTTTCATCCACGAATTTTGAAAAAATTCGTGGTTTATAGAAAGTTTCTTTGCTTACTTTCTTTTCAAAGAAAGTAAGCCGCCGGAGGCATGCGTCTCTCTTCCTATAAATCGCAATTTATCTTCCTTTGCTGATAACCTTTTTCTGCCAGGATCTTTTGCCGCACTCGGGGCACTTCATATATCTTGTTCTGCCCATATGCATAGCTATAAAGACGCTTCTATATGCGGGAATGTATTTGTGATGACATTCCTTGCACTCGTAATATCCTGCCGTCTGCTCGATCTTGAGCATAAAGGGCGTTAGGATCAACACGGGAATAGCTCCGATGATGATAAGCACTATTCTCAGCCAATCCTCCACCGGAGCGTATGCCGCAATCACGCACAACGCAAGCATGACTGTGATGGCAAAGATGCCGACGATGATTTCGATGAAGAGCAGCCTTTTGTCTGCTTCTTCTTTTTGCTTGATTACTTCAAGCAGATTATTTTCTGATTCTTTGTTGTAATTTTCCATTGAAACTACCTCCCCATAAAGTAAATCGTTTACTGTGATCCCAAGCTCGTGACATAGGTCCAGCATAATAGAGGAATCGGGCAATGATCTGCCTGTTTCCCATTTTGACACAGCTCTGTCGGTAACATTCATTTTTTCAGCCAGTTGTGCCTGCGTCAGGTTTTTGATTTTCCTGCGTTCGGCGATAAAACGACCGATTTTGATCTGATCCATAATGTTGACTCCTTTCTGAACTGAGTACAGTATAAACGATTTTTGCGGTAAAGTCTACACACCGAAGGTTGAATGGGGAGGTTTTCGGACTCTACCGACAGTAGAATTAAAGCATTTCGCCGTTTACGGTCACGTTTTTGACCGTTGTATTGGCAATAAGATCTTTTTTGAAGCGGCTCTCTAAACAATTTACTTCAATGTTTTCAAAATCGAAGTCCTGTGCGGAGGTGCGCCCTTCGGCAACGGTGACGTCGTAGAAGACGTTGCAGGTACAGGTAATATTTCTCATAGTGACGTTATTCACGCGGGAGGAAAGTCCGTCGTAATGCTGCTCGCCAAAAAGATTGAGATTCAGAAAGCTTCTCGCCTTCAGGCAGGTCACGTTTTCCATACGTACGTATTCGTAATGCTGTGCGGTGTCGTTGCGAAGCTTGAACCAGAGCAGGAAGATGGTCTCGTCCACGTGGCAGTTTCGAACGATAACGTTCTTGTTGTGGATCGACTCCGAGCCGCAGGTCAGTACACCGTGGCAGTATCCGTAGCGGCAATCCTCTACAAGCACGCTGTGGTTTTCACCGTTTTCGGGCAATTCTCCGGCATTTACACCCTTGCCGCCCTTCAATACTACGGAATCGTCGTTGACGTTGAGATAGCAATCCTTGATGTGAACGTGATGGCAAGCGTCGATGTCAATGGCGTCGGAGGAGGGCGCCAAAACGGGACCGTGGGGAGCCAAAATGTTACAATTCAGATAGCGAACGTGGTCGCATTTGTAGATGTGCGTTGTCCAGAAATGAGAGTTTTGCAGAGTTGCCTCGGCGATGGTCACGTTGCTGGAATTGGAGACGAAGAGCAGGCGAGGCCGTTGCTCGTCGAGGTTGGAAAGATTCTTGTTCCATTTCCAACGGATCCAGAATGCCTTCCACGCCTTTAAGCCGTTGCCGTCGATGACACCCTTGCCGCACAGGGTGAAGCCATCGTTGTGATCGGCGTTGACAAGGGCGGGAAAGTAGAGTCGCCATTGTCCTTCGATACGAGTTTCGCAGAGGGGATAATCACAGATGTCGTCGCTACCCCAAAGAATTGCGCCTTCTTCAAGATAGAGGTTGACGCCTGCCTTGAAAAAGAGCGCGCCTGACATAAATCTGCCTTTGGGGATAATGATAACGCCACCGCCGTTTGCGTGTGCCGTATCGATGGCGGATTGAATTTTTTCCGTGCATATATTGCCGTCAGCTTTGGCACCGAAATCGGTGATGAGATATGGCGTTCCAAGCTCGGAAAGGGTTGGGATGCGGTTGTCGTAAAACCAATCGTCTATGGGGGTTATGCCGTCGGGAAAGAATTCCTTTTCATTCATTTTCATTTTCGTATTTCTCCGTTCTTATGAGTGGTTCTTTGTAAGGCTTTCCTTGATTTCTTCCGTGAGTCCAAGGTCGAAGACCAATCTGGAAAGCACGTATTTGTCGCGGATATCGCGCGTTGCTTCAAAGACTTCGGGAAGGTTGGCGGGGTCGATTCCAAGCTCGCGGACGGTAGTGGGTGCACCAAGCTTGCGCATCAGGGCGGTCAATTCGGTTCGGTCGGGGAGCTCCTCGTCGATGATCCTGCAGATTTCGTCCCATTTCTCCACGATACGCGCAATGCGGATCGCGTGCTTTGCGGGATCGTATTTTCCTTCTTTCATTTCTTCCAATCGGATCAGCGCCTCAGCACTCCTTCCAAGCAAAGCACGCAGAGAGAGCTTGTAGCTATCATAGTCAAATTTGCCTGCCTGATCAAGCGCCTTCTCAAGGTCGGGCGTGATCTTGCGGAGGCAGTCGTAGATGTCGATGGCGATCAGCGTTGCGACGGCACACTGTGCGCCGTGCGTGTAGGCAGGTGTGCCGAATTCAAGCGCGCGCATATCCCAAACGTGAGAGAAATAATGCTCCACGCCCGAGGCGGGGCGGCTTGTGCCTGCGTAATTCATAGCGGCACCTGCGATCACAAGTCCTTCAAATACCGCAAGCGCGGCTGTTTTGTCTCCCTTGGTAAGTCCGTCTGCGTTATCGATGCATTTCTTCAACGCCTCTCGGATCATTTGCGCCACCCGTTCGCAGTAATGCTCGCCATTAATGACGGAGGAGATCCGCCACTCACAGATGCTTGTGTACTTGGCGATCATATCGCCAAGACCCGAGAGATGGAGATAAAGCGGTGCGTCGATGAGGATGTCGGGGTCTCCGATGATCATGTCGGCGCATTTGGTGGGCAGAGAGACCTTGACACCGTGACGCTCCATAGAGGAGCTTGCGGATGCATATCCGTCCATTGAAGGGGCGGTGGCAACGATCACGTACGGAAGCTTGGCCATGCTTGCCAAAAGCTTGCAGATATCGTTGATCACGCCCGAGCCGATTCCAACGATGCAGTCACAGGTGTTATCAAAATGCATAATTGCCGTGCCCACCGCTCTTTCGTCGGGGGCGGGGCTTTTTTCGAATACGTACAAAGAAAAAAGCATTTCTGCGCCCGAGAGCAACGAAGCAGCCTCCTCGCCTGCGGCTTTAAAGGTGTTTTGATCTGCCACAAGAAAGGGCTTGCGACAGCCAAGAGCATAGATCGCCTCGGGTAGCTTTTTGATGGCACCGCACTCGGCGATGACTCTTGAGGTGAAGGCGCTGTGTGTTTCACCGCATTCGCATATAAGAGTTTCAAATTGTTTCATAAAATGTGATCGTTCCTTTCAGAATTATCGGAGGCAGCGTCTCTGAGCCGCTGCATTTGATGCTGTCCGACTTCATTGACACCGTCAATCTATCAATATTATAACTCTTTTCGTGAGGTTTGTCAATCATCGGGTGGGGAATTGACGATTCTTGTGAGAAGCTTGAGCAGTTGAAAATTTTTTGTGATTGTTCTTGATCCTTTTGCGCACGTTTCACTTTTTTCTTGCATGCCGAAAGAATTTTTTGCAATCCGCCCATAGCTCGGATGCAAAAAGAAAGGTCTTGGGGCTTTTTTGGCGTGCCTGTGCGGCGAAAAATGCAAAATGAAGTGATACTCCTGCACCGCACACTGCGATTATGAATGAAACGCGGCGAATTCTTGCAGAAAACAGGCTGATATTCAATATAAATTGCAAAAATATGAGAGTTTACAATTTGTTAATTGCAAATTTCGATGAGTTGAGGTATAATATTAATATTATTTACAATCTGCAAGGCGATTGGACTTTTTTTAGCACAGATCGGAGTGAGAAACATGCAACTGTATTCCAAAAACCATACCAGCGATCACGATGAGGAGATCGAGCGTGAGTTTCAATCTATGCTTGACGATGCAAGAAGCACATACGTGATCCCCAAAGAGGCGTTTGAAAATTACCGAGTTAAAAGAGGCTTGCGTGAGCCCGATGGCTCGGGTGTTACCGCGGGTGTAACAAGAGTCGGTAACGCACACGGATATATTATGAACGAAGGCGAGAAGTGCGCCGTTGAGGGTAAGCTGGAATATCGCGGATACGAAATCAGCCAATTGGTGAATAATTTTGTTAAGGAAGGCAGATTCGGCTTTGAGGAGTGCGCATTTTTGCTTTTCTTCGGACATCTTCCCACGAAAGAAGAGCTTGCCGAATTCAACGATATCCTTGCGGCATACCGCCGTCTGCCTCCGAGATTTACCGAGGATATTATTATGAAGGCTCCCTCGCAGTCGATTATGAACAAAATGGCGAGCGCGGTGCTTTCTCTGTACGCATACGACGATAATCCCGACGATACGGGGCTTGAGAATATGCTTCATCAAAGCATGGAGCTGCTTTCCCGCCTGCCCGTTATCGCGGCACAGTCATATGCGGTCTATCAGAATGCCTTCTTTGATAAGAGTTTGAATATTCACAACCCCAAGGACGAGCTTTCTACAGCGGAGAACTTTTTGCGCGTTTTGCGTTCTAATAAGAGCTATACGGAGGATGAGGCAAGGCTGCTTGACCTCTGTCTCGTGGTTCATGCCGAGCACGGAGGCGGTAACTGCTCCACCTTTACCTGCCGCGTGCTGTCAAGCTCGGGCTCGGATACCTATTCCGCGATCTCTGCGGCAATCGGTGCCTTGAAGGGCCCCCGCCACGGCGGTGCAAATATCAAGGTGCAGGAGATGTTCGACTGTATCAAGGAGAACGTGCAGGATATCCGAAACGAGGATGAGGTAGCATCCTTCCTTTTGAAGATACTCAACGGTGAGGCAAACGACGGATCGGGTCTTATCTACGGTATGGGTCACGCGATCTATACGAAATCCGACCCCCGTGCCGTTATGCTGAAGACCTACGCGAAAAAGCTTGCTTACGAAAAGGGATATGGCGATGATTTCGAGCTGCTTGAGAAGATCGAGACCATTACCCCCTCGCTCTTTAAGGCATATAAGGGTGTGGATAAGGATATGTGCGCAAACGTGGACCTCTATTCGGGTCTGGTTTACCGTATGCTCGGAATACCCACCGAAATGTATACACCTCTTTTTGCAATTGCGAGAGTCGCGGGCTGGTGCGCGCACCGTATGGAGGAATACTGTACCTCGAACCGTATCATCCGTCCCGGTTATAAGTGTATCGCAAAGCCGAGAAATTACGTTTCTATGGACGATAGATATTAATAATGAGATATTGTGGGGAGGGAGGAAGCTTCTTGAAAGAAGCTTCCTCCCTCCCCACACCCCTCCCTCCTTCCTTCAAGAACTTTCAATAAATGAAAAAATTATGTTGACAGTCCCGTTTATAAAAGGTATAATAATTGTAGGCGAAAGCCCTATAACAAGAAACAAGGAAGGACGATTGCGTGAAGGTTACTTCCCACTAATAATGAAAATAACTGTTTCACGCGCGAATTTTGCCTGATGGCAAAATTCATCGATTACTATTTGTGCCGCCACAGGTGTTCCCGTGGGCGGCGGAATGGAGATTATTATGAAAGAGCTTCATCTTATATGCAACGCGCATCTTGACCCTGTATGGCAGTGGGATTGGAACGAGGGCGCTACTGCGGCACTTGCTACCTTTTATTCGGCAGTTGATATAGCCGAGGAATACGATTACATATTCTGCCACAACGAGGCGTTGCTTTACGAATACGTTGAAAAATACGATCCCAAGCTTTTTGCTCGCATCAAGGAGCTTGTGGAGGCGGGAAAATGGCATATAATGGGCGGCTGGTACGTTCAGCCTGACTGTAATATTCCGTCCGGAGAGGGATTCATCCGTCAGATAGAGGCGGGATTGAAATATTTCAAGGAAAAATTCGGCAAGAGACCCACGGTTGCGGTGAACTTTGACTCCTTCGGTCACACACAGGGTCTTGTGCAGATACTGAATAAGTGCGGCTATCAGGGCTATATCTTCTGCCGCCCTATGGATTGGATATTCGATCTGCCCGCTATGCACTTCGATTGGAAGGGCTTTGACGGAAGCTCGGTTCACGCGGCAAGATTTCAGGATGATACCATTTATTGCTCAGAGCTTGGCCACGCGGTAAGAGATATCAAGCGAAAGATGCGCCCCTGGATGGAGGAAGACGTTGCTTTTGCTCTTTGGGGTATCGGTAACCACGGCGGCGGTGCGTCGAGACGCGATCTTGCAGACATAAAGGACTTTATCGAGGAAGAGAAGGCCAACGGCGTGCAGGTTTTCCATTCCACTCCCGAGCAGTTCTTTGCCGCAGCTACGCCCAAGGTCGAATATACCGAGGCGCTTCAGCCCTGCTTCGTCAAGTGCTATACCTCGATTGCGAGACTGAAGAGACGATATGCCGAGACCGAAAACAAGCTGCTGATGACCGAAAAGATCTGTGCGCTGGCTTCGGTTGAGACAGGCTACAAATATGACGTTGCGGTCTTTGACGAGGCGCAGAAAAATATGGCGATGGTGCAGTTCCACGACGTGCTTTCGGGAACCTGTATCATCGAGGGAGAGAAGAGCAGTATGCAGAAGCTGGATCACGCTCTCGAGCTTCTCGACGGCGAGTTTGCAAAGGCGTTTATGGCGCTTTGCGGCGACTATAAGCGTGCTGTTCCCATGGAGTATCCCATCTTTGTATACAATCCTTCGCAAAGCGCGGAGGAGGTTATCTTCAACGCAGATTTCTTTATGCTGAACTGTATTGTTTCCGATAACGAGGGATATGAATTTACCGTTAAGCGTAACGGAGTGGAGGTGCCCTTCCAGAGAGTGAAGGAGATGTCGCGCATAAATATGGACAGAAGCATAAGACTTGCCATCAAGTCGGAGCTGAATCCTCTTTCGATGACAAGATTTGATATATCCTTCCGCATAGGTAAAAAGTGGACGCTTGACCGCACTCCCGTTGCGGATTTTGAGACGAAGAGTGGCGCCAAGGCGCGCTTTGACACCGAGCTTGGCGCTCTTTCAAGCTTTGTCGCAGGCGGCAAGGAATATCTTGCGGGTGCGGCTTTCCGTCCAGTGGTTTACGATGATAACGAGGACCCTTGGGGCTGGCATATGAAGACCGTCGGCAAGAATTACAAATATGCCGAGCCCAAGCTGCCCCTTCGTACGATCGAGAACGGCGAGCTTCTCACCGAGACCGAGAGCTATTACGATACGGGACGCTCCGACGTGCGCGTTTCTTATAAGCTCTATCGTGATTTCGACTTTATCGACCTTGCGGTAAACGCTTTTTGGAATGATCCCGGTAAGGGACTCAAGCTTGAGATCCCGCTTGCCGAGATTGGCAAATTTATCGGTCAGACGGCATTCGGTACGCAGACCTATACCGAAAATCTTGAGGAATGCTCTCAGCGCTTCGTCGGTGTGGAAATGGGCGATAAGGTGCTTGCAATTCTGAAGGACGGTACGTACGGTTGCTCGATTGAGAACGGAAAGCTTTACATCAATCTGCTTAACGGCTCGGTTTATTGTGCGCATCCCGTTGGCGAGCTTCCCATAATCGATCCCGAGATTTATAACAAATATATCGAGCCGGGTCGCCATGAGTTCAGACTTCGCCTTATGGTCTGCGACAGAGAGCAGCTTGAAAAAGAGGCGCAGAAGTTTGTGGAGAGACCCTACGCGCTCAACTTCTATCCTCACGGCGAGGGTAAGATTCACGAGACTGCACCCGTTACCGTTTCCGATGATGCAGTGACGCTCTCTTGCTTGAGAAAGACAGCAGAGAATACCTTTATGGTAAGACTCTTTAATAATACCGACGGGGAAAAGAAGTGTAAGGTTGCCGTATTCGGCGAGAATATTGACCTCACCTTCGGGAAATACGAGGTCAAGACCCTTCTTCACCGTAACGGAAAGCTTTTCGAGCACGATTCGATGCTTGATCTGTGATATCAACAATTTAATATTACAAAAATCCCCGCAGCACCTCTGCGAAATTAGCGGAAAATGACTAACACCACCAAGAAAACTCTTTGGTGGTGTTTTTCTGTAGGCTACGGCTTGCCAAAGACATCCGAGGCTGCACGCTATGCTTGCCCCGGACGCAAGCGTTGGAAAAAACAAACGTTGGTTGAGTCGTAAACAACTATTTGATAATTGTTTTTTCGTAAATATATGCTATAATGTAATTACACCGGTGATCACGATTTCAAGGAGGAGCTTGTATGCAGCTTAACTTAGGTAATAAAATCAGAGAATTGCGCCGCCGCGACGGACGCACGCAAGATAATCTTGCAGAAGCTCTCGGCGTAACCGCACAGGCTGTATCACGCTGGGAGTCAGGCGGTAGTTATCCCGATATGGAGATGATCCCCGCAATTGCAAATTACTTTCACGTTTCCATTGATGAACTGTTTGGATATCACGATGAACGGGAAGAAAAAATCAAAACTATTCTTGAAAATGCTACCAAGATACTTACAAAGCAAGGATTTACAATGTATCAAGGAAGTTTATCGGAGGATGTCGGAGACTGTATCGATATGCTTCGCGCGGCATCAGAGGAATTTCCGAATGAGCCCAAAATTCTTCTGAATCTTGCCAAAGCGCTTCATATGTGGGGGTGGAATAAATACGGGGGAAAAGCGCATCCTGCCGATGCATCCGGTATGATAGAATACGATATTGAATACAACTCTCAAAATATTTATTGGCAAGAAGCTGTTCGTGTTTATGAAAAGCTTTTGAAATGCAATCCATCTTCGGAAGACCGCGAAATAGCCATTCGTCAGATCACACCGCTTTATTGCAGAATGGGGGAATACGAAAAGGCAAAAGCACTTGCTAACGATCAGAACTCCCTTGTCATTTGCAAAGAAGTGTTGCTACCTGAGGCAACTGTCGGCGAAGAAAAAGCAAGATATCAAGGTGAAAGTATCATGGCGCTTCTTGCTAATCTCCGACTTGCCATTTCCACATCCGTCGCCATAAGACCTGCGGTGTCTTCCTCTGAATACGGAAGACAAGTTTTGTTGTCGGTTGTTAACCTTTTTGAAACGGTTTTTGTTGATGGCAGATGCGGGGCCTGGCATCAGAATATTGGTAGCTTGTACTTGACCTTGGCTCATTATGAAATAGACAACGGTGGCAGTATGGAAAGGGCACTTTGTTATTTTGATAAGGGCTTCGATCATTGCAATGAATATATGCGCGTCTATCATGAAGATGAATATGCGTATTCCGCGCCGTTAGTATCGGCTTTGCCGAAGATAAACAAAGGAGATCTTGCCCCTATAGGGGATGATTTCTGGAAAAAGGAATTACGAACGTTTCAGAATAGTATTGTTGAGGAAATCCGCAAGAACCCCAAATACGCCGAATGCATTGAATAATCTCTCGCCCCGCCTCGGCGGGGCTTTTTAATTAGGCGCTTTTTCCTTTTCCTGGTCTTAAACTCCTCGTCTCTCTCATATATTTTAAGGACAACTTATAAGGGAGTGATAAAAATAGTAACAGGCAGCGAAAAGGTGCGCGAGGAGGAAAAGCGGGGGCTTGATGCGGCGCAGGTGGCGGCATCAAGGGCAGCGAATGGCGAAAATAAGCTGTCAAGAGCCAAAAGAAAGAGCTTTTTTCGGCAGTTTTTGGGGAATCTCAGCGATCCCATCATAAAAATACTGATAGCCGCGTTGGTCATAAATCTGATCTTCACGTTTAGGAATGCCGATTGGGTGGAGACGGTGGGAATTGCTGTGTCCATTCTTTTGGCAACCTTTATTTCAACTATGTCGGAGTATGGCGCGGGAACAGCGTTTGAGCGATTGGAAAGTGCATATGGCAGACAAAAATGCCGCGTTTTACGAAAACAAGGAGTTTGCGAAATTGATATTGAAGAGATCGTTGTCGGTGACCTTGTCTATATCGGCGCGGGTGAGCAGATTCCTGCCGACGGCGTGCTTATTGAAGGTGATATTGCCTGCGATCAATCGGCTATGACGGGGGAAAGCAGAGAGGTGTATAAAAAAGCCGCCGAGGATGGCGACAGAATTGAAAGCACCCCCGATTCGCCCTTCTTCTGCCTGCGCGGCTGCACCGTGCTGTCGGGCGAGGGAATGATGCGGGTTGAGAGCGTGGGAGACCGTACCTTCATCGGCGGAATTTCGAGGGAAATACAGACCGATACCCGTGAAAGTCCTTTGAAAATAAGGCTTGCCAAGCTTGCAAGGCAGATAAGCACAGTTGGCTACGTGGCGGCGGCGCTGATTGCTCTCGTTTATCTTTTCAACGTCTTTGCCGTGGACAGCGCATTTGACACAGACATCATCAAATATAAAATTACAGATCTGCAGTTTTTGGCATCACACCTGATTCATGCTCTCACCTTGGGGCTTACCGTCATCGTGGTTGCCGTGCCCGAAGGGCTTCCTATGATGATCGCGGTTGTGCTTTCCTCGAACATCAAAAAAATGGTGAAGGATCAGGTGCTTGTCCGCAAGCCTGTGGGCATCGAGTCGGCGGGAAGCATGAACATTCTGTTTACCGACAAGACCGGCACTTTGACCGAGGGAAAAATGAGCGTAAGTCAGATTTATCTCGGAAACGGAGAAAGCTTTGAAGGCGCTTCGGCGCTCTCGAAAACCGCGGTCTTTCACGAATATCTGCTGTCTGCCCTGGGCAACACCACTTCAAGGCTTTCGGCGGGGAATAAGCGCTCCATAGGCGGCAACTCCACCGACAAAGCCATTCTTGAATCTGTCATTGGCAGAGAAAAGAGCGCGCAGAGCTTTTCCGTGGTGAAGAATATTCCTTTTGACAGCGAGAAAAAGTTTTCCGCGGCACTTTTGTCTGTGGACGGAGCGCGTCGTCTCTTTGTGAAGGGTGCGCCCGAAAAGCTTTTGCCGTGTGTGAGAGAATATCTTGATGGGGATGGACACGCGGCATCGTTTTCGTCTTCTGTCACCGAAAACATTTGCAAGGCTTTGACCGAAAAGGGAAAAAGGGTGCTGATGATAGCCGAGTCGAAGGATAATTTTATAAATTCAAGGCTTGTTGACGGTGATTTCGGTGAGCTGACGATGATATGCCTCGTCGTCCTTGAGGACAGGGTAAGAAAGACCGCGAAGGGCTCTGTAAACCGACTTCGAGGAGCGGGGGTGCAGGTGGTTATGATAACCGGCGACAATAAGGAGACCGCCCGCCACATTGCCGCCGAGTGTGGCATCCTCGGGGGAGGGATCGACACGGTACTTACGGGAGGTGAGCTTGCTCATCTTTCCGACTCTCAATTGAAGGAAATCTTACCCCGACTCGGAGTGGTGGCGCGAGCTCTGCCTGCCGACAAGAGCAGACTTGTGCGTATCTCCCAAGAGCTTGATCTGGTGGTAGGTATGACGGGCGACGGTATTAATGATGCACCGGCCCTTAAGCGAGCTGACGTGGGCTTTGCAATGGGTAGCGGCACGCAGGTGGCGAAGGATGCGGGAGATATCATTATTCTTGACAACAATCTTGCGAGCATTGCCAAGGCGGTGCTGTATGGGCGTAATATCTTCAAAAGCATCAGAAAATTCATAACACTCCAGCTTGTGATGAATTTTTGTGCGGTAGGCGTATCGATGATCTGCCCCTTTTTGGGCTACGATGCCCCTGTAACCGTGGTGCAGATGCTTTGGATCAATATTATTATGGATACCTTGGGAGGACTTGCCTTTGCGGGAGAGCCTGCGCTCGAATCCTGTATGGAGGAGAAGCCCAAGCGACGCGACGAGCCGATCCTTAACGGCTATATGGTATATGAGATCCTTGTGGGCGGCGGGTTTACCATCGCGCTCTGTATAGCGTTTTTAAAGCTCCCCGAAATCACCTCCCGCTTCCGCTTTGCGGCGGATAATATCTATCTTCTGACCGCCTTTTTTGCGCTGTTTATCTTTTCCTCGGTGTTCAATTGCTTTTGCGCGCGGACGGATCGGTTGCGTTTGCTTGCCAATATTACGAGAAACAAGACCTTTATCGCCATTATGGCAATGATCCTTGCCATTCAGATCGGGTTTATCTATCTTGGCGGTGCGGTTTTGCGGACGGCACCCTTAACGCTTTCGGAGCTTGGGATTACGTCCTTGGTAGCGCTGCTGGTGTTCCCGGCGGATCTCATAAGAAAGCTTGTGTGGAGAGCGTTGGCAGGGAAGAGAGGATATTGAATCATTGCCGTTTGTATGCGGCGGAAAACAATGCATATTTATCCCCGTGGTACTTGACAAATGGAGATAGTTTTGTTAAAATATAGATGTATAATGATAACCGATCACGGAACGGAGTAAATATGACAAATAAAGAAAGATTTATTCAGATCTATCAGGATAAGATCAAGAGAGACGGCGCCGACAGACTGTTGGATTTCCTTTGTGAAAAAAGCGACTTTTTCACAGCCCCTGCAAGCACGCGGTTTCACGGAGCGTATGAGGGCGGACTTTTGGAGCACAGCCTGAACGTGTACGACTGCCTCTGCGATATTCTCAGCCGTCCCCGCATCAAGGAGAGCTACGGCATCGAATACAGCGAGGAGAGCATAGCGATCGCCGCTCTGCTTCACGACGTCTGCAAGACCAATTTTTATAAGGTCAGCTTCAGAAATGCCAAAAATCCCGAGGGCAAATGGGAATCCGTGCCCTATTACACCATTGAGGATTCGCTTCCTTACGGTCACGGAGAGAAATCGGTGTATATCGTTTCGGGTTATATGAAGCTTACGAGGGATGAGGCTTTTGCCATCCGCTATCATATGGGATTTTCGGGCAATGAGGATCCCGGCAACGTGGGAAAGGCGATGGAGATGTTCCCCTTGGCGTTTTTCCTCAATTGCGCGGATACAGAGGCTGCATACTTTATAGAGGGATCGAACAAATAATTTAAAAGCCCGACGACCTTGTTTTTTCTCCGAGGGGTCGGGCTTTATATCTTTGAGAGGTTGGAATGATGTTGGATACGTCAAAGCAGATGATGCTGATAGAAAAGGCGCTTGAGGCAAGAGAGCACGCATATGCCCCCTTTTCGGGATTCTTCGTCGGAGCGGCTCTGCTGAGTGCTGACGGCGAGATCTTTTTAGGCGCGAATATTGAAAACAGCTCCTACGGTGGCACGATCTGCGCGGAGCGCTCTGCTTTCGCCGCCGCAATCAGCACGGGCAAGAGGGAGTTTGTCGCCATCGCCATCGTAGGTGGAAAGGGTGGCGAGAAGCCCTTGGAGCCTTGTGCGCCCTGCGGAATCTGCAGGCAGTTTATGGCAGAATTCTGCTCCGCAGATTTTCCGGTGATCCTCTACGACGGAAAATCTCCCGTGTGCAGCACGCTTGGCGAGCTTTTGCCGTATGCTTTCAAGCTTTGAGGAGATTAGGCGAAATGGAGATTGCTATGGCAGAACTTAATAAGAAGGATGCGCAAAAAGCGGTAGGCAGCTGCGAGAGCTGTGAGTTTTACGATTATGACGAGGAGTGGGAGGAATACGTGTGTATGATCTCCCTTGACGAGGATGAAATGATCGATTTTCTCGGCAGAAACACGGGCAGGTGCCCCTATTACCGTTATTATGATGAATACAAGAGCGTCAGACGGCAGAATTGACCGTGGCGCGGATAAAAAACAGAAAGGAAGCCTATAAAAATGGCAGAATTGAAAACAAGAAAGCTTGATAAATCGAAGATCGCCTTTTGCACGATGGTGCTGTGCGTAGCTTCGATCATCCTGCTGTATCTTTACGCAAACCAACTGCAGGAGTTTATCGTGAAGCTTAACGAGCTTGGCGAGAATAAGATCCCTAACGTGATCTGGGTGATCAATCACTTGTCCGTTGCCCTGCCTGTCATCGTGCTTGCGGTGATCTTGACAGCGTTTTACAGCAAAAAAGAAGCTTACGTCCCTGTGACGAGTCAGAAGGAGCAGTTCTATATCTCGCTCTTTACCGCGCTGTTTACCTACGGTGTGATGTTGACCTACGTGCTCATCAAGAGCAAGAATGGGGAAGTACCTGAGGGTGAGGAGATCGAGGAGGTCAAGAGCCTGTGGGATATTACCTACAAATGGTTTTTTGTGCAGGTGATCCCCTTTGTGATCATGATCTCGTATCATGCGGTGCGTGCTGACAGCGAGAGCAAAGAGCTTGCCGAGAATGGAGAGCAGTAAGCGATGAATTTGAAAAACAGAATGCTTTGCGCGCTTTTGGCGCTGTTGATGCTTGGCGGTATGCTGTCCTCCTGTGTGGCGAAGCCTGTAGAGGACGTTAAAGACGAGTGGCAGGGAAAGGATAAATATCTGATCAAGGGTAACCAGGATAGTACGTACTTTGAAAGATACAGTGAGTATAAGAATACAGCGCACACCGCGTTTTTGAATAATGCGGCGGCTGCGGAGTCGGATTTTGAGACCGAGGAGTATGAGGGGGGCATAAGGATCCTCTCCTATAAGGGCAAGGAGCAGGTCGTGGTAATCCCCGATGAAATTGGTGGGAAGAGCGTGCTGGCTCTCGGTGCGAGTGCCTTTGTTGACTCCACGGCGCGTGCGATCAGAGTTCCCGACGGAGTGGTAGCAATCGACAAGGGAGCCTTTGCGGGCTGTAATAACCTTGTTACGCTTGGCTTGCCCTTTATTGGTGACGGTGGCGAAAATACCCATCTTGGCTATATTTTCGGAGCGGACAGCTATGAGAATCACGCGGTCAAGGTTCCTGCGTCGTTGGATATCGTACTGATCTACGGGCAGGTTACCGAGGTGGCCGAAAATGCTTTCGCAGGATGCAAATCGCTGTCCTGCGTGGTGCTTCCCGAAAGCATTGAGCGTGTGGGTAGCTTCGCTTTCTACGAATGTAAGGATCTTTGTTACGTAAAGCTTGGCGAGAACGTGGATCAGGTGGGCAGCTATGCCTTTGGATATTGCTCCTCGCTGTATGAGGTCACTCTTGAAGGTGCGTCGGAAATCGGTCTTGGCGCGTTTTACGAGTGCAATGCGTTGGAAAGCCTTTTCGTGCCGTTCGTTGGTGAGTCCGCAACGGAAAACAGATATTTCGGTTATATATTCGGCGCGGAAAGCGCGGAGTATAACGGTGAATTTGTGCCGACCTCTCTGAAAACCGTGCTTTTGCCCGGTTGCGAGGAGATCCCCGACAGGGGCTTTGCCGATTGTGCAGATATCCGATGGATCCTGCTTGACAGCTTTCAGACTGTGAGCATTGGTGTCCGTGCCTTTTACGGTTGCCGTTCGTTAACCGAGATCTATATTCCCGATTCGGTGAAAAGCGTTGGAGACGATGCCTTTTTCGGCTGTGACAACCTGAAAACCGTGAGCCTTGGCGCGGGAATTGAGAGCATCGGAATGCAGGCGTTTTACGGATGCTTGTCTCTTGAATCGGTCTCCATCCCCGAAAAGGTGACGGAGATCAAGCCCTCTACCTTCGCGCTTTGTGAGGCGCTTGTCAGCGTGGAGCTGAACAACGTAAAAAAGATTGGCAAGGATGCCTTTTGGGGCTGTACCTCGCTTATGGGAGTCGGTTGCGAGGGCATTGACGTGGCAGAAGGAAACGAAGCTCTGCTTCGCTCGGCATCGGAGAGCGGTGAATAAAGGATGAAAAGTAAGATCAGAAAGAGCTTGCCGTTCCTTGCATTTTTCGCGGTGTTTTGCGCAGTGACGCTTGCTATACATTTGAACGTGGACAAGCTGTTTCTTTGTTTTGAGGAATGGGGTTGGTTTTCCTCTGAGGTGGAGATCAACGCGTGCCAAGAGCCCGCTACGGTAAAGACCTCTTTTGAAGCGTTGAGGAATGATCCCCGCGTCAGCATAGACCGGAGCCTGATGCTGGTAAACACAGAATATACGTTGCCGGACGGCTTCGAGCCGCAGATCTCGGAGTACAAGGATACCGACGTTTTTATGAGCAGCTGTATGCTTGATGCATACGCAAGTCTGTCTGCCGCTGTTGCCGAGCAATTTGACCAAAAGCTTTACGTCTCCAGTGACCTTCGCTCTGCCGAGGAGCAGGCGGCGCTGTACCTTGAGGACCCTTTGACCGCAACCTTGCCGGGAGCAAGTGAGCATCAGACGGGGCTTGCGTTGGACGTTTACGTGGCTTATTTTGCGGGAGACGGATTTTTGAAGTCGCCTGCAGGTCGATTTGTCAATGCGGAGTGCTGGAAATACGGATTTATTATCCGCTATCCCTCCTTCGGCGAGGACGTGACGGGAATCCGATTCGAGCCTTGGCACATTCGCTACGTAGGGCTGCCGCACGCAAAGATTATTTATAATAACCGATTGACCCTTGAAGAATACGTGCTTTCGATGGAAATAGGAAAGTGGTACAAGGCGGACGGCTATCTCTATTGCCGCCAAGCACTCACGGCGGACGGTAAGCTGTCCCTTCCCGAAAGCTTTGAAAGCTGTGTTATCTCCCCCGATAATACGGGGTGTTATATCGTTACGGTGAAAAATGCCGCAGAATGAATCTGCGGCATTTTTTTGTATAAAAGAGTATGTGCTTCTATTTCCTTAAATTTCTCATCGAATTCAGTATTGCGATCACCGCCACGCCTACGTCGGCGAAAACGGCGGCATTGAGCCCGACAATACCGAGGGCACCGAGGATCAGAACGGCGATCTTGACTCCGAGAGCGAATATGATGTTTTGCGTAACGATACGGCGAGTCCTGCGAGAGAGCAGGATCGCGTCGCTGATTTTTTGAAGATCATCGTTCATAAGAACGATGTCCGCGGCTTCGATTGCCGCATCTGAGCCAAGTGCTCCCATAGCAATGCCTACGTCAGAGCGAGCTAATACGGGTGCGTCGTTGATGCCGTCGCCTACAAAGGCGATCTTGCCTTCGGCAGAGCCAATCAGACTTTCGATTGCGCCGACCTTGTCCTGAGGGAGCAATTCGGCGCGGTATTCATCGATCCCAAGGGCTTCCGCTACCGCTTGCGCCTCGTTTTCTCGGTCACCCGTCAACATAACCGTACGCTTGATGCCCGCCTTGCGGAGCTTCTCTATGGCTTCTGCGGCACCTGCTTTCGGTCGGTCTGTGATGATGATTCTTCCGAGATACTCACCGCCAAGAGCCAAATATACGCACGTGCCAAGGCCGTTTTCGTTTCCTTCGGGCAGATCGATTCCGTTTTCCTGCATCAATCTGAGATTGCCTACAAACAGAATATTTTTGTCCACGATTGCCTTCACTCCGCGACCTGCCACCTCCTCGATTTCGGTGACCGCAGGCTCTCCGTCGCATTTTTGAGCCTCGTAGGCGCGTCTGATCGACATTGAGATAGGATGTGTGGAATACTTTTCGGCAGAAGCGGCGAGGGCGAGCAGCTCTTGGTGCGAAGCTTGCTTTTCGGGAATGATCTCTGCCACCTCGAAGACACCGTCTGTCAGTGTTCCCGTTTTGTCAAAGACTACCGTGTCACAGCTTGAAAGCGCGTCAAGATAGTTTGATCCCTTGATCAAGATTCCGCGCGTGGATGCCGAGCCAATTCCGCCGAAATAGGAGAGCGGCACCGAGATCACCAGCGCGCAAGGACAGCTGATGACAAGGAAGGTCATCGCGCGATAGATCCAATCCTTCCAAACAGCAAAGTCTCCGATCCCTGTGAAAAGGGGCGGAAGAAGAGCCAAAAGCGCCGCTGAGATCACAACGATAGGAGTGTAAACACGAGCGAACCTTGTGATAAATTCCTCGCTCTTCGCCTTGTTTGCGGTAGAGCTTTCCACAAGGGCGAGGATCTTTGAAACCGTTGATTCCTCAAAAGGCTTTGTAACCTTGATCTTAATAAAACCGCTTACGTTGATACAGCCGCTGAGCACCGTGTCACCCTCATTTACGTCGCGGGGGACAGATTCTCCGGTCAAGGCTACCGTGTTGAGGGAGGTTTTGCCCTCGACGATCACACCGTCAAGAGGGATTTTACCGCCCGCCTTGACGCAGATAATATCACCCACCTTGATCTCCTCGCAGGGAATTTCAGAAAGCTCGCCGTCCTCACCCTCCGCAAACGCGGTGTCTGCGCGGATAGAGAGCAGGGATTTGATCGATTTGCGGCTCTTTCCCACGGCGATGTGCTCGAACAGCTCGCCCACCTGATAAAAGAGCATAACGAAGACAGCCTCTGCGTACTCGCCTGTGACGAACGCGCCGATCGTTGCAATCGACATCAGAAAATTCTCGTCAAAGACCTGACCGCGCAGGATATTTCGCAGAGCCCTCCACAGAATATTATAGCCGATAACGAGGTAGGGAATCAAGAATAAGATCAGCGCTTGCAGGTCGAAGCTGCCGATCATAACCAGCTTGGGTATCAGCGCGAACTGCTCAACCGCCCATACGGTGGCCAACAAAGCTGCCGATATGATTATGCGTAGCAGCTGTTTTTTGTCTTTCCGTCTCATATCAGTCGAGGATGATGCGGCAGTCGGGCTCTACCTTGCTTATCGCCTTCTGCGCCGCCTTTAAAATTTTCGGAAAATCCTTTTCCTCGGCTTCGATAGTCAATTTTTGTGTCATAAAGCTTACGGTTGCGGAAGTTACGCCGTCGATTTTGTTAATTGCTACTTCCATTTTTGCCGCGCAATGCGCGCAATCAAGGTCTTCAAGATTGAATGTCTTTTTCATAGTAATCACCTCTATAATTTAATATTTTATTCTTCAATATGTTCAACACCCATGTTGATTATGGTTTTGACGTGGTCGTCGGCGAGGGAATAGAACACCGACTTGCCCGATTTGCGATATTTGACGATTCGGGCGTTTTTCAGCACGCGAAGCTGGTGGGAGATCGCCGACATACTCATCGAAAGCTTTTCGGATATGTCGCAGACGCACATCTCGCCGTTGAAAAGAAGATAGAGAATTTTGATGCGGGTGCTGTCTCCCATAACCGAGAAGAACTCGGCGAGATCGAAGAAATGCTCGTCGTCGGGGAGTTCAATACTGTCTATGATTTCGTGATGAGTCTCGTGTTCACAGCAGACCGGCGCGTTTTCATGGTTGTGCTCCATAATATGCCTCCTTCTTGCAACAATTGAATAATTGTTCAAATGATAATCTGATTATAGCACGATATCGAGGTTTTGTCAAGGGAAATCACTATAATTTCTTAATTTTCTTTGCGCTTTTTGCCGATACAACTGACAGTTGTATAAAAATATAACGAAAAAAAGCCAATCCAACGGACAGTATGTTGTTTTTTTGCACGCAATATGATACAATATATTCAAGAAATCGGTCACCGATGCGTCGGCTTGCCGAATAAATCGGTCGCAACGAATTTTGAAAGGATTGGAAAATGGATATTCAAAGCAACATTTCGAACAATATCAAAAAATACAGAAAAGAGCTTGGGCTCAGCCAAGAAGCGCTGGCTGATAAGCTTGGGATCACCTCGCAGGCGGTGAGCAAGTGGGAATGTATGCAATCGATCCCCGATATCGAGGCGATCGTTGAGCTGTGCACACTCTTCGGTATTGCCACCGATAAGCTGATACTTGATAAGGAGCCCGAGGTGGTTATCAAGGAGGTCGTGGTCGAAAAAGAGGTTTTCGTTGAAAAGGAGCCCGAAAAAGAGACTTCAGCGGAAAACATATCGAAGGAGGACGAATCCGAACGTTACGATAGCGCAAACGGTGAACACTTTAATCGCAAGGGCTTTTTCAGAAAACGGTATTTCGACGCTCTGCCCGACGACGGAGAGCTTCGCATTTTGCAATTCAAGGGCAGACTTATGCTCAGTGAAGATACTTATGACAAAAACGCGGTTATTAATTTAGCCATTGATCCCGAGCTCTCAAAGAAAAAAACTATAAACGTTCGTATTGTTGGCAATGCCAAGATCGATGGAGATATTTCGGGAAACGTTAACGTCGGAGATCATTTGAATTGTGGGAGCGTAAGCGGAAATGCCAAGGCGGGCGATAGCGTAAACTGTGGAAACGTAGGCGGTAGCGTCCATGCGGGCGACAGCGTAAACTGCGGTACAGTCGGCGGAAGTGTTACGGCAGGTGACGGTGTAGGCTGTGGCAACGTGAACGGCAATGTGGTAGCAGGAGACAGCGTAAGATGCGGAGACGTAAAGGTAATTCAACGCTGTGGAGGAAATATTTACTGCAAATCGATACAGAATTGCAGTGGAAGCGTACACATTAATTCCGATAATTAATAAATGAAACCCGAGGAACGATCCTCGGGTTTCTGCTTTGCCATAAATATTACGTTTGGCGACGAGCTGCGCTTCGCTCGAAGCATACCTGTTTTGAAAGTTTTTTGAAAGAGGTGGGTGAGGGGAGGAGAAAACTTTTTTCTTAAAAAAGTTTTCTCCTCCCCTCAAATTCCATCTTATAACAAGAAATCGGGCATTTTCTGGCCGATCTGTACCTTTTCGTACTTTTCGTCCTCCTTGTGACCGATCACAGCAGCGACGGTCTCGGGGGCAACGTTGGCGAGAACGGCGGTCTCAACAAGCTTTTCAGCCGCGGGAGCTGCCTCGGCGGGAGCGGTCTCCTTCGCAGGAGCATCTGCCTTGGGCGCGGGCTTCTTCGCAGGAGCATCTGCCTTGGGCGCGGGCTTCTTCGCGGTGGAAGAGGTCTTCTTTGCGGTGGTGCTCGCAGGCTTCTTTGCAGTAGTGGTAGTCTTCTTTGCAGGAGCTTTTGCCACGGGTGCCGCCGCGGTGGTGGCTACCAGCTCGGGAGCGATCTTTTCTTCGCTTGCGGGATCTTGCTTTGCAACTCTTTTCGTGATACTGTCCTTACCTATCGGCATATTTCATAACCTCCTGTGCCATTTCCATGTATTCCTGTGCCGCACGGCTTGTCTTCTTGTAAGCCATAACGGGCTTGCTGTTGTCCTGTGACCATTCAATTGTGCTATCGATTCTGATAATAGACTCCAAAAGTCTGACGTTGTCAAGGCTCGAAAGTGTTTCAACAGTCTGCTTGAAGTAATTCTTTCGCTCGCTTGCCTTGGTGATGGCAATACCTAAAATGTCGAGGGTGGGAGAGATCAGCTTGACCTGCTCGTAGAACTCAAACATATTTGCCAGACCAAAGAGCCCCCAAGGCGACGCCTCAACGGGGATGATAAGCCAATCGGACGCGCACATAATATTCATTACCCAGCAACCGAGAGTGGGGGGCGCATCGATGAGAATGTAATCGTACTTTCCTGATTCCTTGATGCTTTTGAGTCCCTGACGGAGGATAAATTCTCTCTGCCACTTTGTGAAAAGCTGGAACTCGATGCCGCTCATCAGAGTTGAGGAGGGGATCAGATCAAGATTTTCATATTCGGTGTGGACGATAAAGTCGGTCAGATCCTTTTGCTCCACAATTCCGGTATAGAGATTCTTGGCGCTCTTTGCCATTTCAAGCGAGCTTTCATCGTCGAAGAACTGCAGGGTCAGATTCATCTGCATATCGGCGTCGATGAGAAGTACCTTTTTTCCAAGCGTGCTCATTGAGTAACCTACGTTTGCGCAGGTGGTGGATTTGCCGCTACCGCCCTTGTTGTTGGCGAAGCAGATTGTTTTGGTTACAGACATATTGTCCTCCGAATTGTTAATCTTGATTCAGATAATCCATTATAAGGTCGAGCCCTTCACCAGTGTAAGAGCTGACGTAAAATATTTTTTCCTTTTTCAGTCCGCAATTTTCGAGCCAGCGTTCGGCAAGCGGCACGTTGGCATCCTCCTTGTCGATGCCCGAAATGATACCGATCACGTCGCGGTTGACGTGGGAGGTACAGTTGGGAGGGAACACGCAGAAGGGCTCGTTTGCGCTGATCACGAGACCGATCACGTCTGCCTCATAGGAATAAACACCAAGAGCGGCCGCAAGGGTGTGAACCTCGGTGTACTCACCGGGCGTGTCGATGATCGTGTCCATGTAGTTGATGTATTGGGTCTTGCAGTAGTGTATCTGCTCACCCTTGAGTGCTTGGGTCAAAGTGGTCTTGCCTGCGGCGACTCTTCCCATTAAAATGAGCTTTTTCATTATGTGCGAGTCATTTCACAAACCGAGAATTTGAGAACGTTTTTAAAATACTCGGTAATTGCAGTAAAGGAAGCCTCGACCTCGGCAACCTTTCCGGTGATAATGAGGGTGCCCGAGAAACGGTCTACGAATCCGAGATCTGCGCCGGAGGATTTCAGAGCAATGTCAGCTGTGATTACCGCGGTTTCTGCGGGGCTGACGGTAAGAACGCCGATAGCGGCATGCGCGTAGTCAAGCTTGGGGTCAAGACCCAGCTTCTGATAAAGAGTAGGGTCGGGATTTGCAATGATATGCGCAAGAGTGATCTGGCGACCGGGCACCAACTCCTGCACGATTCGCATTTTATCTTGAAATTCAAAGTTCTGTGACATAATTATCCTCCAATCTGTATCTGCAAATCCGGTGCTGCGCTTTGTGCCGCTTGAAGCAACATATTCATATGATCACCCGTGGGCGGAAGAATTCCGTCCATCAAATAGGTACGGCCGAGCCCTGTGTACTTGTCCTGACCTAAGCGGTGATAGGGAAGCAGGTGCATTTCGGTGACGTTCGGCAGAGAATCGGCAAATCTCGCGATCGCCGCGATCTCCGAGGGGGTGTCGTTAAACGTCGGTACTGTGGGAACGCGGATGATCAAGTGATCTGCGTTTTCTGCGATGTATTTAGCGTTTTCAAGTATTTTTTCGTTGTTCTGACCCGTGAATTCCTTGTGCTTGGCGCTGTCCATATGCTTGATATCCATCAAGAAATGGTCGACGTGAGGCAGAAGTCTCATAACCACCTCGCGGTCTGCGAATGCGGTGGTTTCAATGGCGGTGTTGAAGCCGTAATCGTGCGTCGCGCGCAAAAGCGCCTCGGCAAACTCGGGCTGAGCCATACATTCGCCACCTGACAGCGTGATTCCGCCGCCGCTACGCGCGTAATAGATGCGGTCTCCCATGATCTCGTCCATAACCTCTTCTACGGTTACGTCACGACCCATGATCTCCTTTTTGCCCGCACGGGTCATTTCCTGTATCTTGTATTCCTGGGATTCGGGGTTACAGCACCATCTGCAACGCAGATAGCAGCCCTTTAAAAATACGATGGTTCTGATTCCGGGACCGTCGTGCAACGAATATCTCTGAATGTCAAAGATACGTCCCGTTTGTTCATATATATTCTTATTCACGATTATCCCTTTCTAAGATTTTTCAAAACTTCAAATAAGGAAAATAATACCTCGGCATTATTGCCCTTATTCAAGGTTTTTCACCATTTAGTGATATAAACCGTCTGTAATTCCGACTATCCTTCTTGAAGGCTTTTGGGAGAGCGCGAGAACCTTTTTTGCCTAAAAAAGGTTCTCGCACGCCTCCTTTTGCGCCTCTTAAAGTCCGCCTTGCTCGGTACGGTTGATGATATCGTCCTGAAGCGAGCGGGAGAGGGTGGTAAAGAGTGCGCTGTAGCCTGCGACTCTGACTACGAGAGTCTTGTATTTCTCGGGGTTATTCTGTGCGTCGATAAGTGTTTCCTTGGAAACGACGTTATACTGAACGTGCATACCCTTCTGATCGAAGTATCCGCGGAGATATGCCACGAATTTCTCAAGGCTCGCCATGCCGGAGAGAGCCGAGGGATGGAACTTCTGATTAAAGAGCGTACCGTTGGAAGCGATTCCGTGGTCGAGCTTTGCAACCGAGTTTGCGGTTGCTGTGGGACCCTTCACGTCTCTGCCCGATGCGGGGCCTACGCCGTCCGCGATGGGAGTGTAAGCAAGTCTGCCGTCGGGGGTCGCGCCGGTCTGGTAGCCGAGCGGAACGTTTGCTGAAACGGGGTAAAGACCCGCCTGGAAGATGCCGCCACGGTTGTTGGTAAAGTGCTCGAAGGGCTTGGTGTAGGTGTTACCAACCTCACGAGCGAATGCGTCAACCTCGGGAATATCGTTACCGTACTTGGGAAGCGCATTGATCATATCAAGGATCTCGTTATATCTTGCCTTTTTGTCGGCGGAGATGTGAGATGCCTCGGTAAAGGTGGTGTAGATCTGCTTAACAGTATCGGCGGTAACCTCAACGCCGCTCTCGTCAAGCTGCTTTGCCACCTCAGTGGTCAGCTCAAGTGCCTTCTTGGGGATGTATCCCTTACCGAAGTTGTCGGCAAGTGCCTGCTTCATCTCTGCCATAGTGACCTTCTTCTCCTCGAAAACGAGTGTCTTCATTGCGAGGAGCGCGTCGGTCATATTAGCGATACCAAAGCCCTGAGGACCTGTAAAGTTGTAGTGCGCGCCGCCCTCCTGAAGAGAGATACCCTTTTCAATACAGTCGTTGCAGAGGCAGGACTGGAAGGGAAGAGGACAACGAACGCTGTGAGCGTAGTCAACTGCGTTGTCGGCATGAACCATCATTTCGATGAAGTGGAGCTGCTGAGCCTTGTAAGCCTCGAAGAATTCCTCAAAGGTGGTCATCTTCTCGACGTCACCGGTCTGGAGACCGATCAGCTCGCCCTTGTCCATACCGTTGGAGAAAACAAGCTCGAGAGGACGGCACATATTGAAGAATGCTGCGTCGTGCCAGCCGTCGGTACGAGCGCCCTTCTGGGGCTCAACGCAACCGATGATACAGTAGTCGCGAGCGTCCTCAAGGGTAAGTCCGCGGGACATAATCGAGGGAATGATAACCTCGTCGTTATAGAATGCGGGAACACCGAGACCCTCACGGGTAACGGCTGCCGCCTTGATAAGCAGATCGTGAGGAGTGCAGTTCCAAACACGGATCGAAAGGGAGGGCTGAGGGAGACGAACGTGAACCGTTGCCTCAAGACACATATAAGAAAGATCGTTGGTTACGTCAACGCCTTCCTCGTTCTGTCCGCCGACGATCAGGTTCTGGAACAGACCGTAGCCTGCAAAGCCCTCGGCAGATGCCGCGTCTCTGACCTTGTTGAGGTCGTTGAGCTTGACCCAAATACAATCGATGTATTCCTGCGCCTGCTCGTGGGTGATCTTACCTGCATCAAGATCGCTCTTGAAGAAGGGGTACATATATTGGTCGAAGCGTCCGGGAGAGATAGAGTGTCCGCTGGACTCGCACTGCAGAAGCTGCTGAATGAACCAGAAGGACTGACAAGCCTCAAAGAAATCTCTGGCGGGCTTGGCGGGTACTCTGTCACAGTTTTCGGCGATTCTGAGAAGCTCGGCCCTGCGGATGCTGTCATTGCATTCCTGCGCTTCCTTCAGCGCAAGGTCGGAATATCTTCTCGCATAGGTGATGACCGCCTCACAGCTCTCAAGCACGGATTCTAAGAAATTCTTGCGGCGGAGATAGTCACCGTTTCCGATATAAAGCTTGGAGAGTGCCTCGCGTGTCTCCTCCATAACACCCTCAAGTCCCTTGTTCAGAACCTTGGCGTAGTCAACGTTAATGTGACCGATACCGTTGTAGAAGTAGTTACCGACGGTAAAGATACCGTGGTTCATAAATACGTCAAGAACCTCAGGGTCCATAGACTGAGCCGCAAGGTCGCTGACGGTCTTACCCTTCCAATAAGGATAAACCTTTTTCAATCTCTCAACGGTGGAGGGGGATATGTAGAACGGATCAGCCTCACGGGAGGCAACCGTGTCGTATTCTTTTTCAAGCCACTCAAAGGAATACTCGGGGAAGGTCTGGCATCCTCTGGGGGCGATGGAGTTGCTTCCTACGATCAGCTCGTCGGGACGGATGACGATCGGAATGTTCTCCATAATGTGACGGAAAGCCTTGGAGCGACGCTTGACGATGGGAAGTCCCTCGGTCTCCTTGTAGCTTTCGGTGATCAGCTCGGCTCTGTCTGCCTCGATCTCGGGCATATTGGCATAGAGATGATCGATGAGCCTCTGAATTCTCGGACTCTTTTCTATTACGAATTTAATCTGACTCATAGTTTTTTTCTCCTTTTTCTTGGAACCCTTTTTGAAAAAAGGGTTCCAAATCTCCCAAAAACTTTCTGAAAAATTATGGGAGCGAATTTATAGGGGGGAAACTCTAAATATACGTTTAATAATAACTATCAACGCGATAGCAGAAGGACAACGCAAATACCGCCACCGTTTTATAACCTAAACTGTCCGTATTTCAAACTATCCTTATTGAAGTTTTTTGAAGAGCTCGAGAAACTTTTTTCAAAAAAAGTTTCTCGAACGCATCCTTTGATCTTAAATCTGATCCCAGAGCTCGGCGTGGGGAGCTGCGATAACGGAGCTGCCGAAGAAAACGCCCTGATCCTTTGCGTGCTGTGCACCTGCTTCAACTGCGGCAGTAACGTCACCGACGTCACCGGTTACGAGGCAGATGCCCTTACCGCCCATACCGCGGGAGGTACGGAGCTCGAAGATCGAGACCTTTGCGGTTTTGACCGCGATATCGGCCGCTTTAATAATAGAAGCGGCGGAGAAGGTCTCAATAATACCGAGACTGCCCTTTTTCTCGGCGGGAGCGGTTCCGAAGAGAGCGGTGATGACCTGAGGATCGACGCGACCCATAATGGAAGAGTCAACAAGCTTCTCGTCAAAACGGCTTTTTACGTGATCAACCGCGCTGGACACGTTGGAAATCGTGCCTGTCAGAATGATCTCGTATTTACCGGGGCAAGCCGCGTGTGCGGTTACTACCGATACACCTGCGCTTTTGAGCGCCGCGTCGGTTGCCTCGATACCCTTTGCTATGCTTTTAAGTTCAATTACACCAATTGCTTGATACATTTATGTAATTCCTATACCTTTCTGTAATTAAACGGTCAAATTGCTTCAATGACGACCTTGTTTTGGTCAACGTAGGTTACCTTACCTGCCATAGACGCATACTGAGGAACCGAAAGTCCTTCCGCCGCGTTGGCGATCAGCTGTGCTTCCTCGACCATGTCGCCCACCTTGACTACAGGGATCGCCTTGGCTCCGATGTGGCTCGCCATAGGGATTTCCACTCTCTTGACCTTCAGCTTTTCAAAGACGAATTCGGGTACAACGTCGAACTTGTGAACACCCAGCATATCCTCCCATTTGTGGGACGAAATCATGCGGTAGGGGCGGTCCTCAGAGACCTTGTAAACCTCGTTGCCGGGGGTGAAGCGCATCTTGTTCTTAGCGAGAATGCCCTTCAGATTCAGGATCACATCCTTGGGAGAGATCTCCTGACAGCAGACCTCAGCACAAATGCCGCAGGAGCAACAGAGCGTTGCCGTGGTGATCAATTCGGGATGATCTGCCGCCGCGCTTCCGTTGGCAACTCTGATCATTTTGTGAGGCTCGATGGGATAACCCAAAGTGTGTCTCGGACACATTTCGGTACAACGCGAGCATCCGCAGCAAGCGGATGCGGCTCTGCGAAGCATATCGTCTATAGCTACCTTTTTGTTCATTGCCGCACGCGCGGTATTAGGAATGATCAAAAAGCTCTTGGAGGTCTTTTCTACGATAGCAGTAGCCAGGCTGTCAACCTTACCCATAGAGGGTCCGCCATTGATCAGCGTATGCGTTTCCTCGTTAAAGATGATGCCGAGCTGATCGAAAACGTCCTTAAGTCTTGTTCCGATAGGGGTCTTGACCACGTATCTCTGAGGCAGGTCGCCGCCAATGGTGAACCAGTCGGATACCACGGGACGATGCATATTGTACGCGCGCCATACATTGTATACGGTTTCTCCGTTGAATACGATGATACCCTCGCTAATGGGCAGCTTTCCGGGCTGTACAAGCCTACCCGTGGTCTCGTAGATCAAATTGATCTCGTCACCCATAGGGTAAACGTTGGGCAAAAGCTTAACCGTTACGTGCTCACCCAAAACCTGACCGTCGGTGTAGCCCAGCATATGACCTCTATGCTCCTTGATAGAGATATAGGTGTGCTTCATACCCGTCTTTTCCATAACGATCTGCGCACCTCCAACGATCTTGTCCATCTTCTCGCGCATAAGCATGAAGTCGGTGTAGATCAAGGGCTCGCATTCCGCACAGTTGATGACGAGCAGCTCAGCGCCCTCGGCAAGCTTGGCATAGGAAGGGAATCCCGCACCACCTGCGCCGACGATGCTGTGGTCTTGCATAATTTTTCTTAATTCGTCTAAAGACATAGTTATCCTCTTATAATAAAAGCTGTGTACTTAATTAATTCTGCTTTTTATCGACTACGCCGACGACAACGGCGTCAACGGGGGAGTATTCGTCCCCAACGGCAACTCTTGCGCTGCTTCCCGTGGTTACAAGAACCTCCTCGCCGATGCCTGCGCTGACCGTACGGTCAACCGCGACGATGTATTTATCGGTCAGCTCGTTGTTTTCGATAATGCGCACCTCGAGAAACTTGTAGCCGATCAGCTTGTCAAGCTTGTTGGTCGATACAATATTTCCAATTACTTTTCCTTTAAGCATTTTTCTCCTCCTTATTTTACAGGAGTAACGGTAGAGCCGTTTTTGAAGCCGACTGCGTTGGCATCATCGGTATCAACGTGCATTTCAAGACGGAAATCAGGATGAACTCTGACCTGAACGTCAAACCAGCGAGTTCTCTTGGTGCCGCTCATAGCGTCAACGTCGATGTAATCGCCGTCCTTCACGCCGAAATGTGCGGCGTCATCGGGGCTCATATGGATGTGACGGTTTGCGATGATGCATCCCTGAGAGAGTCTGACAATACCCTTAGGGCCGATAATGGTAATAGGGGAGCTGCCTACGAGGCTACCCGACTCGCGAACGGGGGGCTTTACCTTGAGAACGTAGGAGTCGGTAACCGAAATTTCAACCTGGCTTGCCTTACGGAGAGGACCAAGCACACGAACGCCCTCAATCGCTCTCATAGAGGGACCGACGATCGTCAAGGTCTCCTTACATGCATACTGACCGGGCTGGGAAAGATCCTTCAGATGTGTCAGCTCGTAGCCGGGGCCGAAGAGAGTCTCGAGGTCTTCCTTGGTCAAGTGAATATGACGGTTGGAGATACCTACGGGGATCTCATTGCCTTTGTTTGCTGCTTCGGGGGTCTCTGTCATTTCGGATACGATCTTTTTTACGATGTTTTCAATATCCTGTGTCGAAATGCTCATTTTTCTATGTTCCTTTCGATTATTTGCGATAATTTTCATATGAAGACACTGCTTTCTTTGAAAAGAAAGTAGGAAGGCGGTCACATAGCAGACGCATCACCCTTGAAAGTGGGGAAGTGAATGATCCAATGCCTTTATACGAAAATCATACGGCGGTAGTGTGTCCCGCCCGAAAAAGTGCTCGGGCAGGACACATACGTGTTTCGTGCTCGGACAATATTAGCCGAGTGTGGGGAGAAGCTTGTTAACGTCAGTGTGGGGTCTGGGGATAACGTGGGTTGCAACAACCTCGCCGAGGTTAGCTGCAGCTGCGCCGCCTGCCTCAACAGCAGCCTTTACAGCGCCAACGTCGCCGCGAACCATAACGGATACGAGTCCGCTACCGATCTTCTCAGAGCCGATAAGCTGTACGTTTGCAGCCTTAACCATAGCATCTGCTGCCTCGATTGCTGCTACAAGACCTCTGGTCTCTACCATTCCAAGAGCTTCGTTCATAATAAAATTCTCCTTTTGGATAAATTTTTTGAAAATTTGTTTGGGTTAAACCCTTAAATCAGACTCGGCGATCAAACACCGGGATCTGTTTTGATAAATTTTACAATGTCGGGATGAGGACGTGCGATAACTTCCTGACACATCACGTGCCCGACCGCCTTTGCGGCTTCAACTCCCGCCTCAAGTGCGGCGGTAACTGCCGAAACAGTACCTTCAACAACAACTGTCACGAGTCTTCCGCCCAAGCGCTTTTCGACGTGGATGAGCTTAACATCCGCCGCCTTGACCATTGCGTCAAGTCCGACTATAGCCGTAACCATAGCTTGAACTTCAAGCAGTGCAATTGCTTTTTCCATAGTTTTGTCTCCAATCTTTTGGGTGCCCGCGGACAAATTCCGTTGCTTTGCTTGCAAAGCATTTCATACGCCGAAGGCGTGCTTCATGTTGCGAAGCTTATGCGAGCAACGCTTCATTTGTCCGCAGGACAACTTCGTTTAATTTGTTGCGGAGCAACGAATTAACCAAGTGTGGGGAGAAGCTTGTTAACGTCGGTGTGAGGTCTGGGGATAACGTGTGTAGCGATAACTTCGCCGAGTCTGGATGCTGCTGCACCGCCTGCCTCAACTGCTGCCTTTACCGCGCCAACGTCGCCGCGAACCATAACGGATACGAGTCCGCTACCGATCTTTTCGGAACCGATAAGCTGTACGTTTGCTGCCTTAACCATAGCATCTGCTGCCTCGATTGCTGCTACGAGACCTCTGGTCTCTACCATTCCCAATGCTTCATTCATGATAAAATTCTCCTTTTTATTAATACAAATTTTTTAAAACTTAGTCATTGCTCACGTCTAAATTACGGAGCTTGTCTCTGCCTGTTGCGGTGAGATCGGCGAACCACTGAACCTGATCGTCAAGACCTGCGATCACCTTGGAGGTGATGTAGAGTCCTCTGCGCTCTGCCTCCGCAACGCCTGCGTCGTGCGCAGACTGCACCGCGCCTGCATTACCCATGAACTTTACCACCATAACCAGCGGTACAGCGCACTGCTCTGCGTTTGCGGGCTTGTTCTTATCGATGGCTACAACCTTAACGTCTGCCGTTTTTGCAACGACGTCCGCTACTACTATCGAGGTCGTGTAGCCGTAGACCTCAATCATTCCAAGCGCGTTAGCCATAACAGTGACCTCTTAATCAGTCGTTGATATAGCAGATCTTGATACCCTTCTGTGCTACGTTTGTTTCCATAGCCTCGTTCATCTTGTCGAGAGGGAAGGAGTGAGTAATAAGATCCTCGATCGGAATGTTCATTTCGCGGCACTGCTTCAGGAATGCCACGGTCTTGGGATAATCCTCTGCGCTGTAGTCCCAGGAGCCGACGATATCGATCTCCTTGTTACACATTGCGAAGTGGGGGTTAACCTGATACTCGCCGTTGTTGACGAAGAAGCCCATTTCGCACATGCCGCCGCCGCGACGGATGTAGCTGTAGATGTCGGCTGCCGCTACGGGAGCACCGGTGCACTGATATGCGAAGTCAACGCCTACGTTGTTAGCAACAGCCTTGACCTTTGCAACTCTCTTATCAAGTGTGTCCTCATCGGGACGACGGAAGCAGATGGTGGTCTTTGCTCCCATCTTTTCTGCAACCTTCAGTCTGTCCTCGTTGCCGTCAACCGCGATGATGTGGTTGATACCTGCCGCGCGAAGAACCGTGATCATTACGAGACCAACGGGGCCGCAGCCCTGAACGAGAACCTTGGAGCCGAAGTTGAGAAGACCGGTCTTCTGACCTCTCTCGAGAGCGTGTACGCAAACGCACGCAAGCTCAAGGATCATTCTCTGCTTGAGGTCAAGCTCGTTGACCTGGAAGTAGGTTACACCGTAGCCGCCCTTGATTACCATGTAATCAGCGAACCAACCGTTAACGCGGTTGCCCTCAGCGGTACCTCTCTTGTCACCGATCAGACCGAAAACGCCCTGATTGTCACAAAGATTGGTTCTTCCGGGAACCATACGGCACGCGTAGCAATCGCCACAGCTGATAACGGAGGTAACGATCTTGTCGCCAACTCCAAGGGGCTTGCCCGCGGTGTCTGTCTTTACGTTTTTACCGACCGCAACGACCTCACCTGTACCCTCGTGGCCGAGAATTACGGGAATGAGACCGAAGGGATCCTGTTTCCATTCGTGTACGTCGGTTCCGCAGATGCCTGCACCTTCAACTCTGACGAGAATATCGTCGTCGCCAAGTGCGGGAATCGGGATCTCCTGTACTTCGATTTTCTTGGGACCGGTAAGCATTGCAACGTGAGCTGTTGTGGGGATAGGACCTGCAGTCTTTGCGGAGCCCTGACCCATAGAGCTGATCACGGAGCGAACGATGCTTTCGATCTGGGAAGCTGTGATATCCATTCTATGTATATCCTTTCGTAGATTCTTTTAGATAATGCGGAAGCTGTCCACCATTACGCAACGGCGCTTTCTTGTAAAGCTTCTTGCACTTGTGATACCCTCGCCGGTAGGACCTGCGATGGTAAAGGTGGTGTGACCCTCACCGCCAAAGCCGATTCCCGCGTAAGAGGGAGCGTTCTTGACGAAGATTGTGGTCTCAACAGCTCTTGCGAAGGCTGTAAGGTTATCGATGTTCTTGGAGTGCATATGAGCGGTATGGCGGTTGCCGTGCTCAGCCTTTACTGCCAGATCGATAGCCTGATCGATGTCCTTAACGCGAACGATTCCGAGGATAGGCATCATAAGCTCTTCCTGAACGAAGTCGTGCTCGAAGGGAACCTCTGCAATTGCGCAACGGATCTCGGGACCGACCTTGATGCCGATCTTCTCGAGGATCACGCGGCAGTCACGGCCTACACAGTCACGGTTAACGATCTTGTGTACCTTGCCGTCCTTGCCTGTCTTCTCAACGAGAACTACCTTTGCAAGCTCGTCTGCCTGAGCTCGGGTCAGGAGGATACAGCCGTTTTTCTGCATACCTGCGATCAGTCTGTCCGCAACGTTTTCGAATACGAAGACTTCCTTCTCTGCGATGCAGGGGAGGTTGTTATCGAAGGTACATCCGTCGATGATATCCTTAGCCGCCTTATCGATATCCGCGGTATCGTCAACGATAACGGGGGGGTTACCCGCGCCCGCGCCGATCGCCTTCTTACCGGAGGAGAGGACGGCCTTCACCACTCCGGGGCCACCCGTACAAACGAGGAGCTTGATGGAGGGATGCTTGTACATAACGTTAGCGGTGTCAAGCGTCGGCTTGATCACGCTCGCAACGAGTACCTCGGGACCTCCTGCGCTGTGAACTGCTCTGTTAACAAGGTCAACTGCGTAGTTAGAGGTTGCGATCGCACCGGGGTGGGGGTTGAATACAACACCGTTGCCTGCGGCGATCATACCGATACTGTTGCAAATAACGGTCTCGGAGGGGTTGGTGGAGGGAGTGATCGCGCCGACGACTCCGAAGGGAGCCATTTCGGTCAGTGTAAGACCGTTGTCGCCGGTTCTTGCTTCCTCGATAATATCCTCTGTGCCGGGGGTTTTGTCAGCCACGAGATTGTGCTTTGCAGTCTTGTGGTCAACGCGACCCATCTTGGTTTCGGCAACACCGATCTCTGCCATAATGGGAGCTTCTGCTCTGCAGAGATTTCTGATTGCCGTAATAATCTTTTCTCTGTCTGCCACACTCATAGAACGAACAGCCTTGTAGCCTGCGTTTGCAACCTCGATGGCTTCTTCCATCGTTGCGTAAACGCCGATCAACTTACGTCCCTTGTATTGGGTGGCATCCCAATCCTTTGCTGCGGCTGCGGGAGCTGCGGCAGGGGATTTAAACTCGGACACGACCTTCGCAACGATAGCGTTGATCTGTGCCTCTGTCAGATTGATTGCCATTTTGATTCGTTCTCCTTTCTGCCTTCAAAAAGCTTCAACAAGGCGTTATTCCTTTTTGAACGCTTTTCCGAGGGCGCTTTATTCTCGGTAAATTGGATTTTTGGAATATATCTATCTTAATATGTAGAGATTCGTCTCAAAAATTACTTGCCGAGAGCTGCGAGAACCTTCTTTGTGATCTCTGCAACGAGAGCGTCGCCTTCAGCTGCGGGAGCGTGGCTACCGCAGGAGCAGTTACCTGCGTTGTCCTTGCACTTGCAGTTTGCAGTGCCGTTGTTGGGACAGCTCTTGCATCCGGGATGCTTGCCGGGGAGATTGAACTTCTTGCGGAGCTCCATAAGTCTTTCGAGCTCGTAGCAGGAGATCTCTTCGATGTGAGCATCCTTACCAACGCCGATCTGACGAGCGTAAAGGTTGATCTTTGCGTTGAACTCTACCTCTTCCATAGTGAAGCAAGCTCTCTGAAGGGTGTTACCAACGGTAAGAGCACCGTGGTTCTTCAGAAGGAATGCGTCGTGCTTCTGGATGTAGGGCATAAGGGACTCGGGGATCTCCATGGTGGAGGGCATACCGTAGTCACAGGTAGGAACGTGACCGATGGTCAGAATAGCCTCGGGGAGGATGTACTGATCAAGCTCTACGCCTGCAACTGTGAAAGCGGTTGCAACGGGGGGATGAGCGTGAACGACAGCGTTAGCGTCGGGACGCTCCTGATAAACTCTCATGTGCATCTTGATCTCGGAGGAGGGGTTAAGCTTACCGTCAACCTTGTTACCCTGACCGTCGATCTTGATGATCATATCGGGGGTCATAAAGCCCTTGGAAACGCCTGTAGGAGTGCAGTAGTATTCGTTGGGGCCTACCTTAACGGAGATGTTACCGTCGTTTGCTGCTACGAAACCGTGATCGTAAATTCTTTTACCGATGTCGCAGATTTCCTTTTTGATTTCGAAAGATGATTGTGCCATTTTTCAAGTATCCTTTCAAAAATTTATTACAATTTAATTGTTTACTTATTTAACCAGATCGTAGGTATCGGAGGCGATCATATATTCCTCGTCGGTGGGGATGACCACTACCTTGACCTTGGAATCGGGGGTGCTGATTACAGCGTTGTTGCCGCGAACTGCGAAGTTTGCGTCTCTGTCGATCTTAATGCCGAAGAATTCCATATTGTCTGCGATGAGCTGACGGCTCTTTGCGTCGTTCTCGCCAAGACCTGCGGTGAAGATCAGCACGTCAACGCCGTTCATCTCTGCTACGTAGGAGCCGATGATCTTCTTTGCGTTGTGAACGAGAAGCTGCATAGCAAGAGCTGCTCTTTCGTTGCCATCTGCTGCGGCTGCCCAAACGTCGCGCGCGTCGTTGGAAACACCGGAGACACCGAGGAGACCGGACTTCTTATTCATAATATCGTTGACCTCGGCGGCAGTCATACCTGTCTGCTCGATGATGTAGGGAACGATAGAGGGGTCGATGGATCCGCATCTTGTACCCATAGGCAGACCCTCCTGAGGAGTGAAGCCGAGGGATGTGTCAACAGCCTTACCGTTTTCAACCGCGGTTATAGAGGAGCCCGAGCCGATGTGGCAGGAGACGATCTTAGTCTTGTTATAATCAAGGCCGAGGAATTCACAAGCCTTTGCCGAAACGTAACGGTGCGAGGTTCCGTGGAAGCCGTAGCGGCGGACGCCATACTTCTCATACCACTCGTAGGGAAGCGCGTAAATATAAGCTTTCTTTTCAAAGCCGGAATAGAAGGAGGTGTCGAATACGCCGACGTGAGGAGTATCAGCCATCAATGCCTTACAAGCGGCAACACCCTTAAGTGCGGGAGGACCGTGGAGGGGGTTGATGGGGATGATGGACTCGATGTACTTAATTTCTTCCTCTCCGAGGAGGCAGGACTTTGTCAGCTTGCCGCCGTGTGCGAATCTGTGGCCGACTGCGCTGATTTCATCCACGCTTGCGATAACGCCGAGCTCGGGGTCGGTGAGAAGCTTAAGCACGAGGGCGATTGCTTCATTGTGAGTGGGCATGGGGTAATCTGCTTCGTAGTTTTCCTTGCCGGGGCGCTTGTGTGTGATTGCACCGGAAAGTCCGATCTTTTCGCACAGACCCTTAGCCAAAACCTGTCCGTTCTCCATATCAAAAAGCTGATACTTAAGAGAACTGCTTCCGGCGTTGATGACCAGAATTTTCATAAGTTTAGACCATTCCTTTCCTTACGCTTCGCCGATGTGTTTTTTGCGGAGCATATATATTAGATTTGGTTGATAAATTTGTGACATTTGCCGAATCCGCAGAAGGGGCGGCAAAAATCGCTCTTCAATAAATATTATAGCAAATTAATTGCAAAATTGCAAGGGGTTTGGTTAAAATAGGTGCAAAATAGTGTACGAAATTAAAGGTGAATTTTTTTGCAATTTTTATAGAAAAATGCCACTGACAAAAAAATAACTGTTTATTGTGATAAAAAAATAACATTTACCGCCTAAATAATGGGAATGACGGTAATATATGGCAATTATTGCATTTTGCGCCAAGGCGGTCGCAGGGCGCTCGCTTCTGCATCCAACGAGACGGAAAACGGGCGCTTTTTCACGTTTTGTAAGCTTTTTCGGAAAAAGCCGAAAAATTTCCCTCACCCCTCTTGTAAAGTGCGGAAAAATTTGTTATAATAATATAATAATGGAGAAATATGCCCGAAGGGAGGCTTTTTCATGAAGATTCTTTATAAAAACGCCAATATTTACATTGCTCAAAAGAAAGCCTTTGTTTTGGGTGAGCTTTTGACCGACGGCGGATTGATTGCAGCCGGTGAAATCTGCGAGGATACTCGGATTGTTGATCTTGAGGGTGCATATCTTGTTCCCGGTCTGATCGATCTGCATACCCACGGACGCGCAGGCGGAGATTTTGTCAGCGCAAACGGTGAGATGCTTGTAAAAATGTCACAATCCTATCTGAAAAGCGGTGTGACGGGTGTGATGCCTACCTTGGCGTCAGCGCCCCTCGATGAGCTTTACGGAGCGATCGACAGAATCGCGGAAGCACAAGGACAGGGAGCCTGCAATTTCCTCGGCGTGCATCTTGAAGGCAGATACCTCAACGCAAAGAGACGAGGCGCGCATGCCGAAGCCTTGCTTGCACCTCTTGACGGTGCAGAGCTTGCCGGTCTGATCGGTGCGATGCGGACGGTGGGGCAGGTTCACGTCAGCGCGGCGCTCGAGCTTGACAAAAACGGCGAATTTACCAAGGCTGCCATCCAAAACGGCGCGACCTTAGGCCTTGCGCATACTGACGCAACCTTTGCCGAGGCGCAGACGGCGTTTGAGAATGGCGCAAGATCGCTGACGCATACATATAACGCGATGTCACCCTTCCACCACAGAGACGGCGGTGCGGTTGGCGCGGGACTTGTGAATCCCGACGTTTATTGTGAGTTGATCGTGGACGGCTTCCACGTGTCTCCCGAGGCTGTGAAGCTTGCGTATATGATGAAAAAGGATAAGCTTGTGCTGATTACCGACTCTATGGAGGCGACGGGTATGGCAGATGGCGAATACAGCATCGCGGGTCTTCCCGTAACCGTGAGGGACGGAAAAGCAAGAACGCATGAGGGAGCTATCGCGGGCAGTACGCTGTCGTTGATCGACGGTGTGAAGAACCTTGCGCAGTTTACGGGCATCAGCTTTGCCGAGGCAGTTTATCACGCAACGGCAGCTCCCGCAAAAATGATCGGAATTTATGATTCCGTGGGCTCACTTGAGGTGGGCAAGCAAGCAAATATGCTTGTGCTTGACAACGAATACAATGTCCGAGAAGTCATCTTCAAGGGCGAGAAAATATAAGAAAGGCACCTGCCCATTCGCAGGTGTAGGGTAAAAACAATGGAAAAGTATTACATCACAACGGCGATAGCCTATGCATCCAAGAAGCCTCACTTCGGTAACACCTATGAGGCGATCATGACCGACGCTATGGCGCGTTACAAGAGACAGATGGGCTTCGACGTATTTATGTGCACGGGTACCGACGAGCACGGTCAGAAGATCGAGGATCTTGCAAAGGATGCAGGTATCACCCCCAAGGCATACGTTGATAACGTGGCAGGCGAGATCAAGGATCTGTGGGATAAGATGAACGTGAATTACGATCATTTCATCCGCACCACCGACGACTACCACGAGGCGGCTGTAAAAAAGATATTTGCCAGATTTTTGAAGCAGGGTGATATTTACAAGGGTAAATACGAGGGTTGGTATTGTGTGCCCTGTGAGTCCTTCTTTACAGAAACGCAGGCGGTTGACGGCAAATGCCCCGACTGTGGCAGACCGGTGCAGAAGGCAGAGGAGGAGACATATTTCTTCAATATGAAGAAATACGCCGACCGTTTGATGGCGCACATTGAGTCGCATCCCGATTTCGTTCAGCCCGAGTCGAGAAAGAAGGAAATAGTCAACAACTTCCTTAAGGTAGAGGGAGGTCTTCAGGACCTTTGCGTTTCGAGAACATCTTTCTCTTGGGGTATTCCCGTGGAGGGCGACTCAAAGCATGTTATCTACGTTTGGCTCGATGCCCTGATAAACTATATCACCGCTATCGGTTACGATCCCGATAAGAACTACGAGGACCAATGCGATAAATTCAAGAAGCTGTGGCCTGCTGACGTTCACGTCATCGGTAAGGATATTATCCGTTTCCATACCATCTACTTACCAATCTTCTTGATGGCACTTGATCTGCCACTCCCTAAAAAGGTATTCGCTCACCCCTGGTTCAACTTCGGCGCGGACAAGATGTCCAAGTCCCGCGGCAACGTGATCTATGCCGATGAGCTTGCCGAGAGATTCGGTATTGACGGTGTCAGATACTACGCGCTTTCCGAAATGCCCTTCGCAAACGACGGAAGCATCACATACGAGACCGTTATCAAGAGATTCAACACCGACCTTGTAAATAACCTCGGAAACCTTGTGAAGAGAACGCTTGATATGCAGAAAAAGTATTTCGATAAGGTTGTTCAATCCCCCTCCGAGGTCGAGGAGCTTGACGGCGAGCTGAAGGATGCTTGCGTAAAAGCGTTTGAAGGACTTGTCAAGAATATGGACGCATTTAAGGTTGCGGATGCTCTCGAGTGCATTTTCGAGATGCTGTCCCGCGCCAATAAATATATTGATGAAACAACTCCCTGGACCTTGGCGAAGGACGAGGGCAAAAAGGCTCGTCTTGGCACGGTTCTTTACAATCTGCTTGAAGCGATTCGTTGGGGCGCCGTTATGCTGGCACCCTTCATCCCCGAGACCGCAGAGTCTATCCTGGCAATGCTGGGAACCGACAAGGTGAACTACACCACGATCGGTACTGCTGACAAGTTCGGCGGTATAGAGGTTGGCAGCGAGGTTGGCGATTCCAAGGTGCTGTTCGCAAGAATCGATGAAGCAAAGATGCTCGCTGAGCTTGAAGCCGAGATGGAGGCAAAGAAGGCGGCAGCTGAGGCGGCTGCAAAGGCAGCGGAGATTCCCGAGAAGCCCGAGGGCTGCGCTCTTATCGGTATCGAGGACTTTATGGGTGTTGAGCTTCGTACTGCGAAGATCCTTGAGTGCGAGAAGGTGCCGAAGGCAAAGAAGCTGCTAAAGCTCAAGATAGATCTGGGCTACGAGCAGAGACAGGTGGTTTCGGGTATCGCAAAGTGGTATCAGCCCGAGGACCTGATCGGCAAGAAGATCATCGTCGTTGCAAATCTCAAGCCTGCAACTCTTTGCGGTATCGAGTCCAACGGTATGATCCTCGCATCGGGCGAGGAGACTGTCAGAGTCGTGTTCCTCGATAAGGATACTCCTCTTGGAGAAAGAGTAAGATAATTATATAAACAAAGGGGGAAGGATGATTTCGAATAGAATCCTTCCCCCAATTTGAGCTTATAAAATAATTTTTCAAAAACCTGTAACCAATCCGAAAAAAGGGCGACATATTGATTGAAGCCCGAAATACACAAGAACAAATCTGAAAGGAAATCAAGCTATGGACGACCGTAAGATCGTAGACTTGTATTGGGCGCGAAATGAAACGGCGATCGAGGAATCGGACAAAAAATACGGTAGAATGCTTCATTCGCTGTCTTATTCCTTGCTGACCTCTCACGAGGATGCCGAGGAGTGCGTTAACGATACTTATCTTGACGCATGGGGTGCGATGCCCGAGGCACGCCCCGAGTTTTTGGGTGCATTCCTTTCAAAGATCACCCGACGGATTTCGGTGGATCGCTTCAGATTGAAGCATCGCGAGAAAAGAGGCGGTATGGATAATCTGCTTCTTGAGCTTTCTGATTGCATCCCGTCCTCCGAGACACCTGCACAGGCATACGAGAGCAAGCTTTTGCGCGAGGAGCTTAACGCTTTTCTTTACTCGCAGAGTGAGGAAAGACGCGCGATATTCATTTTGCGTTACTTTTATTCAAGATCGGTGTCCGAGATCGCACAGCGCCTTGGCATCGGTGAATCAAAGGTCAAGACTACGCTGCACCGTGTGAGACGGGAGCTGCACGACTATCTGGAGGAGCGAGAGCTGTTATGATGAATCGAATGAAAAAAACAGAATATTTGCTCCGAGAGATCGGCGAGATCGACGATCGGTTGCTCCACGAGGCGGTCTGCTACAAGCCTGTACGGAGATCAAGCTATAAATGGGGTATGCTTGCCGCTTGCCTTGCGCTGATCTTTGTGCTTTCCGTTGCAGGACCCTTGATGCGTGCGCTTTCAAACGTGAGCGGCGAGAATGTGAGCGACGCGGTGCCCGAGGTCTATACCTCTCTTGACGAGCTGCTGCTGGACAGCGAGGATCGATTCTTTGAGGTCAGCGATCCCGAAGCCCTTTCTTATACGGGATCTGCAAGCCTTGTCTGGAAGGATAGCGAGAGCGGTCGTTTGTATCAGCTTTATCTGAGTGATTATCAGTTTTCACGCCTGAAGAGCGAGATGGGTAAGGGAGATGAGGTCGGTGAAAGCTCTCCCAAGCTTAGCTGTCAGGTCTGGGTGCTGGATGGCGAGGGTAACGTCAGGTCGCCTTATCTGAAGGACAACACGGGTAACGTGGGCTGTGATATCTTTGATTACGAGGCAGAGATCCTGCCTACGGAAGCCTTGATTCGGTGTATTTCGGAAATGTTAAGCTGAAAAGAGGTATGTTATGATGAAGAACACGAAAAAAACTGTAAGAATATTTGCTCTTGCTCTTGCAATGCTGACAGCCTTGACCTTTGCCTCTTGCGATGCAAGCTATAGTGCGGAGGACGAAGGCATGATGGACTGGGAAGATAACTTCAGCAACGGTATGGCTGTCAAACCCGAGGCAGAAGCACCTGCAGAAAATATGGATGCCGAGGTAGAAGGTGAAGAGGTGGGCGATGATGCTGTTCAGACTCCCGCCATTGTGGAGAATCCCTTTATCGACACGGCAAAAGAGCCTGTCTCCACCTTTTCTGCGGACGTGGATACCGCGTCCTACGCTTATTTCCGTAAGCTTGTTACCTCGGGATACAGCGTCGATCGGCTGATCGGCAGCGGCACAGCCTTCCGAACCGAGGAGTTTATAAACTATTTCAAATATGACGTTCCCGCTCCCGCTGAAAATGAGCTTTTTGGCGTGCACAGCGAGCTTGTGCCTTGCCCTTGGAACGCGGAGAGTATGCTTCTGCGTCTGACCCTGCAGGCTGAGGTAGCAAAGCCCGCCGAGGGAAACAATCTTGTCTTTTTGATCGACGTGTCGGGCTCGATGGCATCCGAGGATAAGCTTCCTCTTATCAAACGCGCATTTTCTTACCTTGTAGGTAATCTCAGCGGCAAGGACAAGGTCAGCATCGTCACCTACTCGGGACGTGAGGCTGTGGTGCTGGAGGGATGCAGTGGACTTGACAGCGATAGGATCATGGCGGCGATCAACAGCTTGACAGCATCGGGCTCCACCAACGGAGAGGCGGGTCTGACCAAGGCTTACCAGCTTGCAGAGACCTACTATATCCACGGTGGCAATAACCGTATTATCATGGCGTCTGACGGTGACTTGAACGTAGGTATTTCGTCACAGAGCGAGCTGACCGCTTACATCGAAGAAAAGCGGGATCAGGGCGTGTATCTGTCGGTGCTGGGCTTTGGTACGGGCAACTATAAGGACTCCAAGATGGAGGCCTTGGCTGACAACGGAAACGGCATTTATTACTATATCGATGGCGAGAGCGAGGCGGAGAAGGTCTTCGGAACAGACCTTTTGGGTACGCTTTATACCGTTGCAGAGGACGTGAAGCTGCAGTTGACCTTCGCACCCGACATAGTGCAGGCTTACCGCCTTGTGGGCTATGAGAACCGCGTGATGGCAAACCAGGATTTTGAGGACGATACCAAGGACGCGGGCGAGGTTGGCGCGTCGCACCAGGTAACCGTTTGTTACGAGATCAAGCTGCACGAGGCGCAGGCTGACAACGAGAGTTCCATCCTGACCCTTGCTGTGCGTTACAAGAACCCCGGCGAGCCCATTAGTCTTTTGAACGAATATCCCTTGGGCTTTGAGATCGTGGAGACCGAGCTTGATGAGGATATGCGCTTTATCTGCGCGGTGGTTGAGACTTGTATGGTGCTTCGCCAGAGTACGTATCTTGGCGATATTACACTTGACGGCATCCTTGAGGAGCTGGATTCTCTTGATCTTTCGAAGTATCCCGAAAGGGAAGAATTCCGCGAGCTGGTTCGCCAGATGATGAAATAATTTTATTGAAGGAGAGAGACAATGAAAAGATTTCTGCTTGCCGTGTTCATGCTTGCACTATGCCTCACGGCTCTTGCGGGATGCAAGCCCGAGGACGCGGAGTTGTTCGAATTTTCCTATACCTTGGAAAAGCAGGCCTATGCCCGCGGGGAGCAGATCGCGATCACAACAACGATCACCAACGTTTCCGGCAAAAACTACGTTTACGAGGGCTCGGAAACCGAATTCAACGCTTGGCTGACGCTATATTGTACCGTGGGCGGTGAAAAAATCGTTCTTGAGCACGAGCCTGTAACTATGACGGATGATTTGAACAAGCATATCATTTCCAACGGACAGGGCAGCAGTCTGACCTTTTACTACAACGTGCCCAAGGACGCTTTGTGCGGCGAATACAGCCTGACACTGTCATATAGCGGCAAGAGCCAAGAGTTTCCCTTTGCGCTGACCGTATACGACAACACCGCACAAAACGAACAGGAGCGCTACTCCTACAGTCAGACCGTGATCGGCTCGGGAGAGCAGGGGATCAGCCCCATTGAGTGTTTTTCGTTTGAAGACTATTTTGACGAGAACGGTGAGGTCATTATGTGCGCCGACGGCTACGGCGTGCATTGGATATTTGAGTTTGAAGAGAACGCTACTCCTGACGATTTCCCAATCCTTGTGCTTGACGGCGAGGTGAAGCTCCTTTCTGTCGCCGAGAATGTAGGTGTTTCGGACGGTGTCAGTCTTTATAGCCTTGATTTTGAAAACCTTGAATACAAGGGCGGCTTGGAGGGGCTTTCCGCTCTGCCGGCAGGAGATTACCTGGTGGTGATCTATGAGTCCCACGAGACAAGGCTGACCAATTCTCCCGAGAAATATGCCTCGTCAACGTCGGGCTATGAGTGCCTTTTCAGGCTTGTTGTGCCTGTGGAAAAGCAGAAATGGCTGCCCGAGGATATCACCGAATGTCCCGAGGGTGAGGAATGCGACCGGGATTCGGGCTGTGTCAGCGAGGGAAGGCTGTATTGCCACGGCGACAGAGCTTTGCTGATCGATTCGCAGGGAAGTCTGATCTGGCTTTATTCCGACATTGAGGGGATTTTTGAGCCCTTCGACACGGGCGATTACGTACGCGTCGGTCACGGCATGGTGATGGAAAGCTATCCCGCGCAGGCCTATATCTCACAGATCGCGCTGATCGAGAACGGTGACAAAAGCTCGCTCACGGATGAGGAATGGGAGCGACTTGAGGAAGTGATCGTTGGGCTTGAAAGGGAATAGAATCATAAAAAACGGAGCTTGATGCCATCATGCGTCAAGCTCCGACTTTTTTTATTGAAGGTGCGAAAAAAGGAGAAAAATTCACAAAACCTTCACTTGACTTTTTCGGTGTCCTGCGATATAATTAAATAGTTAACTGTTAACCTGTTAACTGATGTGATTTTTTGAGAAAGGAGCCTTATTTTGAGTACAAATCAATCAGACGTTTTAAGCGCTGAGGATCGTTCCGTAACGGTTCAAAAAACCATCCATTCTTTTATTTCGGCAGACATTCTGCACCGCCGCGTCATCGAGCAATGGGCTTGCGATGCAGGTATGCACCGCTCACAGCACCGTATGCTGATGTATCTTTCAAAATGCGAGACCATTCCGTCACAAAAGGATCTGGCAAAGCACTTTGATATCAGCCCCGCGGCTGTTGCTGTCACCCTGAAAAAGCTGGAAAGCGACGGTTATATCGAGCGCGGAAAATGTACCGAGCGTACCGATTCCCGTTACAATGAGATCAAGATCACCGAGCGGGGAAGAGACGCGGCGATGCAAAGCCGAAAATACTTTCAGCACGTTGACGGAGAGGCATTGAGGGATTTTTCCGCTGAAGAATTGGCGCTCTTTATGTCTCTGCTGGAAAGAATGCAGGAAAATCTGAAAAATATCGCCCCGCTTGCGTGCGAAGACGGCGAAATTGCAAATACAACCCGAAAGGAAACCAAAGAATGAAAAGATGGATGAAATACGTAAAGCCATATCTGCTTTACTTTATTTTAGGACCTCTCTGTATGATAATTGAGGTCATAGGCGAGGTGCTTATGCCTATGTATCTTGCCGAGATCATTACGGGAGCCGTTGAAAAAACGCTTACCGACGGTCAAAGCTGGATGGTCATGATCAAAATGATCGCAACCGCGGTTCTTATGATGATAGGCGGTGTGGGAGGCTCGTATTTCGGAGCAAAGGCGTCGGTCAACTTCGCCGCAGATCTCAGAGCCGACCTCTTCCGTAAGGTGCAGGGATACAGCTTTGCCAATATTGACAAATTCTCTACGGGCTCGCTGGTAACCAGACTTACCAACGACGTCTCTCAGATGCAGCAGTTCGTCAACATGATGCTCCGTATGATGCTCCGCTCTCCCGGTATGCTCATCGGTGGCGTGATTATGGCGATCAAGCTCAGCCCCTCGCTTTCGATCGTTATGGCGGTCACGATCCCTCTGCTTCTGATCTCGATGGCATTTATCATCGCAAGAGGTATGCCCCGTTTCTCGAAAATGCAGACCAAGATAGACTCGTTGAACTCCACCGTTCAAGAGAATATTACCAACGTCCGTGTTGTGAAATCCTTCGTCAGAGAGGACTTTGAGACCGAAAAGTTTGAGGCCTCCAACAAAAACCTCAAGAGCGCGGGAATGTCTGCAATGAAGAATATGATCTTTATGCAGCCTGTACAGACTCTGTTTATGTATATCACCACAGGCCTTGTTATCTGGTTTGGAAGCCAGCTTGTTATCAGCAACTTTGACGCGGGTATCACCACCTTTGGTGTGGGTGAGCTTTCTGCGTTTATCAACTACGTCTCGCAGATCCTGTTTTCGCTTATGATGGTAACGATGCTGCTGATGTTCTCCTCCCGTGCGCTTGCTTCTGCGAAGAGAATCAGAGAGGTGCTTGAGGAGGAGCTTGACATTGCCGATCTCGAGACCGCCGATAAGGATGCGGTGATTGAGCGCGGTGAGATCGAGTTCAAGAACGTGACCTACCGTTATTATAAGAACAGCGAGGAGCCTGTACTTTCAGATATCGGTCTGAAGATCGATGCGGGAAGTACCGTTGGAATCATCGGCTCGACGGGATGCGGCAAGACCACGTTGGTCTCTCTTATTCCCCGTCTTTACGACACCGACGAGGGTGAGGTGCTGATCGACGGCAGAAGCGTTAAGGATTATACGCTCTACAACCTCCGAGAGGGAGTTGGTATGGTGCTTCAGAAGAACGTGCTTTTCTCGGGAACGATCGAGGAAAACCTTCGTTGGGGCGACGAGAACGCCACGGATGAAGAGATGTTTGCCGCCGCTGAGAGCGCGCAGGCGGATAAATTCGTCAAGAACTTTACGAACGGTTATCAGACCGAGCTTGGACAGGGAGGCGTTAACGTCTCGGGCGGACAGAAGCAGAGACTTTGTATCGCGAGAGCTCTTTTAAAGAACCCGAAGATCATTATTCTCGACGACTCGACCTCAGCAGTGGACACAGCCACCGAGGCGCAGATACGCCGTGCCTTCCGCGAGGAGCTTGCGGCATCCACCAAGATCATAATCGCGCAGAGAATCTCCTCCGTTAAGGACGCCGATATGATCGTGGTTATGGACGACGGTAAGATAACAGGCGTAGGAACTCACGATTATCTTATGGAAAACAATATCGAGTATCAGGAGATATACAATTCTCAAATTTCCGGAAAGGACGGTAACTGATAATGGCAAGAAGCTTAAGTGAACTTCAGAAGCAATATCACAGCTCGTCCAAGCCCGGTCCGAATGGACCCGGCGGACCCGGTGGACCTCGAGGCGGCGGTCCCGGCCCCCGTGGTGGCAGAGGCCCCGCAGGAATGGGAGGCAAGCCCAAGAATACAAAGAAGACCGTTGGGCGTCTTCTTGGCTACGTGGGTAAATACAAGGCGCTCTTTTTCGTAGTGCTCTTCTTTATGATGCTCAACACAGCCTTTTCTCTCGTTGGCGGATATATGACCAGACCTATCATCAACCGTCTCTCCGAATACGTAGGTCTTGAGGTTGATGCGGAGACGATGAACAGTCCCATTTATCAGGCTCTTGATTCGGTTATCGGAAGGGTCAAGGACGGCGCGACGGGCTTTATTGCGGGAATTGTAGGCGATGGCTATAACGATGCGGCAGCATCGGTAATGTTCTACATCCTCGCCACCATTATGATCCTTGTCTGCATCTATCTTTTCACGATCGTAACCAACTATCTGCAGGCAAGAGTTATGCTGACGATCTCGCAAAACTCCATTGAAAAGATCAGAAATGACCTTTTCGTCAGACTCCAGAAGCTTCCCGTCAGATATTTCGACACCCATCCCACGGGTGAGGTAATGTCCAGATTTACCAATGACGTTGACAACATCGACGTTATGCTCAATAACTCTCTGACGAGCATCGTTTCGGGTGTTATCACCCTCGTCGGAACTCTTGTCTTTATGATCACGACCAATCCCTGGTTGACGCTTATAACGGTAGTTTTCGTGCCCTTCTTCGTTCTCGGAAGCTCCAAGATCGCAGGCGCATCGAGAAAATATTACTCGGGTCAGCAGGCGGCGCTTGGCGCGGCAAACGGCTACGTTGAGGAGACCGTGACGGGTCAGAAGGTCGTTAAGGTATTTAACCATGAGGAGGTCTGCTGTGAGGAATTCGAGACCCTCAACGAGGATCTCCGCGACAAACAGATGAAGGCGCAGTTCTTTGGCGGTATTATGGGTCCTATTATGCACAATACAAGCATGATCAGCTACTCCATAACCATCGGTGTGGGCGGTCTCCTTATGTTAAGAGGTCTGCTCGATCCCGGTGCGCTTCAGCTCTTCGCGCAGTATTCCAAGCAGTTCAGCATGCCCATCAACAACATATCCCAGCAGACCGCATCGATCTTCTCGGCTCTTGCGGGTGCCGAGCGTGTATTTGCGGTTATGGACGAAGCTCCCGAGGATCCCGACAGAGAAGCCTCAGTTGAAATGCCCGAAATGCGAGGAGACGTTGTGTTTGAAAACGTGACCTTCGGATATAATCCCGATAAGGTTATTCTTAAGAATATCTCGCTCTACGCGCATCCCGGTCAGAAGATCGCCTTCGTAGGCTCTACGGGTGCGGGTAAGACCACCGTTACGAACCTGCTCAGCCGTTTCTACGATATAGACTCGGGTAAGATCACCATCGACGGTGTGGATATTCACGACATCAAGCGCGACAGCCTGCGCTCCAACATTGCAATGGTTCTTCAGGATACGCACCTTTTCACCGGAACGGTTATGGAAAACATCCGCTACGGAAGACTTGACGCAACCGACGACGAGGTCATTGCCGCGGCAAAGACCGCAAGCGCGCACAGCTTTATTATGCGTCTTGAGCACGGCTACGATACGATGCTTGAGGGAGACGGCGCGAACCTGTCGCAGGGACAGAGACAGCTTCTCAACATTGCCCGCGCGGCACTTTCCAAGGCTCCGATCCTGGTGCTTGACGAGGCGACAAGCTCTGTCGACACCCGTACCGAGCGCCACATCGAGCACGGTATGGACCGTTTGATGGCGACGAGAACGACCTTCGTTATCGCCCACCGCCTCTCCACCGTTCGTAACAGTAACGCGATCATGGTGCTTGAGCAGGGCGAGATCATCGAGCGCGGTACACACGACCAGCTCCTCGAAATGAAAGGACGCTACTACGAGCTCTACACCGGTAAACGCGAGTTGGATTGATTAATATAAATATAATAGGGGAGGGCGGAAACCTTTTTGAGAAAAAGAGTTTCCGCCCTCCCCCTGCACCCCCTCC
>JAFTRQ010000088.1 GCA_017462125.1 Clostridia bacterium | reverse complement strand
GATTGCTTGATTTCACAAAGCGGAATACTGAGATCTTCACCGCAACCGAACAGAACGATTCCGCCTTGCTCGGCAAGCTCATTTAACTTCTGATATTTCTTTACAACGTCGTTAAGCATTTTTCAATTCTCCTTTTACCATCCTTTTTTTGTCGAGCGTGTAGTTTCTGAGGTATACCACAACGTTTATGGAAACGATTGCTAAGTTGAGGATATAAGCGATCAGTACGTAATTGATTTGATTGGTGAGTATCTTTGCTGTGATACCTGCAACGTAGCCTGTAATGATCAAAATGATGAATGGCAAGCTTGTGCCCTTAGTGGTTTTTGCTTTGTAAGCCTTAATGACGTTGAGCGGCCAAGAGAAGCCGAAGCAAAGTAGCATAATTGTTTCTAAAATCTGTCCCATGATTTTTTTCTCCTTTTTCTTTGTTGTGGCTATATGATATCACGACTTCATTAAAAAGGCAATTTTTCGAAACATAGAAAGATATTTTTTCTTTTTCGGCATTTATTTTACTTTCAAAAGTCTTTTCGTAAGTGATTTTATTGAAATATCACCGAACTTATGGTATAATATTTAAGATAAAATTGGGCAGGCGCTTGGGGAGGTCATATGGGCATCATCAAAGAAAAGAAAAATAAACAGTCGAACAAAGTGACGCTCAAGGGCATCCAACGTATGCTTTTCCGCTCACAGCTTATCCTGATCGTAACGCTTGCGATTTTGCTCGGAGCGGTTGGAACGATAATCAATCTAAGATACGAGACCGAAAAGCGTGACCGCAATCTGCAGAACTTTGCGGAAACGATTGCAAGTTCCCCTATCACTAAGCAAGAGATCAGTGATGATATTGAAGGAAGTGACGTGCTTTCCGAATACCTGAATTCCTTAAAGGAATCTCTTAGCGACATCGATGTTATTTCTATTGTAGATAAGAACAGAACGAGAATTTACCATTCCACCTCATCCTTGATCGGAACCCAGTATGAGGGAACGATGCCTGTGTTTGACGAGGAATCGGGCGAATACTATACGACCGACGATGTAGGACCTTCCGGTAAGCAAAGAAGAGCTTATGCTGCCATATACGATAGTAACGGAGAGTATGTTGGATTTGTAATGGCAATTATGCTGATGGAGAACATCAAAACGGAAACTATGCAGACGCTTCTGATGTTTGCCGGCATTACGCTTGTCGCTATCGCAATTGAGGTCATAATCACTGCAAGCCTTTCCAAAAAGCTCAAACGCAGCCTGCTTGGATACGAGCCCGATGTCTTTACCTCAATGTATAAGATGCGAGACAACACGCTCGAGGCTCTTAAGGAAGGAATTATTGCAGTGGACAATTACGGTGTGATACAATACTGTAACGCCGCCGCACTGCAAATGCTTTGGGGTGACATTGAAAAGATCGTTGTGGGAGAGAGCATTGACTGCGCAGGCGATGCCATCCTTTCAAACGCCATCCGACTGGAAGGAAAAGAGTTTAACATCAATATCAGTAAGGAAAGCATTATCTTAGATCGTGTGCCGATCATAGAAGACGGCGAAACAGTTGGCAAGGTAGCGATTCTACACAATCGTGCGGAATATAAGAAGCTGATGGAGGATCTCTCAGGAACCAGATATCTTGTGGATTCCATGCGAGCGAACAATCACGACTTTACCAATAAGCTTCACGTCATACTCGGTCTGATTCAAATGGAGATGTACGGCGAGGCAGCCTCGTATATCCAAAATATCTCGATGGTTCAAAGAGAGAATATCAGCAAGGTAATGAATGCAGTCAATGACCCTGCGGTAGCCGCTTTGCTGATCGGTAAGATTGCAAGAGCATCTGAGCTGAACGTTTCCTTTGTCTTGCGAGAGGAATCATTCTATTCTGCATCCGATATCCACCTGCCGTCTGAGGTATTGGTCACGTCGATCGGAAATCTTATCGACAATGCCTACGATTCTATGAATAAGGAAGCAGGAAGCGATGCTCACAACGAGCTTATGTTCGGCATCTATTCAAAGCCCGGAGCATTGCTGATCACCGTAGACGATACGGGCACCGGTATTGATGAGAGCGACATAGACCACATCTTTGATAACGGATACTCCACACAGGGAGAGGGACGCGGCACTGGACTTTATCAAGTGAAGTCCATAATTGAAAATTACGGAGGAAAGATCACCGTTGAATCGCAAAAGGGCATTGGTACGTCGTTTACGGTTAGCTTTTCAATGGAGAAATAGGAGAGATCATGTATAAGGTTTTAATCGTAGAAGACGACCCAATGGTGTCGATGATCAACGAGCAATATATCAAGCGCAACGGTAGCTTTGAGCTTGTCGGAAAGTGCAGAGACGGAAAGAGCGCCTTACGTTTCTTGGAGGAAAACGAGGTGGATCTTGTTGTTCTTGACGTCTATATGCCGATCATGGACGGCTTTGAGACCTTGAAGAATATCCGAAATATGAAATGCTCTTGCGACGTCATTATGGTTACGGCGGCGAATAACAGGGAAGCTCTTGAGGAGGCTATGCGTTTCGGTATCGTGGATTATCTCGTAAAGCCCTTTACATACGAGCGATTCCAGGTCGCGCTGGATAAGTATGTTGCTCATACCAAGGCTCTTCAAAATCTCGACATGCTCAATCAGACGAACATTGACTATATTATGGAAGGCAAAAAGAACAAGAGCGACGAGATTTATCCAAAGGGTATTCAAGAAAAGACATTAAAGCTCTTGATGGAGCATATGAAGCAACACTCCGGCAAATGGTTTACGGGTGACGAGATCGCAACTGTCGTCAACCTCACGGCAGTCACGGTCAGACGTTATATGAATTACCTGAGCGAGATCGGATTTGTTGTCAGCCGCATGGACTACGAAACCGGCGGCAGACCCTCTGTGAAATACATCTATAAGCAATAAAAGAAGCCCTCGTTCTTCATTCGGAGCGAGGGCTGAGTGTTATTTTATTACGAGAGCGGAGTTCTCACAATCGATCTCCAAGGTCGTTTCGGGCTCGACGTTGCCGCCGATGATGGCACGCGCGAGCAGGGTTTCGATCTTCGACTGAATGAAACGCTTCAAGGGTCTTGCACCGTAGGTGGGATCGTAAGCCGAGTCAATGATAAACTGCTTTGCCTCGTCGCTCAGCTTGACGCATACCTGCTTATCCTTCAAGCGCTTGTTGAGATCCGCAATCAGAAGATCTACGATACCGTGGATATTCTCCTTGGTC
>JAFTRQ010000010.1 GCA_017462125.1 Clostridia bacterium | reverse complement strand
TGAAGGTTGCTATCATTCCCCCCGATAAGGGCGGTTACACGGTTCTGGATATCGTGTTCGGCAACACCATGGCAGCGGAGCTTGTAGTCAAGCCCTTTGAGATCAAGGATGACGCTACGGGCAAGACCATCTCCGGCAACACCTACGCGGTCAAGTCCTACGACGAGAACGGCGAGGAATACGAGTGTGCCATCAAGCCATTCCGTGCGTCCGACAAGGCGCTGCTTAATATGCTCTTGAAATAATATCAAGGCGTAAGCGTTAAAAAACGATTATCGTTTCTGCGGCTTGTACTTGGCTATGGGTCGGGTATAAGCCGCAGTTTTCACTTTCACGCAAAGGAGGTTTTCTATGGATGCAACAGCAACCAAAAAAGGAATCGGGCTTTAAGTCCACAATGAAGAAAGCCGGTGCGAAAACCAAAGCCTATGTAGGCAAGAAAACCGAACAGGTCAAGGAATATCGCAGGCAGGTCAAAAGCGATAAGGATACCGCTTATGACGTCGGCTTCAAGCGCGGTTGGGAGGAAGCGTACAACATCCCGAAACGCGCATCCGCAAGATCGGCAGCGGCGCAGGGCTTCAAAAAAGGCGTGGTCAACCGCTACCGTTCAGATAAGTACGCGCAGTCTCGCAAAAAGAAATCTAAATAACAAGGAGGAATCTACCTTATGAAACACACAAAGAAACTCATTGCTCTCCTGCTCGCCGTGGTGACGGTGTTCTCAATGCTCGCTCTCGTGGGCTGCACCCCCGAGGATACCGAGACCGAAACGGATACCACCGTTCAGAACGTGGCGGCAAATGAGGCAACCAAGACGGGGCTTTCTCTTGAACCCGTCAACAGTCAGTTTATCACGCTCTCGGCAACGCCGATGATGCTTTCAACCAAGTCCGGCACAAATACGCTCCAGCAGACCTTGACCGCAACCGTCCTTCCCGCAACGGCGGCAAATAAGGCAGTAGATTGGTCGGTTGCGTGGGCGGACAGCTCCAACACAAAGAGCGTCACCGAGTATGTAACCGTTACTCCCAAGTCTGACGGAAGCACCACTGCAACCGTCACCTGCTACAAGGCGTTTGAGGGCAATATCGTCATTACCGTTACCACAAGAGATAGCGGCTTCAAGGCACAGTGTATCGCCACCTACGTCGGCAAGCCCACGGATATCGTCTTTACCAGCTCGCTCACGGCAGCGGCAGACGGATACCATATCGCCCCCGGAGGCTCCTATACCTTCAATGTCAGCCTGACTAACCCCTTCGGTTCTGTTGGCAGCCAGTTTGACGATATCGAAGTGACCGTCAGTGCGGTCGGCTCTGTTGTTCTCGGATACTACGAGTATTACACAGCTACCGGCTCTACCAAGTGGTATGACAGTTCGGATACAACGGTGGCACTCTCCACCATTCAGGATAAGCTAATCTCGGCAAGCTATTCAAACGGTGTTCTGACCGTCAACGCGCTCAAAGCCATCGAGGACTACTATGGAAGTATGACCAGACAGGACGGCGGCAGAACCCGCGCCTACTCCAACGCTTTCCGTTCCTACGCGAGCGACTGCTATTTTACCGTAACCATCACGGAAAAGACCTCGGGACTCTCCGAGACCATCAAGATCCGCTTTGATAACACTGCCGTCGCAAGCGTCTCTTTGGATAGCTCCACGCTGTCCTTTTAAGGGGGTGACAGGGCTATGATGAAATGGACGAAGATCATCATTTACGTTGTGATCGTGCTCGCGCTCGTCGGTGTCTGCGGCTTTATTGCATACTTC
>JAFTRQ010000087.1 GCA_017462125.1 Clostridia bacterium | reverse complement strand
GTCAATGGAGACCGATGCACCGTCCCCCGCTTCAAGCGCCGCGCCCATTGCCGCGAATAAATGGGAATTTTCGGGATCCACGACCTTGTCGGGCGTGAGCTTCAGTGTACGAATGAAGGCTTTTTTTAGCTCGGGCATAAAATGAAGCGGACCACCGAGAAACGCCACGCATCCTCGTATTGGCTTTCCACAGGCAAGTCCGGATATCGTTTGATTGACTACCGCTTGAAAGATCGAAGCGGCAAGATCGGGCGTACTCGCGCCCTCGTTAATGAGAGGCTGAATGTCTGTCTTGGCAAACACTCCACAACGCGCAGCAATGGGGTATATTTCCTTGTAGTTTTCAGCGGCTTTGTTGAGTCCCTCGGCATCTGTCTGTAAGAGTGCCGCCATCTGATCGATAAACGAACCCGTACCGCCCGCACAAACGCCGTTCATTCGCTCCTCAAGACCACCCGTGAAATAGATGATCTTCGCATCCTCGCCGCCAAGCTCAATGGCAACGTCGGTCTGGGGAGCTTCATGCTTGAGCGCGGTTGCAACAGCGACCACCTCTTGCACGAACTCAATATCCATTGCCTTTGCAAGATTGATCGAGCCCGATCCCGTAATCCGCAGACTCAGCTCACAATCGCCAAGGGATTCCCTTGCCTCCCTCAAAAGCTGTGCAAGGTTTTCCTGCGTATGCGCACAGTGCCTTCTGTATTTTCCGTATATGATCTTATTTTCATCATCGAGAACCACGAGCTTTACCGTCGTGGAGCCGATGTCTATTCCTGCACGATATGTATTCAAAACAATTTCCTCCGAAATTTTTGGTATCTATGTCAAGCCCGAAAAGGCATTTTTACAATATAAATCCTCCGCTTACAGTACAAAACACAAGCGTAAACGCTATGGCAAGCAGATGACTGTCGAATCGGTCAAGAACGCCGCCGTGCCCCGGAAACAGATTGCTGTAATCCTTCACACCGCAGATACGCTTGATCGCCGACATACAAAGGTCTCCAAACTGCCCGATCACCGATGTCAAGATCATATAAATGACGAACGTCTCTCTATCAAATTGAAGCTGTGTACGATGTTCAAGTACAAGCATCATCAAAGCCGCGACGAGCATCGAGCATACGACTCCGCCAAGCGCACCCTCAACCGTTTTCTTCGGACTGATCCTTGGACAGAGCTTATGTGTGCCAAAAGCTTTTCCAAACAGGAGGGCAAATATATCGGTGATAAAGCAGATCGTTACCGCAAAGGTAAGATAATACAAGCCGTGCGCCAAAGCTCTGAGCGACGGAATAGCCTTGAATAACAGCACGACAAGAAACGCGATTATGGCGGCCTGCTTGGTACTCGTAAAGCGGTAAGAGCCTACACGCATCATCAAGGTAATAAATACGACTATGGCAAGCACGAATACCGCCGTCAACAAATATTCATACCGAGGGATCGGTATCAGCGACACGGCACACGCCGCGCCAATTGAAATAAATAGTGCCTTTCTGTCCTTATCGACCCCGATCACTCGGTAGATCTCATATACCGAGCAAATGCACAGAAAGGCGGTTGCCGCATACAGTAGCGGCTCGATATGTGAAAAAAATATAATGAGATAAACCAGCACGGCAATTCCCGCGCCGGTCACGGTCCTTTTGATCATCCTTTTTCCTTCCCGTTTCTGTTTTTCTTTCCACCATGCAGAATTCTGTAATAAAAACGAGCGTATAACAGGTGAGATATCAGCATGACTGCGCCGCATAGCGTGATCAGAGCGTCTGCTATGGCAGAGTTCATATTCGGGAACAGAATCAAAATCATCATGATCGCATAGATCATAACGGTATTGACCTTCCCATACCACTTTGCGCTGTTTACCTCGTCGTGCTTCTTCATCACAACAGCACCGAGGGAGAGCTTTCCAATCTCACAAACGGCAAATAAAACGACAAGCGCCCACATCAGCTTATATTTGGATAGCAGGCAAAGAAGCAAGGTTGCCTGTGTCAGCTTATCAGCCACGGGGTCAAGGATTTTGCCAAAATCGGATACCATGTTAAAATGTCGGGCAATCCAGCCGTCAATAACGTCAGTAGCCCCTGAAAGGAGGATCACTCCGATTGCCGCATAATAATTCTTTGCCCCGCAATAGAGCCATACGATCAAGGGTATCATTGCAAGACGTACCAGGCTGAGCAGATTTGGGATCGTCAAGATCTCGTTTTTCTTTAGTATCCTGTGCATATCGAATTTCCTCCTTTTCTGTTTTTTTATCAGCGTTTCTTCAAAGAAAACTTAGATTCCGTTCCTTTTACGAGACGCTTAAAGTTCTCCTTGTGTCTGACTGCCATAAATACCGCGCACGCGGCAGCCATCAGAATCACGGGTATCGATGCACCGAAGGGGATCAGCAATATCGGGCAAAGAAGCATGGCAACCGTGGTGGAAAGTGACATATATTTTGTGGTCAAAAGCAGAACCACCATAACTCCCGTTGCGATAAGTCCCACGCGCCAGTCGATGACGAACATCGTGGAAAGGCAGACGAGAAATCCCTTGCCACCCTTGAATTTGAACTGAAACGGAAAAGCGTGACCGAGCATACAGAAAATACCCGTGTATGCCGCTCCGAATTGAAAATCTACACCTTGACGGGACAATAGATATGCAAAAAGTCCTACGACAACTGCGGCTTTGGAGAGGTCAAGCACAAGCACCCACCAAGCCCACTTGTTGCCAAACGTGCGCTTGAAATTGGTAAAGCCGGGGTTTCCGCTTCCGCATTCGCGGATGTCCTTTTTATAAACAGCCTTTGATATGGCGATCGCCGGGTTCATTCCCGCAACGAAGTATCCACATATCGCTGCGGCTACGAAAAGAAATATCTTCATAGGCTCCTCCCTTATTCGATGATCAGAATATAATCGTAAACGTCCTGACCACCGTTTATAATATATACCTCTTTTCCGCAGTAATTGGTATGAATGTACTGTTCTATTTTTTTCGCTTCTTCAACCGTCGCATCCTTTCCGCATATCACGATACAGATCTCGCGGTCGGAAAGTTCCGCCTTGTCGATGGTTTCGATGACGGCTTCCAGCCTTTCACTTCTGACGGACAAGAGCGCCTTTCCTACAAATCCGATATAATCCCCGACGTGCATTTCCATACCGTCGATGCTCGCATCTCTGACACAATGGGATATTTCAGCGGTAATCACACCCTCCATTGCCATATTCAGATCCTCGACGATGGCATCCACGTCACCCGAACCTGTATCAAGCATAGAAAGAGACGCATATCCCGCGCCAATGGTCGTGCTTTTCACAACCCGAACATCCGAGCCACCGTACAGATGCGCCGCTTGCTCAGCTGTAAGGACGATGTTTCCGTTATTCGGGAATACGAAAATCACGTCCGCATTTACCTCGTCAAAGGCGGCAATAAAATCCTCCGCCGAGGGATTCATGCTTTGTCCCCCATCCACGATCACGTCGGCACCGCGCTCGCGGAAGGTCTCCTTAAGTCCTTCTCCCGAGCAAACGGCAACGACACCATATTGCTTTCGCTCTCTTTGGGGTGTTGCTTCTTCGTCACCCGTCACGGTATTGTTGTGCTGCAAGGACATATTCTCGATCTTGACCTTGAGAAATTCACCGTACTGCTGACAGAAATCCAGCACCTTCTGAGGGGTCATGGTATGTACGTGGAGCTTGACGATACTGCCGTTGCGTACCGTTACGATCGAATCACCG
>JAFTRQ010000086.1 GCA_017462125.1 Clostridia bacterium | reverse complement strand
AAGTGCCTCAACAACGGCCTTGTTGGTCAAGGCAAGCGCTTCCGAGACAGGCTTACCCTTGATCAGTTCGGTTGCCATAGAGCTGGAGGCAATTGCAGAGCCGCAGCCGAAGGTTTCGAACTTCACATCCACAATGATGTCGTTCTCAATCTTGAGATATATTTTCATAATATCGCCGCATTTGGCATTGCCGACTTCGCCAACGCCGTCAGCGTCTTCGATCACACCCACGTTGCGGGGATTGCGGAAATGATCCATTACTTTTTCACTGTATAAAGCCATATCTATATTCCTTTCTGTATTATTGGAATTTGTCTCCGACAAATTCGTGACGCGAATCAACACACATCAAAATATACGCAGATCATATTTCGCGTCTCCTCACTTAATCACAAATTCTTTCTTGCCGCTGACGAGATCTCTCCAAATGGGAGAAATACCACGCAGGTATTCCACAACTTCTTTGACTGAATTTATCGTATAGTCGATCTCTTCCTCGGTGTTTTTATGGCTCAAAGAAAGCCGCAGTGAGCCGTGAGCAATATCATGCACCCTGCCGATAGCAAGGAGTACGTGGCTTGGATCAAGAGAACCCGAGGTACACGCAGAACCGGAAGAAGCGTAAACGCCCTTATCATCCAAAAGTAAGAGCAAGGATTCTCCTTCAATGCCTTCAAAGCAGAAGTTTACGTTGCCGGGGAGTCGTTGTTTTTCATCACCGTTGAGTATAGAATGCGGAATTTCCGAAAGTCCGACAATCAGCTTATCCCGCAAGACTGTTAATTTTTCTGCATTTTCGTCGATGTGGCTGCAAGCCTCTTCAAGAGCCGCCGCCATTCCCATGATAGCAGGGATATTCTCGGTGCCGGCACGCTTTCCTCTCTCCTGCGCACCGCCTTCGATAAGGTTCATAAGCCCGATTCCTTTTCGTGCGTATAGAGCACCTATCCCTTTAGGACCGTGGAACTTATGCGCCGACAAGGACAGCATATCTATATTCTGTTCATTTACATCTATATGAAGATGTCCCACCGCCTGCACCGCATCGGTATGGAAGACAACACCTTTTTCACGGCAAACAGCACCAATCTCTTTGATAGGCTGAACGGTACCTATCTCGTTATTTGCATACATTACGGTTACAAGACAGGTATCCTCGCGGATCGCCTCCGCCACCTGTTCAGCGGTTACAAGACCGCTCTCGTGAACATCAAGCAGAGTGATTTCAAAACCTTCTTTTTCAAGCTTCTTTAGCGTATGCAAAACAGCGTGATGCTCAAATGCAGTGGAGACGATATGCTTCTTCCCTTTTTGCTCTCCAATATGTGCAGCGGAGATAATGGCCTGATTATCCGCTTCACTTCCACCGGAGGTAAAAGTGATCTCCCTTGCCTCACATCCGAGCAATTTTGCAATCCGTTCCCGTGCGTTTACAAGTGCCTCGTTGGCTGCCTGTCCCACGGAATGAAGACTCGAAGGGTTCCCGTAAATACCATCCATAAATGGCAGCATAGCGTCGATCGCCGTTCTGCTCATTTTTGTGGTTGCAGCGTTATCCAGATAGATGCTCTTTTTTGTCATCTCAACAGACCTTTCTTATTAAACAGTT
>JAFTRQ010000085.1 GCA_017462125.1 Clostridia bacterium | reverse complement strand
GATGCTGGCAATCTTCACCTTTTGCTCGTCCTATTTGCGCCTCGGTGAAGCCTTCCGTGATTTCGGGCTGTCGGTCAAATTCTTTTTCTGTCAGCTCTTTCACCTTCCAAACGGTACGCCGCCAACGGTCACGGAGTATTCGGATGTGTTATCTTGGCAGCTTCTCCCGGAGGAATGGAACGGATTTACAGAACAGGTCAAGGCATATTTCACACTCTTATTCAGCGGCAAGAATTTCCGCGCCTACGGTTACGCCATCACAGACAAATTAGAGGTCATAGCAAAGGCAGGCTTGGTACTGCTCCCGTGTATCCTTATTCTGTACCTCGCGGTCAGACGGCTCTATCAAAGCTGTAACACCAACCACAACAAAGATACCGTCCCGCTGGTCTTATTCAAACGATACGCGAAAGTGTATTATCAGCCTGTCAAGCGATTTGTGGTCGGGTACATTGAATTTCTAAAAGAACGAGCGTGGATTTTGGTCATTCTCGCGCTGATATGGGTATGCAGTCTGAACCTCGCCACGATCATCGTAGAGTTCTTCGCCTATTACTTTTATTTCGCCGTGTCCTACAAGCTCGAAACGCTCTACGTTCAGCTTGCCAAGCTGCTCATTGACTTGCAGGTGTTCTTCGGAAGCGTGCCGCCGTGGATCATCCTTGTGGCGGTCTATCTGTGGTTTCTCCACTTCCGCAAAACGCTCGCTCTTGCAAGGCTGCGGCACATGGAGGCGAAAAACTGCGGCTTTATCAATGAGCTGCCTATCGTGTCAATGACCTGCGGCTCTATGGGAAAGAAGAAAACCACCATCATTACGGATATGACGCTATCCCAAGAGGTGATGTTCCGGCAAAAGGCACTCTCCATCATACAGAAAAACGATATGAAGTTTCCGTATTTTCCGTGGGTATGCTTTGAGATGGAGCTGCGGCGGTGTATGGAGTTTGGAACGGTGTATAACCTCGCTACCGTCAAGGCATGGGTACGCTTGAAGCAAGAGAGGTACAGCAAACACGGAAACAGCCGCTTACAGCTTTACGGCTACGATACGGAACGGTATGGAATGACCTATGATGACGGGCTTTCCCGCGCCGATCTCTTTGACATTCTGGAAACATACGCAGAGGCTTATTTTATCTATGTGATGCAGTCCTCACTCATTATAGCGAATTACTCCATCCGTACCGATAACCGCTTTCTTGACGGCGGCAATTTCCCGATGTGGAGCTTTGATTTCTTCCGCTTCGACTATGGCAAGAACAGCCGCTACGCCCATATCCTCGACTTTGACGTTCTCCGCCTCGGTAAGAAGGTCATCGAAAACAACGAAAAGGCAGGCAGCTTTGAGTTCGGCGTCGTGGCGATCACCGAGGTCGGCAAGGAGCGCGGCAACAATTTGGAGCTGAAGGAGGTCAAAAAGGGACAGGACGAGACCAACCAGAAAAACGACCTTTTCAATGCGTGGCTGAAAATGTGCAGGCACTCGGCAACGGTGGATCACTTTCCGTTTATCAAGGTGTTTACCGACGAGCAGAGACCCGAAAGCTGGGGGGCAGATGCCCGCGATCTTTGCGACATCGTGCATATCGTGTCCTCCGGCGAACAGAGGCTTGCACTCCCGTTCTTTACCATCGAGGAAATGGTGCAGGAGTGGCTGTTTGCGCGTTTTCTCAATCTGTATTATGATTTCCGTTATCGGAGAGGCGACAATACGCTACTGGTGCATATCCTCAAAACGCTCACGGCGGTCATTTATCGGCATTATGTGAAAACCTATAACCGCTATGGGTACAGCATTTCTAAAATTGAGAAGGAGCGCGGCACGCAGGACGGCGAGGTGGAAAAGAAGAAATATTACTTAATGAACCAAAAGATCTATGCAAACCGCTTTTCAACGGACTGTTTCAGCGATTATTTTAACGATATGGCAAGGAAGTCCAAAATGGGGCTTCACGATTATGTAACGTACCGGACCGAAAAGGCGAGCGTGGACGAATTGCGCTCACAGAACAGCTATTTTATCAATTCTCTGTATAAGAACGGTAATCCTTAAAATTCAAATTTGGGAGGTGTTTTTATGTCTTTTCAGGATACCAAAGTATATTACGACGGGAGCCACTATATTGCCATTCCGTACAGACCGCCGCCCGGGCGTCGCGGTGTTCGGATGCCGGAGGAAGAAGTCACGGTCATAGAGCAGACCGACACGGGACAGGAAAACGAAACGGATGCGCTTTCGGAAATTGAGGGCGTATCCGTCCCTCTTGCCGATGATTGCGAGGAAGAATGTGCCGAGGCAGAGGTCACGGAAGATATACCCGTGAAAGCCCCGACAAAGCCCTCTGTGCCACGCAAGGCGACACGGCGGGAGTTGTTCAATGAACTGTATCAAAAGCTCATAAACGAGCCCAAGCGGTCACGCAGGCAAAAGCTGATCGAGGGTATGCGTCCTTACTTTAAGAGCGAACAGGCAACGGTGGAGTTTGTGGATATCAACATCGAGCGTAAGCAAAGAAATCTCATTAGCCGCCGTATGCGTTTCAGTCGCAAGGTCAATCTACACGAATTTAACTATTTCTGCACCTTTACCTATGACGGCAAGCTCCACACCGAACAGACCTTCCGTAAAAAACTCGGTATCTGTCTGAGCCGCTTTTGCTCCCGTAAGAACTGGAAATATGCGGGGGTATGGGAACGCGCGCCCAAGACGGAACGGCTACACTTTCACGGGATATTCTACATTCCAGAGGGCACGATGCCGGGGATCCTTTATGAGAAGGAGGACTACAATTTCAATACTCACCGCCGTCAGACTACGGTGCAAAATTCCTATTTCAACGAGCATTTCGGACGGTGTGATTTTGAAGCGATAGACGATAAGGCTCGTATGGGTGACGCTATGGCGTATATTATGAAATACATCGAAAAGTCCGGGGAGAAGATCGTGTACTCCAAAGGTCTGTCGATGTACTTCATATCGGACATTCTGGATGACGATGTGGTGTGCCGTATCGGGATGGAAGATCAAAAGCTCCTGCTATTTGATAACTTCTCCTGCTGGGATGAAGGGGTCTATATCGGAGAGGTGAGTCCCGCCGTCATCAAGCAGCTACGCAAATCTAACTGACGTTTGAATCGGCGTACAAATACGGTCTAAAACGAAAAGCCGCGCCGACGGGAATAATGCGAAGGTTCGCCAAGCGGTTTAGCGGCGACCTCGCATCCGTCGGCGCTTCGTTTTCCGTGTTTAGGCGGTCAAGTCAGGTTAAAGGGCGTGTGCTTGTCTCGGCGAGCGCAGCGAGCCGACTTGTATCAAGACAAGCACACGCCCTACAACCACACCTCAAACTTTACCCAAACATTTCCCCAACTGTTACTGACATAAAAAAACGGGGAGTTTGTTACGCTCCCCGTGATCGTATCAGTTTGCATAGCTGAACAGTTCTTGCAATCTTTTTTCGTAATCATCGTGTGCCGTTTCATAGCTCGTGAAGTAATGTCCCCAAGCCCAAGAGTACGTACCGTCTCTGTCCTTTGAGGTATTCCGCGCGGTGATATACATTCCATCGCTCCCGCGCTGAAACAGTCCCACGTTGCGCTCCCCGTTCTGTCCCCAAGCAAGACAGGTCAAGCGCATTCCCGCATTATTGAAAATAAATCCTTTTTCCATAATCGCCCTCCTTTAAGCGTAATTTTCGTATTCGCAAAAGCGTGTGTATTGGAAGATATAGGCGGGAGTTTTCCAGACGCTCCAAAGCTCCCGTGTGAGTGAATTTTGATGCTTGACGATAGCAGGAACACCCGCCAAAGCAAGCTGTAAGTAGGTCATGTGAACACAGCGAAGGTCGATATCACTGCATTCCATAAAGCAGTGACGGGTGTAATTGATATGATAATCGTTTTTCAGTACATCCAGCGCGGCGATCATCATGCCGCCACCTCCGCAACAGGGATCACAGACGGTCAGAATACCATCGTCCTCGGCTTTCTTTACTACCTCGTCACCGATGGACGCTTTCGCCATAAACTGCGAGATATGATAAGGTGTGAAATACTGTCCCGCCTTTGAGTTGCCCTGATTGCAACGCATAAATAGCTCTCCGAGGTAGTCGCTGAAATGCCCGTTATCGTAAACGACGGAGGACAGAAGCATATATATCTGCGTGAATATCTCGGAAAGTAGCTCCCGTTCTTCCGGGCGGTACTTGTTCATAATATCTCTGTACCGTTCCTCGCGCTTCATCTGCGGAGCAAAATCCACGGTGTTGGAAATGCTGATCGCGCCGCACTCAAATACGTCAGCAATCAGTTGGCTACGGTCAACCTTGTAGGCGGCAGAGTCAATCCGCTTGATGATCTCATTGACAGTCGGGATTTTATACGGGCAAAACTCCGCATCTCTCCGTTCCGTCCGAGCAGGCTTTATGATCTCCGTGACGGAAGGCTCCGCGATGGGAGCCTCCGCGATGGGGGCCTCTGCCTCACGGTCGATGACAATATCAAAGATGGAGAGTTGACCGTCCATAACCTTTTTCATCAGCCCACCTCGTTTCTGTCAGGGATATACTTTCTTCCCGCGACCTCGACCATACGGTAATTTCGTCCGTTCATCGTCACGGTGGAAATAGTCGGCTGTCCCTTACGGGCGGCTTGAATAAAGACATATTCGGTATGCGCCTTCGCCCGAGGAATGTTGCCGTCAAGGAACTTTTCATCGGTGGAGACCTCCAACACCTTCACGCCCTTGCTGACGAGATAGGCGCTGAACTGCCAGAGCTTTTCAAATTTGCCGTTGGAATCTGCGATAAAGGTGCAATCCTCGGCGGGATAATAGGCTGTAATTCTGTAATAGTTAGACATTATATGTACCTCCTTATGCGGCGATTTGCTTCAAGGTGCGGTTTGCATACGG
>JAFTRQ010000009.1 GCA_017462125.1 Clostridia bacterium | reverse complement strand
GAGGTCAACGGCGATCTGCTGATAAAACTCAGCAACCTGTGTGCCAAGATTACGAGAGCCCGAGTGGATAACAAGATACTTGCCTCCGTTCTCGTCCACGTCGATCTCGATAAAGTGGTTGCCGCCGCCAAGTGTTCCGAGTGAACGCTCAAGTCTCTTGGTATCCTTGAGATTTCTGTAGCAACGGAGCTGTGTAAGGTCAAATCTCTCCTGTCTGCCCTCCCAAACGTTTCTACCGCAAGGAATGTAGTGTGCTGCCTCGTCTACCTTCTCAAAGTCTATATCAATGTTGCCGAGGTACACGGTGTACATTCCGCAACCGATATCAACACCGACCATCGAGGGGACGATCTTGTCGGTTATGGTCATGGTCGTACCGATGGTACAGCCCTTGCCCGCGTGAACGTCGGGCATAATTCTGATCCTCGAGGACGCAAACGCCTCGGTATCACACACCTGCTTTATCTGCTCGCGCGCACCGTCCTCCAGAGTGGTGGCAAAGCACTTGGCGGTGTTGAATTGTCCAATTATCTCTATCATACTAATCTCCTTTCATACTGTACGGTCGGGCATATATTGCAGTTAGATGGTTACAACGCGCCCGACCATATAAAGGATTAGACGTTGTTGCCGTTTAAAATTGCTGTGAGTTGATTAAGAATGTTGCCGTTGCCATTCAAGGAAATGTTGCCTACGTTCTCGCAGATGCGCTCAACGTATTCCAGCTCCTTGAGCTTGTAAAGGGTCTGGTTTTCATCCATCAGCTTTGCCGTATTCAGCAAAGAACGGGTGGATGCAACCTCCTCACGGCGCGTAATGACATTCGCCTGCGCACGCTTTTCGGCAACAAGGACGGTGTTCATGATCTCTCGGATCTCGCCGGGAAGAATGATATCCTTGACGCCGGCATCCGTAATTTCTACGAACAGCTCCTTTTCCTTGGCTTTCAGCTTACCGAATACAAACTCGGACATTTGATCCTTGTTTTCAAGGATCTCATCCAGCTTGTATTTGCCTACGTATTCACGCAGGGCAAGCTGTGCCGCTACGTGCATCTGTTCTTCAAAATCATCGATCTCCGTCAGAATCTTGACGTAGTCGGTCACGCGGTAGTTGCAGACGAAGTTGATGCGAAGAGAAACCTTATCCGCAGTAAGGATCTCCTGACCCGTGATATCCATTTGTGTCAAACGGGTATCGACAAAGCCTACGTCAACCTTGATGGAAGTTTTCCAGAAATAGTAGGTGCCTGCATCCAAAATGCGCTCAAGCTTCTGATTGAAGTAGAGTCTTGCCTTCTGATACTCTTTAACCTCGATTTTGGTGTAGTAGAACTGAGGAATCTTCGAGAAGATGTACTCGGGGATGGATTCATCAACCGCAGGGGTTGAAATGTCTACGATTTTGAATTCATGCTGATCTACCACAGACCAAAATGCATATTTTCCGTGACGAAGCACAGAAGAAAACTTACCGTTTACATAATGGAGAGCAAGCTCCTCATCTCCTACCTCTACGACTGCTACGCGCTCGGCAATAGCTTTGTCGGCAAGCAAGGTTTCAAGAGCGCACTTGCTGCACACGACGTGATGTTCCAAGTTGGAGATTTCAATCTCCTTGCCGCCAAACAGGTGATATTTACCCGCATCGAGTAATTTGATATACTTTCCGTTTTTGAAGAGAAAGCCCTTCTGATTTTCATTGATAATCATCTTTTTCATAATATGTAATCCTCCTTAAAGGTAGTAAAGTCGCCTCGCTATCATTCATGCAAAAGCAGCGGCTGAAAATTTGAGTGTCTCCTCGGCAGTGCGGAAAGAAATCTTTTGGCACTGATTGGGATAACGCGGTATCCATTCTCAGGCAAGGCTCGCTTTTGCATTGCTCTGCGAGATATTTCTCGCTTTGCCGAATGATAACGAATGTCTGAATAAAAACGTTCTCGCACACGATTTCGTGTACCGTTCTTTTTGCGTCCCGAAGGACAAAACCAATCCACTGGCGATATGCTATCATTGCATACGGCGGGATTCGAACCCGCGAATATCGAGCTTGACAGGCTCAAGGTGCAAGCGTTCTTCTGGCATACACTTTGGAATATCCTCGTGCACCGCTGTGAAGGAATGACTCAAACACCGGCTTGAAGTAACCTTGCAAGCATATTTTACCATTCTGTTCACCGTTTTTCACGGAAAAAAAGCTGCGAAAACACACGGCGCATACAATTTTTCAATAAATTGAACGATCATTTGCGCCGCGCTGAAATATTCCTCGCGGTTTGACAACCGCGTTTCGCAAGCGAAAACGGAATATTTCCTAAGGCAAGCAAAAAGCTACGAAAACAACAAAAAAGCCCTCGAATGAGAGCTTTTTCGCTATTTCAATCCACAGTTTAACTGTTTTTTCAGCTTTTCGATGATCAATTGTTTGAAAGATTCCGAT
>JAFTRQ010000084.1 GCA_017462125.1 Clostridia bacterium | reverse complement strand
GTTCTTCCTCGGTCAGTTGCCCGGAGAGTATTCCTTCTCAATCGCAGGTCAGCTCTCGTGGGTGAATCTGCTTTACGAGATCATGAACGAGGCAATCATCCTTCCGCTGTTCTATTTTATAGGCAAGGTCAAGGACGATAAAGACGAATTCTCAAATCGCACAAGAACTGGCATGCTAATCTCGCTTGGCGTATACGCCGTTCTTTCTGCCGTGGTGCTGATCTTCGCAGAGCCGATGCTCACGCTCATGGCGACCGATGCGAGTATTATCGAAGCATCCGCAAGCTACATACGCATAGAGAGTATCGCAAACATTTTCTCGATCCTCACGCAATTCGCGCTCGTCGCGCTTGTTACGGTCAATAAGAGCAAATACCTCTACGCGCTCACAGGCGCAAGACTTGTGCTTTGCCTTGTGTCCGATACCTTCCTCGTTTCCACTTTGCCCGTGTCGGCAAATCTCGGCGTGAACGGAATCGGATACTCCAACATCATCGTAAACGCGCTGTTGCTCGTGGTATCCCTCATCCTTCTCGCCAAGGAAGGAATCAAGGTGTTTGGAAAGGCAAAACTCAACTTTGTTTGGACGAAAGAATGTGCAAAGGTCGGCGGTATTTCAGGCGTGGAATCTCTCGTGCGTAACGTTGCTTATATGGTGATGATCGCGCGAATGGTAAACGTGGTCGGAGAGCAGGGAACGTATTGGGTTGCGAACAACTTTATTTGGGGCTGGCTTCTTCTGCCCGTGCTTCAGCTCGGCGAGCTGATCAAGCAAGAGGTTGCGGCTGACAAAGAAAATATCCGTAGAAATTCGCTTGGCTATTTCGGCATCACGGCAATCATCTCTGCATTGTGGTTTGTAAGCATTCCCGTGTGGAAGCCGTTTATGACCCACGTGCTTGGCTTCACAGATGTAGATAAGCTGTTCAGCCTCGTGTTGCTCCTTGTTGGCTTCTACGTGTTGTATGCAGTTCAGAACGTATTCGATTCCACCTTCTACGGACTTGGAAAGACGAACTACATGCTGTTTGAATCGGTTGTCACGAATACGATCTATTACGGCATAGCCTTCATTCTTTACGCAACAAATGTGTGGACTCCCACGCTCACAGGAATTGCTTTGCTGTTCGGTATCGGCAACGCATTCGATAGCGTGGTATCTATTGTGGCGTATGCGTTCTTACTTAGAAAAGAGAAGATCAATATATTGAAAGTTGAATAAATTTGGGCGGCAGAGCAATCTGCCGCCTTGTTGTTTACAGAATAATGTTGAAAGAGCACGCATTTTGTGGTATACTATTTATGTGAACGATACTGTGAAACAGCACAGAAGGAGATAGAACATGAAAAAACTGATACCGATATTATTATCCGCGCTGATGTTTACCGGATGCGCGAGTACAAGCAATCATCAGACCAACACCTACCGCAGCATCACTATGGACGAGGCGGTGACCATGATGGCACAGGAGACCGGATACATCATTCTTGACGTGCGCCGTCCCGATGAGTATGCGGCAGGGCATATTCCGAACGCCATCAACGTGCCAAACGAAACCATCGGCACGGCAGAGATTTCCGAACTGCCCGACAAGAATCAGCTCATTATGGTGTACTGCCGTAGCGGTCGCCGCAGTAAAGAGGCATCCGAGAAGCTGGTCAAGTTGGGCTATACGAATATCGTGGAGTTCGGCGGGATCCTGGACTGGAAGGGTGAGACTGTCACGGGGCAAAAATAACACCGCCGGAGACAAAGAAAAGGGGATTACAATATGAAAGATGAATGCTTGCTTTGCGGTGCGCCGCTGAAATATTTGGCAAATGACGAGTTGATGGAATGTGCCGTCTGTCACAAAAAAGAGAACAGCAAGACGGTCTGTGAGAATGGCCACTACCTATGCACCGAGTGCCATACGCAGGGAATGGACAGCATTGTAGGCGTTTGCCTTGCAGAGAAGTCCAAGAATCCCATCGTTATCATCAAAAAACTGATGGATTTACCATTCTGTCATATGCACGGCCCCGAACATCACGTGCTTGTCGGTTCGGCACTCCTTACGGCATACAAGAACGCCGGCGGTGACATTGACCTGCCCAAAGCACTCTCCGAGATGCAAGCGAGAGGCAAGAAAGTGCCCGGCGGTGCTTGCGGATTCTGGGGAGCGTGCGGTGCAGGTGTGAGCGCAGGAATGTTTGTGTCCATCGTCACGGGCTCGACTCCGCTTGCAAATGAAGTGTGGGGCTTGTCCAACAAGATGACCTCCGCAGCTCTTGGTGCAATCGGTGAGGTCGGCGGCCCCCGTTGCTGTAAGCGCGATTCCTATCTCGCCATCATTAAAGCTGTGGAGTTTGCAAGGGAACACCTCGGCGTAGAAATGGAGCTTGGGGAGATCAAATGTGTGCACTCGAAACAGAACAATCAATGCATCGGTTCGAGGTGTCCGTTTCACGCTGGATAACGGAGAAAATCCCGAGCTGGTTGTGTATAAAAAACGATAACGTGACGAAAAGTATCGTGACAATTCCTTAAGAGAATGATATAATAAGATCACTGAAACAGGGAGGACACGATATGACCTTTGGTGAAAAGCTAAAAAAACTCCGAACAGAAGCTCATCTTACACAGGACGAGCTTGCCGAAAAGCTTTTCGTTTCGAG
>JAFTRQ010000083.1 GCA_017462125.1 Clostridia bacterium | reverse complement strand
GTTCTTCCTCGGTCAGTTGCCCGGAGAGTATTCCTTCTCAATCGCAGGTCAGCTCTCGTGGGTGAATCTGCTTTACGAGATCATGAACGAGGCAATCATCCTTCCGCTGTTCTATTTTATAGGCAAGGTCAAGGACGATAAGAACGAATTTTCAAACCGTGTCAAAACAGGTATGCTGATCTCGCTTGGCGTATATGCTGTTCTTTCTGCCGTGGTGCTGATCTTCGCTGAACCGATGCTGAAGCTCATGGCGACCGATGCGAGCATCATTGACGCGTCCGCAACCTACATACGCATTGAGAGTATCGCAAACATTTTCTCGATTCTTACGCAGTTTGCGCTCGTTGCGCTTGTTACTGTGAATAAGAGCAAATATCTCTATGCGCTTACAGGAGCAAGACTTGTGCTGTGCCTCATTTCCGATACATTCCTCGTTTCCACCTTGCCCGTGTCGGCCAATCTCGGCGTGAACGGAATCGGATATTCCAATATTATCGTAAACGCGTTGCTGCTCGTTGTATCTCTAATCCTTCTCGCCAAGGAGGAGGTCAAGGTGTTTGCAAAAGCCAAACTCGATTTTGCTTGGACGAAGGAGTTCGCCAAGGTCGGCGGTATTTCAGGCGTGGAATCGCTTGTTCGTAACGTCGCCTATATGGTGATGATCGCGCGAATGGTCAACGTGGTCGGAGAGCAGGGAACGTATTGGGTTGCCAATAACTTCATTTGGGGCTGGCTTCTTCTGCCTGTGCTTCAGCTCGGCGAGCTGATCAAGCAAGAGGTCGCAACCGATAAAGAAAACATCCGCAAAAACTCGCTTGGCTATTTCGGAATCACGGCAATCATCTCGGCTTTGTGGTTCGCGAGCATTCCCGTGTGGAAGCCGTTTATGACGCACGTGCTTGGCTTCACGGATGTAGATAAGCTGTTCAGCCTCGTGCTACTCCTCGTTGGATTCTACGTGCTGTACGCCGTTCAGAATGTGTTCGACTCCACCTTCTACGGCCTCGGTAAAACAAATTATATGCTATTCGAATCTGTCGTCACGAACACGATCTATTACGGCATAGCGTTCGTTTTTTACGCAACAAATGTTTGGACTCCAACGCTTACGGGCATCGCTTTGATGTTTGGTATCGGCAATGCATTTGATAGTGTAGTGTCGCTTGTGGCATATGCTTTCTTGCTCAAGGAAGAGAAGATCAATCTATTATCAGAATAAATTTTGGCGGCAGGTCACTCTGCCGCCTTGTTGTTTTCAGAATGATGTTGAAAGAGCACGCATTTTGTGGTATAATAATCATATGAATAATACTGTGCGACAGCACATAAGGAGAAAGTCATGAAAAAACTGATACCGTTATTATTGTCCGCGCTGATGTTCACCGGATGCGCAGGCGTTGGCAATCAAGCAAACAACACCTACCGCAGCATCACCATGGATGAGGCGGTGACTATGATGGCAGAGGAGACCGGCTATATCATTCTCGACGTGCGCCGTCCCGATGAGTTCGCCGAGGGGCATATTCCGAACGCAATCAACGTGCCAAACGAAACCATCGACACGGCTGAGATCCCCGAACTGCCCGATAAGGATCAGCTCATTATGGTATATTGCCGTAGCGGTCGCCGAAGTAAAGAGGCATCCGAAAAGCTGGTCAAGCTGGGCTACACGAATATCGTTGAATTTGGCGGGATTCTCGATTGGAAAGGCGAGATCGAAACTTAATGTCGTGGTTCAAATTTTTAACCGCAGAAGACAAAGAAACGAGGATTGCAATATGAAAGATGAATGTTTGATTTGCGGTGCGCCGCTGAAATATTTGGAAAATGACGAGTTGATGGAATGTGCCGTCTGTCACAAAAAAGAGAACAGCAAGACGGTCTGTGAGAATGGCCACTACATATGCAACGAGTGCCATACACAGGGGATGGACAGCATCGTGGGCGTTTGCCTTGCAGAAACCTCGAAGAATCCCGTCAAGATTATTCAAAAACTGATGGATCTGCCATTCTGCCATATGCACGGTCCCGAGCATCACGTGATGGTTGGTTCGGCATTGCTTACCGCATATAAGAACGCCGGCGGAGATATCGACCTACCCAAAGCACTCTCCGAGATGCAAGTGAGAGGCAAGAAAGTGCCCGGCGGTGCTTGCGGATTTTGGGGAGCGTGCGGTGCAGGTGTGAGCGCAGGAATGTTTGTCTCCATCGTTACAGGCTCAACTCCGCTTGCAAATGAAGCGTGGGGACTTTCGAACAAAATGACGTCTGCGGCTCTTGGTGCAATCGGTGAGATAGGCGGCCCCCGTTGCTGTAAGCGTGATTCCTATCTCGCCGTCATTAAAGCCGTTGAGTTTGCCAAGGCACATCTCGGCGTGGAAATGGAGCTTGGGGAGATCAAGTGCTTGCACTCAAAGCAGAACAATCAGTGCATTAGAACGAGATGTCCGTTTCACTCTTGATAACCAAATTTCAATTTCTTTATCAGGCAGCAACAGACAGTTGCTTGCAGACTGCGGCAATCTGTGGTAAAATATAACCACAAAATACAGGAGGGTGAAATGATGGAGACAAAGGATATTATTTTAGAACTCAGAACGAAAAAAGGTCTTTCGCAGGAGGAGCTTGCGGAAAAGATATTTGTAACAAGACAGGCGGTTTCCCGTTGGGAGAACGGTGAAACGATACCGAACACGGAAACGCTGAAGCTTCTATCAAAGGAGTTTGACGTGTCGATCAATACGCTTCTCGGCTCACCGAGAAATCTTGTCTGCCAATGCTGCGGTATGCCGCTTGAGGACACTAACATCAGCAAAGAACCGGACGGATTTTTCAACGAGGAATATTGCAAGTGGTGTTATGCCGACGGTAATTTCTGCTATACAAGTCTTGAAGAGCTGACCGACTTCTTGGTCGCTCATATGTCGAATGAAAGC
>JAFTRQ010000082.1 GCA_017462125.1 Clostridia bacterium | reverse complement strand
GTCATATCCCGGAAAGCAAGAACGTTCCGCTGCAAACGCTTGACAAGATAAGAACTGTTGTGGAAAATAAAGATACAGAGTTATTTGTCTATTGCTATTCCGGTGCAAGAAGCCGTCAGGCTGCGGCGGCACTCGGACAAATGGGATATACCAAGGTAAATAACATCGGCGGTATATCTTCTTATGGCGGAAAGGTGGAACGGTAATATGAAGATCGTTATTGTAGGCGGCGTGGCAGGCGGAGCAACCGCTGCCGCACGAATCCGAAGGCTTGATGAAAAGACAGAGATCGTGGTGTTTGAGCGCTCGGGATATATTTCCTATGCTAACTGCGGACTGCCGTACTATATCGGGGACGTGATCACCGATGCCGAGGAATTAACACTTCAGACTCCCGAAAGCTTTTATTCGCGCTTTCGTGTGGATATGAGAGTGTACCACGAGGTCACAGCAATTCACCCCGATAAAAAGACGGTATCGGTCAAGAATTTGCAAACGAGCGAAGAATTTGAGGAAAGCTATGACAAGCTCATTCTGTCTCCCGGAGCAAAGCCGACACAGCCCCGTTTTCCCGGTGCAGATCTTGACAAAGTGTTTACGCTTCGTACCGTGGAAGATACGCTTCGGATAAAGAATTATATAAATAAAAATAAACCCAAATCGGTGGTGTTGGCGGGCGGCGGCTTTATCGGTCTTGAGCTTGCAGAAAATCTGCGTGAGCTGGGAATGGACGTTACTATTGTTGAATATGCAAAGCAGCTGATGAGTCCCTTCGACTCGGATATGGCATCGTTTATCCATAACGAGATGAGAAAGCACGGCGTAAGGCTTGTGCTCGGTCGTGCGGTGGAGGGATTTGATGAAAAGGACGGCGGTGTTAAGGTGCTGCTAAGGGACGATGCACCTCTTTATGCTGATATGGTGGTGCTTGCTATCGGTGTTACACCCGACACAGCTCTTGCCAAAGAAGCGGGACTGGAACTCGGCATCAAAGGCGCTATCGTTGTTAATGACCGTATGGAAACTTCGGTTCCCGATATTTACGCCGCAGGCGATGCGGTACAGGTGAAAAACTTCGTTACGGGCGAGGATGCGCTGATCTCCCTTGCAGGTCCCGCCAACAAACAGGGACGCATCATTGCGGATAACATCTGCGGACTTGACAGCCGATATAAAGGCTCGCAGGGCAGCTCTGTCATCAAGGTCTTTGATATGACCGCAGCACTGACCGGCATCAACGAACGAAGCGCAAAAGCGGCAGGACTTGACGCGGAAACAGTCATCCTTTCGCCTATGAACCACGCAGGCTACTACCCGGGCGGCAAAGTGATGACTATGAAGGTGGTCTTTGAAAAAGATACCTACCGTCTGCTTGGTGCTCAGATCGTCGGATATGAGGGCGTAGCCAAACGCATCGATGTGCTTGCTATCGCCATCCGTGCGGGAATGAAGGCTACCGACCTAAAGGATCTTGACCTTGCTTATGCACCTCCGTATTCCTCAGCCAAGGATCCTGTCAATATGGCAGGATTTATGATCGATAATATTGCAAACGATGTAGTGAAGCAGTGGCATCTTGAGGATGCAGATAAGCTGCCCCGTGACGGAAGTGTAACGCTCCTTGATACAAGAACCGTCGGAGAGTATCGTCGAGGTCATATTGAGGGCTTTAAGAACATACCCGTTGACGAGCTGAGAGAACGCCTTGACGAGGTGGAAAAAGGCAAGCTCGTGTACGTGATATGCCAAAGCGGTCTGCGTAGCTACATTGCCAGTCGTATTTTGGAAGGCAACGGCTATACGGCATACAATTTTGCGGG
>JAFTRQ010000081.1 GCA_017462125.1 Clostridia bacterium | reverse complement strand
TTCGTCGAGCAGGAAAATGGCAAGACGGCGGTCCATGCTCATAAAGAGCACCTGCTGCATCACCCACATCACGTCCGAAAAACGGCTGACCGCCGTCTCCAGCGCAAAAATTTTGACGTTTGGATTGCGATTTGAAACAAGTGCAAATGCCGTGCCGTCGATCACGTAGCACTCGCTGTTCTCCTCGGCGTCGATGCGGACGTCAAAGGTCACGCTCTGCAACACGCACGAGGCGGCAAGCATACACATATCCCCGCCGTGCAAGCGGTAGAGCGTGATCTCCTTTCCGTCCTCGGACAGCATATACACGCGCAGGCAACCGCTCCGCACGAGATATACCCCCGCGCACTCGTAGCCGTCGTGAATGTTGCTCCCCCTTGGATAGGACATCGCAAGCGTATTCTGACAGATGTAATCCTTGTCTCCGTCCGAAAGCTCTCCCCAAAACGGAAAGACCTCGGACAAAACCGATTCAAACAATGCGCGTGCCATAGCATTTCCCCCATGATTGATACTGCTTCGTTTACTCTTATTATAACACAAAGCAACCTTTTTGTCAATCAAGCAACGGAGAATGGGGGGAATGGACTTGAAACGCTCAACGGAGCTGCCCCCATCAGAACCTGATGGGGGCGTTACCTTGGTGAAGGCTTATCATTTACCGTCTGGACAAATGTCATGAATATCGAAGCATTCTCCCGTTATGGCGTTCACCAATAGCTCGTCATATACTGTAATCCTTGGCATCTGACTTTCCCAGCCGTGATTTGCGTGGCTGTAGGCTTCCACTTGCAAGCATATGCGGTAGCTCATGGTGTCGTCGTTGGGCTTTTCCAATATAACAATTCTGGATACCAGTGTTGTTCCGCAAGCCCCCTCGGTATGCCCGTCTTCCGTTCTCCATTGTTTTGACGCAATCGCATAGGCATCTTCCGAAGATATCAGATAGTCACACGAAATGTCAAATGGAGAGAAGGATGCAAAGCTTTTTGAATTGTTGTTATAATAGACACTGTATTCACCACTCGTTATCTGCTTGTCACCCATATAATACGCAATCGGTGTCTTCTCAGCAGAGTGTATGATTATTTTGTAAACCTCCTTAACGATCAGTGACGATCCGTCAAACGAAAGCTGATTTAATCCGACACACGCCCCCTCTGATCCCGATAACCTTCTCCAATAAAAAGTGCCGTCGGTGTTCAGAGTATGAAAGCTATCACCATCAAAGCCAAAGCTGTAAACCTTGCCATTATAGTAGCGTAATACTATATGATCCTTTGTTTCCGATTGAATAACGTATTCTTTTGTTTCGTCGCCGTCCATATCCACAACTGCTTTTTTCAGAAATTTACAGTCACACAAGCTTGTATCGTTACCTGTAAAGCAAAAGTCTTCCAATTTTATCTCACCCAAACGCTCATCAACAACACATATTTCACCGTTGATCGCCGCTTGGAACGCTTGCATAGCAATTTTGTTTTCAGGAGATTCGACCTTTGAAGGTTGCTCTACAATGTCCTTCTCCTCCGTCTCGGTCGTATGATCGCCCGGGGTTACCAACGTAGTATTTTCGGTATCGTTGGTTGAAAGATCGGTATTATTTCCATTGTTGTTACATGAAATCAATGCTACGATCATAAACAAACAAAGCAAAAAGGCAATTGCTTTTTTCATCAAATTTTTCCTCCCAAAGCAGATTTGTAAGGTCAGTATAACATATTCAAAAAAGCTTGTCAAGGGGCTTTTCAAAAGTGGAGCGAAAACCCTAAAATTGATGTTTTTTCGGGTAAAAACAGAGGGTCTTTGGGGAAAGAAAAACGGCGTGTCGGACTTGAACCTCAACGAAGCTGCCCCCATCAGAACCTGATGGGGGGCAACACCTTGGTAAAAAAGTATCATTTTTCGCCCGAGGTATGGGTGGGCAGCATAATTTCTCCCGTAAAAGCATTTATTTCTATAATTTCCAACGCAGATCAACAACCATAACAAAGCGATATAAAACTTGTAAGTGATTGAAAAATTCATAAAAATATGGTATAATACAAAAAAGGCGTTTGAAAGGAGTCGAAGCCATGCCACTTGAAGCATTCTACGAAACATATTTCCCGTTCTGGAGTGTGCTTGCAGATGCGGATAAGCAGCTACTGTGCGAAAACACGGCGGAAAAGCACTTTGACCGCTCCCAACCCGTCCATGACAATATGGGCTGCACGGGGCTTTTTATCGTGCGCTCGGGCAGACTTCGCCTCTATATGCTTTCCGAGGACGGCAAGGAGATCACCCTCTACCGCCTCTCGCCGGGTGAGATCTGTATGCTTTCGGCGTCTTGTGTGTTGCAAAGCGTGACCTTCGACGTATACGTAGACGCGGAGGAGGAGAGCGACTGTTACCACATCAGCGCGTCTGCCTTCGGCGACGTCAGCAACCGCTATCTTGAGGTAAAGAATTACGCTTTGGAAACCGCCGTCAGCCGTTTTTCGGACGTCATGTGGATCATGCAGCAGATCGTTTTTATGAGCATGGACAAACGCCTTGCGATCTTTCTGTTGGAGGAAACGCAGGCGAACGGCACCGACAGCGTGAATATGACCCACGAAACCATTGCGCGCCATCTGGGAACCGCCCGCGAGGTCGTGACAAGGATGCTGAAGCATCTTGCCGCAGACGGCGTGATCGAGGTGTCGAGAAAAGGCATTTTGATCACAGACAAAAAGAAGCTGCGGAGCATTGCCTATTGACAACACCCCGCAGGTATTAGTCGGTCACCGTACCGTATTCCCAATCGTTGATACCGCCAAACTCCTTAATATTCGTATAGCCTAACGCCGCAAGCTCATTTGCGGCGTTTTTGCTTCTTCTGCCGCTTCGACAATAGACGAGGATCAGCTGCTCTTTATTGGTGAGAATGTTTTCAGCTTTCTCGCCAATCTCATAGTCGGGAATCAGGATCGCTCCCGCAATGTGTCCTGCCGCGAATTCCTCGGGTGTTCGCACGTCGAGAATAATGTATCCCTCTTCGCCATCCATAAGTGCCTTTGCCTCGGCAGGCGTGATCTGCTCGTAGGTCGTATCCTCTTGTGAGTTGTTTTGCCGATTACAGGCAACGAGCGCGGGAAAAAGAAGCAGAATAGCAGCAATCAAAAGCCACAGACGTTTTCTCATACCAGCTCCGCAAGAATGGCGGCTTTGGGTCTTGCTCCGACGATTCTTGTTTTTTCTTTTCCGTCCTTAAAAACGATCAGAGTGGGAATACTCATCACACCGTATTTCATAGCAAGGGCGTTTTCATCATCTACGTTCACCTTGCCAACGGTAATATTGCTTCTTTCTTCGGCGATCTCATCCACGATGGGAGAAACCATACGGCAAGGTCCGCACCAATCGGCGTAGAAATCCACGAGAGCCGTGCCGTTTGCGATTGCGTTATTAAAATTATTTTGATTCAGTTTTTGTACTGACATAAGATATACCTCCTTGTTTTTTATAAGAAATTGAAATAAACACCCTCGCCGTAGCTGTCGTTTCATATACCAAAAATGCTTGAATAGGCGAGTGATTGGCGGCGGGCACTGCCCGCTATTTACATTCGGTGCAAACATATTCGGGCACCGTTCTTTCGTTTATGACCGATTCGTACAGCCGCCATCCGCCTGCGAGATTGTAACACTCAAAGCCGTTGCCGGCAAGGATGCGGCAAGCGATATAAGAGCGCAGTCCGCTGTGACAATGCACGTACACGGGCTTGCCTGTGGGGATCTCATCGATGCGCTGGCGCAACGAGTCAAGCGGAATGTGCATAAAGCCGTCGATTCTGCCGCGAGCGACCTCAGTGTTGGTGCGGGTATCCAGCAGGGTCACGCTTCCGTCGCGGGGGAGATTTTCCACGTCGTGCCAGAAGAACTGCCCGATCTTGCCCGTGATGACGTTTTCGGCAACG
>JAFTRQ010000080.1 GCA_017462125.1 Clostridia bacterium | reverse complement strand
GTGCCACTGCCATCATCGTTCCTGAGATCGGCTTTGATTTGCAGAATGTGATCGACAAGATTCTTGAAACCCAAAAGAACGGAAGAAACCATTTCATCATCGTTGTTTCGGAAGGGCTTTGCGATGCAACACAGCTTGCAAAACAGCTTCAGAAAGCGACAGGCATTGAAACACGTGCAACCATTCTTGGACATATTCAGCGTGGTGGAAATCCAACGCTTCGCGACAGAGTTGTTGCGTCAAAAATGGGTTATGCAGCCGTCGAGCTTCTCAGCAAGGGTATTGGAAATCGCGTGGTTGGATTGAAGGATAACAAAATTGTGGACTACGACATTTTCGAAGCATTAAATATGGTCAAAGCCTTTGACAAAGAGACGTACAACTTATCAAATATAATTTCTATTTGAACTTTTTATAATTTGTAAAATCTAACAGCCCTCGCTCCGTTGTGGAACGAGGGCTAAATTATCTTTTTTACAACAATTCACAATCTTTGGGATTACGCCTTTCCATCCAAAAGGTCGGCAAGTGTTACGCTGTCAAGGTAATCGCCGATCATATCGTGAAGCTTTGTCCACATGGGGAGTGTGCGGCACTCACCGCGCTTTGGGCAGGGCTCTGCTCCGCATTCAAGGCAAGAGACAGGGGCAAGATCACCCTCGGTCAAGCGGAGAATTTCGCCGACCTTGTATTTCTCGGGCTTGCGAGTCAAACGGTAGCCGCCACCCTTGCCCTGAACGCCCTCGACGATGTTATTTTGCGTTAGCACAGGAAGGATGCGCTCAAGGTACTTCAAAGATATTCCCTGTCTTTCGGCTATTTTCTTCATAGCGATATAGTCGCCGTTTCCATTCTCGGCAAGGTCGAGCATCACGCGCAAAGCGTATCTTCCTCTTGTTGATATGACCATAATATTCCTCCGTGATCTGATATTGCTTCAATTATACCACAAGTCGGTAGGTAAATCAAGAGATTTTGGAACAACAATGTCCGCAGGACGCGCAATGGGGGAACGCTTTGTGATCGTATTCGATACCGTTTCTGTCATAATAGTCCTTGAGTGCCGCCTTGATGGCTTCTTCTGCAAGCACAGAGCAGTGCAGCTTGTGCGCGGGCAGTCCGTCAAGTGCCTCTACGACCGCTTTATTGGTAAGTGCAAGTGCCTCGGACACAGGCTTTCCTTTGATCAGCTCGGTTGCCATTGAGCTTGACGCAATTGCCGAGCCGCAACCGAAGGTCTCGAATTTTACATCTGCAATCATGTCGTTCTCTATCTTCAAATATATCTTCATAATATCTCCGCACTTGGCGTTGCCGACCTCTCCTACACCGTCGGCGTTTTCGATTGCGCCCACGTTTCTCGGATTGCGGAAATGATCCATTACTTTTTCACTGTATAATGCCATTTTATATAACCTCACTTTATAATAAATTCCTTTCTGCCCTCGCAGAGATCGCGCCATATGGGTGAGATCGAGCGCAGATATGCCACAACCTCCTTGACTGCCCCTATCGTGTATTCGACCTCCTCGTCGGTGTTCTCCTCGGACAAGGAAAGGCGGAGCGAACCGTGGGCGATATCGTGTACTCTGCCAATGGCAAGGAGCACATGGCTCGGATCAAGCGAGCCCGAGGTACACGCCGAGCCGGACGATGCGCAAATACCTTTGTCATCAAGGAGCAAGAGCAGCGATTCGCCCTCAATTCCTTCAAAACAAAAGCTAACATTTGACGGTAATCTATGCTCGTAATCACCTGTGAGAACCGAGTGGGGTATCTCCGAAAGTCGGGCGATCAGCTTATCACGGAGAGCTGTGAGTACGGCTGTTTTCTCATAGATTTTTGAACACGCTTCCTCCAGTGCAGCTGCCATACCCACAAGGGAGGGAATATTCTCGGTTCCCGCGCGCTTTCCTCTCTCCTGTGCGCCGCAATCGATCAGAGTGGTCAGCGGGATTCCTTTTCTCGCATACAACACACCGATACCCTTGGGACCGTGAAACTTATGTGCGGACAGAGACAGCATATCG
>JAFTRQ010000008.1 GCA_017462125.1 Clostridia bacterium | reverse complement strand
TCGCGAGTTTTGGGAGGCGAATAGAATATCACTTCAAGGCAACGCCTTGAAATATCACTTTTGCGACAGCAAAAATATCACGCTGTCAAAGACAGCATATCACAAAAAACTATCAGGAAATGCGCACTTACTCACCACCAAAAGTGGTGGCATAATAGAAAAAGCCGATACTGAACCAAATCCATATCGGCTTTTCGACTGTCCTTTAGAACCCGAAGCAATTCCACGGCGTTTTTTTGACCATTAATATTGCGGAAAGAGACAATAGTGATCGGATATAGGCGCATAAAGTCATATTTGACGCAAAACAGTCTTGACAATCCTATGATCGGTGTGGTATAAATATTTTAAACAGAATAAAGGAGAGGTGACTATATGTTTACCGAAGAGGATCTGATCCGAGATATCCACGCTATATACGAGCCATATTGGTGCCACCGAGTGCGGCGCGACGGTGGTAACTATGCCGGTAGATGCGAGAAAATGCTTTGACGTTGTAACGGAGACGAGAAAAAATGAGATCAAATGATTGCAACTCGCTGACGCTGAAGGTACAGATCGGTGATCTTGAGCTTTACACTGCGCCCGATATGGGATTTGTGGGTTCCTTTGCGGTCACGCCGAAGATACATTCCCATCCCTATTACGAGGTCATTGCGGTAATTGAGGGTGAGCTGAAGATCAGGCTTCTTGACAATCGGGTCATAGCGCTTGGAAAGGGGAAGCTTTGCGTAATTCCGCCCAAATGCTATCACAGTACCTGTGCGGGAGATATTATGCCTAAAATGCTGGCGATCCGTTTTTCTTACGGGAAGGTACACGGAGAAGCGAGGGTGTACGATGAATTTTGCTCTGTGCTTGAGCGTGTTACCGAGCCCACGTGTCTTGAAACACCCGAGAATATTCCCTCAACGTTGCTTGAGCTCAGACGAGAGATGCAGGAGAGGAGGCCCGCGTGGGCGTTCGTCTGTCAATCGCTTTTACAAAGGATATATCTTGGCATTTTTCGACTGCTGTCAACAGATAAGGAATCAAGAATAGGATATACTGCCGACGACAGCAAGCATTCCAGATATTATCATATTGAAATGTGGTTCGCCGACAATTTTGCGAAGCAGATCACCGAGGATGATCTGGCGCGGGAGATGTCTCTGTCCAAGCGACAGCTCAGCCGTGTCTTTACGAATATTTACGGTATGAGCTTCAGAGAAAAGCTTGTAGAGGTCAGGCTCCACCGTGCCGCACAGCTGCTGGAGCAGACCGATCTTAATATAGACAAGATCGCTTTGACGGTTGGATACCGTAGTTTTTCGGGCTTCCATCGCGCCTTTGTGAATTATTTTGGCTGTACGCCGTTTGAATATAGGAAAAACAGAGAAGATTAGCGCGAAAGCAGTTCCCGCTTATAGGTAGTTTTTCTGTTTCGCACACGCATTTTGCCAGACGACAAAATGCATCGATTACAATTTGTGCCGCCATGTAGGGGTTCCCCGAAACGAACAAAGTGAGTTTTGGGGGTTCCCGTAGCGGCGGAATGGAGATAAAAATGGATATTAAAAAGCTTTACGGAATTATGCCCGCCCTTATGACGGCATTTGACGGTGACAAAATTGACAGCGCTCGCGTAGGCGAGCTTGTGAAAAAGCTGGGCAGTGACGGAGTTCACGGCTTTTACGTGGGCGGCTCCAGCGGAGAGATGGTGCTTTGCTCGACGGAAGAAAGAAAAGCGCTTCTTGAGACGGTGATGGAGAACAAGGGCGACCTTGCGGTGATTGCACACGTGGGTTGTCTTTCGACCAAAGATACGGTGGAGCTCTCGAAGCACGCAAAAGCTTGCGGAGCCGATGCGGTTTCGTCGGTAACGCCACTTTATTATAAGTATAGCTTTGCCGAGGTCAAGAATTATTACAGACGGATAGCCGAGGCAAGTGAATTGCCCGTGATCATCTACAATATCCCCGGACTTACGGGCACGGCGTACGGCTACGATCAGCTCTGCGAGCTTCTTGAGATCGAAGGAGTGCAGGGAATGAAGTTCACCTCGTCGGATTTCTATCTGCTTAACAGATTGGTGAACACCTATCCCGAAAAGGTCTTTTATAACGGCTCTGACGAGATGCTTCTCTCGGGTCTTGCGGCGGGAGCCCATGGCGGTATCGGAACCACGTATAATTTTATGCCCGACCTGATGGTAAAGATCTATTCACTTGCGCAGGAAGGAAAATTTGACGAAGCGAGAGAAGTGCAGAGCGTTGCCAACAAAGCGATCTCGGCAGTCCTCCGCAACGGCGTGTTGCCCTCCTGCAAGCATCTCGTCTCTCTCTACGGCGTACCCTACGGCGAGTGCAGAGAGCCCTTTATGCCACTTGATGATAAGGCTAAAGAGGATCTTTGCGAGAATGCTTGGAAACTTGTTGAGGATTTTAGAAGGAACGCATAAATTGCGATTTATAGGAAGAGAGACGCATGCCTCCGGCGGCTTACTTTCTTTGAAAAGAAAGTAAGCAAAGAAACTTTCTATAAACCACGAATTTTTTCAAAATTCGTGGATGAAAAGGATAAAATGGATACATAATA
>JAFTRQ010000079.1 GCA_017462125.1 Clostridia bacterium | reverse complement strand
TTTTGCTGAAATTGTCTTACAGCTTGATCTAAAGAATCGGTCGTTACGTGAACGTACCTATCCATAGTTGTTTTGATACTGGCGTGTCCCAGTAGTTTTTGCAGCACCTTTGGCTGCATTCCGCTTTCGATTGCCCGCGTGGCGTATGTATGGCGTAAAGCGTGCATACAAAAGCGTTCGATCCCTGCTTCGTCGCAGAGCTTGTAGAGGTGGGTATCATAAGAGCTGTTTTTGGCGGGTGCGCCGGTGCGATAGTTGATAAACACAAGATCTCGCATCACGAGCTTGGATGTGACTCCTGTTCGCCTATCGATATACTCCAGCGTTTCAGACAGTATAGGAGATTCCTTTCGCCCTGCTCGGTTATCCCATATCCCTTTGAGGATTTCGTATGCACGATCCGTCAGAGGAATGGTACGATAACTTTGCTGTGTCTTGGGCGGTCCTGCTCTCCAAAAATGTTGAGCATGACGGAACTCTAACGTCTTATTCACCGTCAGCGTGCGTTTCTCAAAATCTATCGCATCCCACGTTAGACCGATCATTTCTCCTGTACGCAATCCGGTTTCCAGGATCAATGCATATTGGTTATAGTTATGAGAGCGACGTGCCGTTTCAAGAAATTTGCGCTGATCTTCACGGGTGAGAAACTTAATATCGTCCGTTGCACGAACGGGCTTTGTGAACCGTACTCCATCCATTGGGTGCTTTGCTATAAGGTCGTTCATTTTAGCCGCCTTAAACATCGTACCCATCGTGATATATGCTTGACGGATCGTAGAGCCTGCATAGTCGGCATCCATCTGAATGAACACCTTTTTACAATGCATCGGTTTTACGTTCGCTATCATCATCTTTCCCATCACAGGCTGTATGTTATGGAAATATCGCTCTCGGTAATTTCGGAGAGTATTGGGAGCTAAATCCCCAACGATATTTTCAATCCAAAAGTTGAACCACTCATCTACAGTTGTGTCGGTTGCGACAAAAACATCATCGTGCTTGTCCGCATATTTTGCTTCTTCTATCCAGTTCTTTGCCTCGGGAATCGTCTGGAAATACCTTTCGTGCCGTTTGCCTGTTTTATCGACAAACCGCGCACTGTATAACCCGTCCTTTCTTTGATAGATACCCTTACCGCAGTCTTTGCCTTTGAGATTTTTTCCCAATATTGAACTCCTTTCTCGCAGAGAGAAAAAGAGCACATTGCTACATAATAAATTATAGCACATAATACTCTTTTTCTCAAGCGGTTGTGCAAAAATTCCTTAGAATATTTTGTAAATTTTTAAGCGTTTTCTTATATTGTGAGCTTTTCGCTGATGTATTCCTCAAACTCCTTGCGCTTCACGAGCTTCTTTGTGCCAACGAATAGCACGAATGGACAATTTGGCTTTCGCAACAGACTGTCAATTTTATTGATTCCAATATTGCTATACTCTGCTGCTTCTTTGATCGTTAGCGCAACTTTAAGGTGTATCGGTACTTTGTTGTTTTCTATATTCTGCCTCCTTTCTTAAAAGCAATTTGTTTCGTCAATCCAAAATCCTTGAAACACTGTACCGTCGTGGAGAATAAATCTGCCCGCCTTGTCCTTCGGGATCTGTTCTGCGGCGGTTGTGTTATCCAGGATGATTTGGGATAGTATGGTATCGGCTCTGCCGCACACACGGCAGTCGATGTTGTTGCGGATCTGTCCTGACAGAATGTTTGCATCGGGGCGTTGCGTGGCGAGTATGAGGTGGACGCCAAAGGCACGTCCTTGACGTGCGATAATCGAGAGTCGGTTTTCTATCAGACCGATTTTTTCTTTTTGCTCTTTTGTCAAACCGGTTTTGTCAAGCACCTCTGCCACCTCGTCACAGGCGAAAATATGGCGTTGTAAGGGGACTGCGCTTTGCTTGTTGTAATCACCTATGTTGGCGCATCCGGTGTCCCTGAACAGCGTTTTTCGGCGTTCCAGCTCGTCGGTAAGCTCCGTGAGAAGTGTGAGCAACGTGTCCTCATCAAAGCACATTTTGCATTTGTCGTGCCATATTCTCGGAAAGTCCACACCGCCCTTGAAGTCGGCTATGCTGACAATGGCATTTTTCTTTAAGGACTGCACGAGCAGGACTTTCAGAAGTATGCTTTTGCCACTTCCGGTAGAGCCTCCGAGTAGGACATGGGGGATCTTTGATAAATCCACGCTCTCCAAACCGAGTTGGCTTCTTCCTAAAACAAGTGTAGAATCGTCATCAGTTAAATACCTATCGCCCCATTCAATAAAATCTGGCAAGCCGTTGTCTGCCGGAACGACGTGGAGCAAAATCCTGCGTTTGTTTCTGCCCTCTATTATCTTGACGATATTGACGTTCAGTGCAGCTTCAATGTATCCTCGCTCTTTCTCCCACTCTGTCAATGGGATGCCAACCGCATCAAACTCTAATATCTCCACGTTACTGTGTCTTTTGTCCTGTGTTCGTGTCAGAAGCATCGGCACCTCACCGGCAGAGTTCGTCATACCGATTCGCTGAAACTCGTTGGCTGTTTTATCAAAGCCGCGTGGTGTCCCAAACAGAATGAGTATGAAGAACGTGCCGCCGATAAGTAGTGCCGGGAGCATCAGATCAACGAGGACAATAAGAACGGGAGAAATCAGAGGAACATCCTCCAGACCGAGATTGGATTTGAACAAATACCAAATGAGTATGGAGAGTGGATAGAAAAACCACAAAACGAAAATGCGCTCTTTCTTCTGAACAAGTGATTTACATCCGTTTACCATCCGTAGCCATAGGTATTTCTTTTGTGTTTGCCGGTTCAGCCGTTCCTTGTCCTCGTATCTCACAGCTTATCCCTCCTTACTTGAAATCGACCTCATCCACCGTACCGTCGGCGTGATAGGCATATACTTTGTCAATGCGTCTTAAAAGCGCGTTCCATGTTTCGGGACGGGACTCTTGCTCTGCGCGATACTGTTCACCGAGCGAGAGGTTGGACGTAATGTATACGTGCGTAAAGCACGCTACTCTGTCATTGTATCTCGCGGGGAGTATCAGCGGATATTGGTCAAGAATGTTCAGCAGCGATTCAATGGGAATCTGCGAATTAAATTCCTCCAACACCAGCACGTCATGTCCGTGATAGGAATCAAAGCGGATTCCGTTTCTGCCGCCGTAATCGGTGATACGGCAGATGTCGGTTGCAGGGTGCTTCTGATAGATGCCGCTTGTCTTGCCCGTTCCCGATGCACCGAACAGGTACGTTACTTTAACATTTCGGTTCTCGGATTGATATCGCTCATACAGAAGCTTCTCTCGAAGCGTGTCAATGTCCCTTGACTTGAACGCGAAGGATGGGGTTTCTTCAATGATCTCGGTAGTGGTCATCCCATCCTTTACCTTTTGGAGCAGCTTGTGCATCTTCGGATCTCGTTCCTCAGACTCACTTGGCATCACTCCAAATTCGTAAAACGTACCTTCTACCGACGTTTCTGCTTTCTCGGTTTCCTCCCACTTTCCGCTTTTCTGTATGTACTCCTTGTTTTCCTGGGCCGTACCGAGAGCCTTCTCGATATGCGCCGTGGGAAAACGGTTTTTAACGGTGTTGAAGCGGATGGGGGATGCGGAATATAGGAATATATGTGTATGGTAGGTTCCCGTTGTGGCAATTTCATCTGCCATACAAAAATAATCCGGGGAAAACAGACTTAAAATCTCTCGGATGCGTTCATGATCAAGCTCGCAGGTTTGCGGATTGTTGATGGTGAGCATCCATTTGCGGGATTGTGTGTTTGTAGCCATAATAGTTACCTCCTTATCAAATTTTAATTGCTACTGCTACATGTGCTACCATAAGAGGTAATACTAACCTCTTATGGTAGGGCGGCGCTGCGCTGCCGCCGGGGAGAAATTTTCTTTTAGGGAAAATTTTGATCTCCCCGTCAGCGCGCAGACACCGCGAGCCTCAAAAGCTTATCTTACGCCAAGCTGATACCTGTTGCTTTTGCGCTGATCTGAACGTTACCTCTCATCTCATACGCAAGAACCTCAAGATCCATAGAGGGTACTAAACATTATCCTTTAGTATGGCAAGGCAAAACATAGATTTAATACAAATAATTCCAAAAACACATCACAAACGGACAAAAACTCGTCAATTACAGATATTTTATTTGAGACAATATTTTGTTATAATGAATACGATCGATAATGTTATGTGTTTTGAGGATGAGCTATGGAAAAAACGTCGGTTTTTGAAAACGCAAAATATATAAAAGCGGAGAAGTGCGCGTCGGCATTTTCCTTGTATGACCCCGCTCCGCGCTTTCGCAAGGAATTCACTATAAGACATTGCGAAAATGCAAGAATATTTGTCCAAAGCCCCGGCTTTGCGAAATATTATATCAACGGTCAGGATATAACCGACGATCTTTTTATATCTGCCGTGAGTGACTATGATAAGATACTTTGGTATAACGAATATGAGGTGACTCGCTTGCTTTGCGAGGGCAAAAACGTTATCTCGGTCATCTGCGGCAACGGATTTTTAAACGAATCCTTTAAGAGCGCGTGGTTTTATCCCGATGCGCCCTGGCGTGACGCGCCGCAGTTTTGCCTGAGAATTGAAATTGACTGCGAGACCGCGCTAGTCAGTGACGGAAGCTGGAAATGCGACAGAGAAGGCTCTCATATCATATATAACCATCTGCGAAGCGGCGAATATCACGATATGAGAAAAAAGAGTGATGAATGGATGCAGGTGGGCTTTGACGACTCTCATTGGCAGTATGCCATCGAGAAAAATAAGCCGCTTACAGCCAAATTCCGTCCCACAGAGTGCCAGCCCATCAGAGAGATTGAAAAAATAGCTCCCGTCAGCGTCACAAAAACAGAGAACGGATATCTTGTGGATTTCGGTGTGAATATGTCGGGATATATAGAAACGAGAATATGCGAGGAGAGGGGAAAAGAGATAATCTTCCGCTACGCCGAGGAGGTTGACGAAAAGGGTTTTCCAAAGCACAACGGAATGGACGCGAAGAACTTTTATCCCGAGTCGCCTTTTATGGTCAACAAAATGATCGCCTCGGGCGGTGAGGATATTTTCAAGCCTCTGTTCAGCTATCACGGCTTCAGGTACGTGGCTTTGGAGGGCTTGAGTGAGATGCCCGACATGTCGGCTTTTACCGCTTATTTCACCCATCAGGATGTGGCGAGACGGTCAAGCTTTACTTCGGAAAATGAAATAATAAACTTCATTTATGATGCAGGTATCAGGTCAACCTATTCCAATATGTTCTGGTGTCTCACCGATTGCCCCACGAGGGAAAAGCTTGGCTGGATGAACGACGCGCAAGCCAGCGTGGAGCAGACCTTGATCAATTTTGACATCCTACCTCTTTACGAAAAATGGTTTGAGGATATAAAGGCAAGCATTTTCCCCGACGGCTCGCTTCACGGAACCATCCCCTCCACCGATTGGCCTTGGGGTCACGGTTGCGGTCCTGTCTGCGACTGCATGCTTTACGAGCTGCCCTATAAGGTCTACCTTTACACGGGAAATACCATTATGCTCACGTCGGCTATCGACGTTATGGAAAATTATGCTTTTTTCCTTGAAAGAAAGTGTCTTGAGAATTATTCTTTTATCCTGGGAGATTGGTTGGGATATAAGAGCTCGGAGCTTACTCCAAAGGAATTTGTTGGTGATTTTTATCTTATTAAGGCACTCACCGTTACCGTTTTTGCGCAGAATTTAGCAGGCAAGGAAAACGCGGTCTGGCAAGAAAAGCTTGAAAAACACACGCGTGATTTCAAGGAGAAATACCTTGACGGGTCGGGGCGGTGCAATATCGCATCTCAGTGCGCGATTTCGATGATGATCATGGCCGGGCTGTACTACGACAAGCAGGCGCTTTGCGATCAGCTTATCGAGATCGTTGAGAGCGATGAATATAAGCTAACCTGCGGCATGGTAGGGATTCAGTATATTTATGACGCGCTGACGGAGTGCGGCAGGGGAGATATTGCCTACAGGCTGATCACCGAGACCTCTCCCGGGTACAGATCATGGTTTGAAAATGGCGCCACTACCCTTTGGGAAAAGTGGGACGGCAAGGACACCGGCTCCCACAATCACCATATGTTTTCGGGTGTTATCGCTTGGTTTTATAAGTCGCTTTTGGGAATCGCGCCCGATATTAAGCATCCTGCCTTTGATGAAATCGAGCTTAAGCCGACATTCATCAAGGAGCTTGGCTTCGTCAAGGGAAGTATGGAGACTGTCAAGGGAGAGATACGAGCTGAGTGGCAATATGAAGGCGGCAGATTTATCTACACCGTTGATCTGCCCGAAGGGGTCCGCGCGCGCTTTGGAAGCCAAGAGCTGAAGACGGGCAGAAACGTTTTTTACATTTGCGAAGGAAGTGAAGCAAAATGATCTACCGTGAAGAAATAAAGCAAACAGAACAAAACAAAAAGACCTACCTTGAGGGAATAAGAGCGGTCATTAAACAGAGACAAAAGGAAGCGGAGGAGAGCCGCACAGAGTATTTTAAAAACGTTTTCACCGATCAGGAGAGATACCGCAGAGAGCTTCGAAAAATGCTTGGCTGGCCCTTGGTGGGGCATACCGATACGGAAAAACCTAATGTCACTCTACATAAGCTTTCCGATGAGGAAGGATATGAGCTTTTTCGCGCGGAGGTGGAAATTCTTGAGGGATTATGTCTGACGGGACTTTTCTTCAAAATGAAGGGCGACGATAAAAAGCCTCTTGTAATAGTTCAGCACGGCGGAAGCGGCTCTCCCGAGATCATTTCGGGCGTATACGGCGGCACCGCAAATTACAACGATATGCTGATGCGCGTGGCTAAGCATAACGTCCACGTTTTCGCGCCTCAGCTCCTGCTTTGGAACGTTCAGCAATACGGCGTTCCCTACGACAGAAAAGCCATCGACGGAGAGCTCAAAAGGGTGGGCGGATCTGTCGCGGCATTGGAACTTTACGGAATCAGCAGAATTATTGACTATTTTGAGGGCGAGGACTATGTTTCAGCTTTTGGAATGGTAGGACTTTCCTACGGTGGCTTCTACACGCTGTACGCGACGGCGCTTGATACAAGGATCAAGTCTGCAATCTCCTGCTCCTTCTTCGCTTCAAGAGATGCGTACGGCTGGAACGATTGGGTATGGCAGGACTCTGCAAACAGGTTTGATGATGCGGAGGTCGCCTGTCTTGTTTATCCCCGTAGGCTCTGCCTTGAAATGGGTACGCGAGACGAGCTTTTCAAAAGCGAGTATTCCGAGGAGTCCTTTGAGAGAATAAAGTCCTATTGCAAGGACGTTGGCACGGATTGGTGCGACCTTATCCTCTTTGACGGAAAGCACGAATTTTGTCTCGATGACGCACCGATTGAAAGACTAATAAACGATCTGAAATTCATTGAAGGAGGGAAATAAGATGGCAAAAGGAAAAGCAGAGCTGCATATACTTACCGAATTCTGTCCCTTTGCTATGGGATTCGTTATCATAACGCCCGAGAATAGGGCGATAATCATTGACGGCGGCACCTATACCGAGGCGCATAACGTCAAAGCTCACGTAGGCGACAGAGAGATCGCCGCGTGGATACTTACACACACCGACGGAGACCACGTTGGTTGTCTCAAGGACCTTATTTTATCAAAAGACCCGATTTTGGATAGAGTCGAGTGCTTTTATTCCAATTTCCATACGGCGGAGTTCTTCCTATCGCTGGGCGGCGAGCCTCATGCGAAATTTGTGGAGCTTTACGATTCTTATATTGTCGAGAATAATAAGAAATTTATTCGACTCATGGCGGGCGACAGATTTGAGATAGACGGTCTTGGGTTCGAGATACTTTTCTCGAAGAACGAAAAATACGTCAAGAATTATTCAAACGAAGCCTCTCTTGCTTTCCGTGTAACGGGCAAGGAGAGAAACGTTCTGTTCCTCGGCGATATGGGCCCCGACGCGGGCGAGGAGCTTTTGGCAACACACGGCGATTATCTGAAATCCGACGTGGTTCAGATGGCGCATCACGGTCACATCGGTGTGAACAAGGACGTTTACGAGGCGATCGATCCCAAGGTTTGCATCTGGTGCGCGGCGTCCTGGCTCTGGCAGGAGCACGAGGGGGTCAGATACCTGAACGGCGGTCATAGCGTTTCGGTAACTCGCCGTTGGATGGCGGAGATCGGACAACAAGAGCATATCGTCACAAAAGACGGTGATGCGATCATTGAGTTTTAAATAAAAATATATACAAGGAGTAAAAAATGAAAACGATCAAGGACAAATATTTGGTAGTAGGCGCGGATTTCGCGGGATATCCTCTTAAAGAGGCGGTTGTTGCTCACCTTCGTGAGAAGGGCTGGAAGATCACCGATCTTGGCGTGGTAGCCGACAGCGACCCTGACGACACCGAGAATATGTTTCACAGAGTGGGACTAAGAGTTGGAGCTCAGATCTCCGAGGGCAACTTTGAAAGAGCGCTTCTGTTCTGCGGCACCGGTATGGGAATACATATTGCCGCAAGTAAATGTCCCCGAGTTCACGCAGGCGTGGTTGAAAGCGTTCCCGCCGCGCTCAGAGCTATCACGGGCAACGGTGTTAACGTTCTCGCTATGGGCGCATTCTACGTAGCCCCCGCTATGGGCTGTGATATTGCCGACGCATATCTCGGCGCGTCTCTTGGCTCGGGATATGAATGGTGGCACAATTTCTATGAGTTCCACAAACTTGCTATGGACGAGCTCGACGCATTCGACTATGCAGAATACAAGAAAAACGGCTTCAAGGTCGAGCATCTGGGAGATTATCCCTTGAAGCTTGAGAAGAAGCCGGAGTAACGGCGACCTGCTATATTGCAGGTCAGCCGAACGATGCTTGCCCTTGCGGGCAAGAGATGAAGCCTGCGACAATGATGTTTACTTCGTAAATGATGTTACGCCTGAAGGCGTAGTGGGCAAACATCACATCACTTTGCGCCAGAAGCGCAATACATCACTGCGCGTAAGCACAACATCATTATTAGCGAAGCGAATAACATCACTTTTTTACCATCCGAAAGCAAATACGGTAAAGCACATTATAACGTGGAGGCAAGGAATGCGCAAAACGGACGAGAAAAATCTCGTCCGTTTTGAATTTGATATGAAACAAATTTATAGTAGATAGCACAATAGTATAGTTGTTTTTTGGAACCACCGTCATTTTGGTGGTATGACGACCGCGGGCGCGTTTCTTTTCAGTGCGTTAACGTATCTGACAGGGGACGAGCCAAAATGATTTTTAAATGCCTTACTGAATGCCGCCGCCGTGGCATAATTCAACTGCTCGGCAACCGATTGTACCGTTTCTCCCCTATGTAGCTTTTCAACTGCCGCGTTCATTCGTCGGGCATTAAAATAGCGCGTTGGCGTTACCTTATACATCGAGGAAAAGGCTCTTGTGATATGCTCGCGGCTGTATCCCAGCGCGTGGCTCATAGCCTTGGTGTTCAGCTCGTTGCCTTCAAGATTGTCTAGGTATTGCTTTATTCGCTCGGCTATGGTATTGTCCGATAAAAATCTGTCCGATATTTGCGAAAGCAGAAAAGCGATTATATTGGAGATCAGCTCATGATCCTCGCTCCTCGCGTATTTTCGCCAAAGAGAGACTGCGTCAGATAGGGGAGTGTCGTCCTTTACCTCGATCTCGGTGAATTGAGTTACCTCGGGCAGAGTGATTATATGAACGTAGGTGTGCAAGAGCTTGTCGTCGGCATTTTCGTAAAGATCGAAGGGGGTATTGACGGGCGTGAGATAAAGATGACCCTTTTTGAATCTCACTGTACGGCCGTTCTCCTTATAGTAGGCCTCACCGTCAATTATGTAATACAATCTTGAAAAACGGACGTTTACGTTGTGAAATTCCCAATTCTTATGGGTATATGATTCGGATGCAAGTAATAATTGTTTGATTATCATAACAAATTCATTATATATGAAAAAAGCGTGTGTGTCAACAGAAATATCATTATTTTCATCACAAACGGATAATCGCTGCGGATATTATTGCCTGTTTTTCCTGTGTTTCAAAGGAGTCGTTCCCGTATAAGCTTTAAAGGCGGTACAGAATCTTGTGTGATCGGCATATCCCACGGCGAGAGCCACCGAGCTTATCGACAGATCCGTGGCGGTGAGCAGCTGAGCTGAAACACGCATTCTTTCCTTGATAAGTGCCTGATGCATAGTGATCCCCGTGTGTTTTTTGAACATTCTGTTGAGATAATAGGAGTGATAACCAAGCTCTCCTGAAATGCGGGAATTGTCGATGTCCTTGTCGTAGTTTTGCTGGATGTAGAGCATTGTTTTTTGAACCAAAGGCGGCAATTCGGGGGACTTGACATTGTGCTTTTGCGCAATAAAACAGAGAATGTCCTTTAAAATTGCCGAGGTGAATCCGTCGGAAAAAGCGGAAGGGTAGTTGTAATGAAGCAGACAATTCTTCAGCTTTTCCTCGATGTCAAAGGCTTTTTCGATAATTATAACACCCGAGAGCTCCTCGGGAGGATCGTTTTCAAACACCTGAGACCTATCGAAATCTAAAAGCGTTTTCGAGGGGGCGAGGGGTGTTTTTTTGTTTGATTGCAAGCGTGTCATATCGAAATTGAGAACGATGACCTTAACGTTCCCGTCAAAATAATAGGGCGTTTCGGGACGGAAATAGATCAGCATGCCCTCTCGGACGGAAACAGTTCTTTCGGCGAAGACCAGATCGGCTTCGCCTTCCAATATATAAAATATTCGGTAGTCGTAGGAGCAGCTCAGCGGCGGGCAGGACAAGACCGACGGTTGTAATTCAGCGTATCTGAGAAAGGGATTTATATCGCAAAGCTTCATTTTGTCCTCCATGATGGTTTGTTTTTGGAACTATTACGTTTGTTTTATGCATTGATTATAGCATATAAAAGATGTATAATCAAGATATAAACCGAATTTTTATAATTTTATGTTGGTTTGTTTGTTGCAACAAAAGAAGGGAGAGCTTATGAAGTATATCGTCGGATATCCCATAAAGGAAAATCAGTCTTTTTTAAACACTGTCATTCAAAACAAAGACAGCATTTCCGAGGTGTATTTTTCTTGGGGCGATATTCCCAACGGCAGGAGTGCCTTGTCGATAGACGGTACGCTGACTCCGTTTGAGATACAGCAGAGACAGTCGGAGGATCTGAAACGGCTTTCCTCCGAAGGAATCAAGCTTAATATGCTTTTCAATGCCAACTGCTACGGAAAGGACAGTCAGTCAAGAGCCTTTTTCTACAAGGTCGGCAATCTTATAGATTATATCAGCAGAGAATACGGGCTTTACTCTGTTACGACCTCGTCAATCTTGATCGCTAAGTTCATAAAAGCCAATTTTGAGGATATCGATGTGCGAGCGTCTGTCAATATGGAGATTGGTTCGATTGAAGGAATGTCTTACGTATCGGATTTTTTTGACAGCTTTTACGTAAAACGTGAGCTTAACAGAAATCTTCCCGCGCTTACCCGACTTCGCGGGTGGTGTGACGAAAACGGCAGGCAGATGTACTTGCTTGCAAACAGCGGTTGTCTGAATAATTGCTCTGCGCACATCTTCCACGACAACCTTGTTGCACACGAAGCGGAGATATCCGCTATGGATAATGGATACCAGTTCAACGGAGTTTGCTGGGATTTCCTGTCTAATAAAAATAATTTTGATAAATGGCTGCAAAGAACAAACTTTATAAGAGCTGAGGATATAGAGCTTTATGAAGATATTGTTCCTGCTGTGAAGCTTGCTACTCGCGTAAATTCCGCGCCCGCCCGCGTGCTGGAGGCATACGTAGGCAAAAAATACCGAGGTAGCGTTATGGAGCTGCTTGAGCCAAACCACAGTGGAATATTTTATCCGAATTACATAGAAAACGCGAATTTTGACGAAGGCTTTGCGTCTCACGTTATGAATTGTAATAAAAATTGCGAGAAATGCTCGTATTGCGCTGACGTAATGAGGCGCGCTTGTGTAAAGCTTGCCGATGACCCTTCGGCAAAGGTATAAACTTGAAAAACAACTTTGTATAAGGAGTAGAGATAAATGTTGACAAGTGAAATGATCAAAAAAGTCGCTCTTGAAGCAGGCGCGGACGCTTGCGGTATTGCGCCGATCTCCCGTCTTGCGGGCGCGCCCGATGATATGAATCCTAAATTCCTGTTTCCCGAAGCCAAGAGTGTGATCGGATTTGTTTTTCGTATTCCTCGCGGTGTTCAGAGGGGTATTGAGGAAGGAACCCAGTTCTATCAGTATCCGTCAATGGCTTACGGTGGAATCAATGAAATTTTCGCACCCGCGGTGCTTTACCACGTTGGTAAGCTTATCGAGGACGAGGGCTATGAGGCATTCGTTTACCGTAACACCGGTGCTCGCGGAAGCGTTTCCGACATGGACGGAAGCCCCGGAAACACCTTGTCTCCCGAGGAGCAGATAGAGATCAACGAAAACGCAAAGACCTCGACGGCACACCACAGAAGCGTTCAGTTCACCCGTGCGACGAGAGATGACAACGTAGCTCCCGACCTGCAGTTCCAGTTCCGTCTTGTTGCGGTTGCCTGCGGTCTTGGTGAGATCGGCTGGAGTAAAATGCTTTTGACTCCCGAGTTTGGTCCTTTGCAGAGAGTTGCATTCCTCTTTACCGACGCGGAGCTTGAATATGACGAAATGTATAGTGGCGAGCCCCTTTGCCGTAAGTGCGGCGCTTGTGTGCGCGAGTGTCCCGGCGGCTGTATTCCCGCAATCAATTCGGGCAAAACTGTCAGAGTTGACCTCGACGGCAAGATATGCGAGTGGGGCGACATCGATATGTGGCGTTGCTATGCATTCTATACCCACGCGGGCAGATATTATAATCCCTTCGTTCCCAAGGAAGTATTTGACGCAAACGAAAACGGAGACCTTGATCTGCTTGAAGGAAAGACCGATATTGCCGACGAAAAGGAGATAATGAAGGTCTACGGAGCGCTTCAAAAGTATTTTCCAAGCTGGGTGGGCTACAATATGGCAAAGTGCGGCGGTTGTATTCGCGGTTGTGTGTCTATGCTTGAAAAGAAGGGCGGCTGTATGGAAGACCGCTTCAAGGAGCCGCTGAGAAAGGGCAAGCCATGGAAGCTGGACAGATGATATTTTGATGAAAAGGAGAATAATTGATGCTTACAAGCGAGATGATAAAAGCTAAAGCGCGCGAGCTTGGCGCAAGTGTTTGCGGAATAGGCAGAGTTTACGACGAGGCAGACCCTCAGCGTGACCCCAGACAGATACTACCCAATGCTAAGTGCATTATAGGCTTTGGCTTTGTAGTGCCAAAAACACTTTTCAACGTAATGAACAAAGACGTTCAGTATTATACGTATACCACCTTGGGTGTAAAATATCCCGACGAGGAATTGGCGGAGATCTTTTTGCTCAAGATCGGCGGAATGATCGAGGACGAGGGATACGACGCTTGCTTGCAGAAGTCTGTTCCCAACCTTCGTGTAAAGGGAGATAAGACCACTAACCCCGAGGTAATGGATACATACGAGCTTATCCACGCTACGGCGGTTGCTCCCGGAAAGCCGGTTCCCGACGTAATAATCGACTTCGGCAAGGCGGCAAAGGCTTGCGGTATCGGTGAGAGAGGACTGAGCGGAAAGATACTGAGCCCCAAATACGGTCCTTATATCCGTTATTGCTTCATAATTACCGACGCACCGCTTGAATGTGACGAGCCAATAAGCGCGCCTATTTGCGACGGTTGCGGTGAATGTATGAAGGCTTGTCCGGGTAAAGCAATCGACGAAAAAGGACTTGACACCTGGCAGTGCTCGGTGTATTATAAGGGTGCACACAAGTCCAATCCCTTTATGACAGAGGACTTTTTGAAGGGTGACGCTGACCGCGAGGCTATTATCAACGGTGAATACCGTTTTGACGCGGTCAGCGCAAGAGAGCTTTATCCCAAAATGAATTTCCTGCCCAATACTCAATGGGGCTACTCGGCTTGCCTTTGCGGAAGAGCTTGCGATTATGCCTGCTACAATCACTTGATCGGAGGTGAGAAAAAATGAGAGAAAGAATAGTTGAGCTTTGCAAAAAATGGGGCGCTGATCTTGTGGGATTTGCACCTATCTCGCGTTTTTCTCCCGATTCTGCGGTGCATAAGCTTATGCCCGAGGCAAAGACCGTGATCGGTCTCGGATTTAGAGTCCTCCGCGGTGCTTACAGAGGAATAGAGGAGGGAAGTACATATTATCAGTACACTACTATGGGTGTTGAAAATATGGAAGAGACGGTTATGCCTATGGTGTCTGTCCGTCTTTCGATGATGCTTGAAGAAGAAGGCTATTCCGCTCTCCCTCAGCGCCGTCATCAGCAGATAATGGCAGAGGAGAACTCCACAAATCCCGAGGTCGCATTTGACGCGGTCTACAGAAACCGTCCTCAGGAGACACAGATGGATTTTAACGAGGCGGCGGTTCTTTGCGGACTTGGTGAGATAGGCTTCCACGGAGCGCTGCTTACCGACGAGTTCGGACCGTTTGTCAGAGTGTGCTTTGTGCTTACCGATGCGGAGATCGAAGCGACTCCCGTAAAGCAGCCTCACCTTTGCGACAAGTGCGGCGAGTGCGTTAAGGGCTGTCCCGGTAAGGCGATAGCTGAGGACGGCAAGGTCGACCCCTGGCAGTGCGCGGTTTATTATAACGGCGCTAACGGACTAAAGAATCCCTTTATGCCCCCCGATGCCTTTAAGGATTTTGAGGACAGAGTCGCAATTATCAGCGGTGAAGCGAAGGTCACTCCCGAGACCGCAAGAAAAATACTTCGCAACATTTACTTCTATCCCCCCGCGCAACACGCATATCAGTGCTCGATCTGCGGCAGAGCCTGCGATATGAGCTGCTATGTTCACCTTGAAGAAAAGGGCGTGCTGACAAAGAGCTTCAAAACTCCTTTCCGCAAACGCGAGGAATGGAGGTTCAAGATAGAGGATTTTGAAAACTGATTTTTAGAGGTAATCTAAATGACTGAAATTATTAAAAAAGATGACGAACATATTATCGCTATCGACGGAAATCCCTATGCGACAATTCTTTCGGTGGAAGGTGCTACCGACAGCTTTGATAGAATAGAGGAAGGCGCGTGGAAATGGCACCGCCATACTGACAAGCCCGTCGATAATATGAGAATGGAAATGATACTTCTTGGCGAGCCTGACTTCACTATGATCCCTGCCGTCAGCTACAACGGCAACGGCTGGGGAGATACTCCCGAGTACGTGGGCGACAGAGCGGAGGACGGCACTACTTGGAGCTTTGCATCCCACAGAGTAACCATTCCCGCTTGTACTTACAGCGAAAATGAATATATCAGCATCGCTCTTATGGCAGAGCCAAACAGCAATTCCGCCTGCTCGCTTTACAGAGACCCCGAGGGCGAGAAGCACGTGCTGATCTTCCCCGAGGAGGAAAAGCCCAAAACACTTCACCGCCATTTTTGGGACGGACCGTTTCAGGGCAGTATGGAGCCTGCTACTGATTTCGTCGGCATTATATTCGCAAAGCCAACTGACGGTAGCCGCCACAGATATAAGCATCTGCTGGATTTCGCTTGGAGGTATTACGGACATCCAATAAAGCCTCCGAGACCTGCGGATGAGCTTTACAAGCTTTCCGTGGCTTACGGTCACTTCCTTTTGCAGAAGGAGAGGGACGGTTTTATCGGATTTACCAACGGCGCGCAATGGATACCCGGATTAAATTCTTATCAGAAGCTTCAACACAATTATGAGATCGGCTGGGTCGGTCAATGCGCTTCACTTTCTGCGGCGTTTATTCATGACGGCATAGTCAACGGACACGAAAAGAACTTGAAGATCGGTATGGCAGTTCTTGATTCATGGCTTGAGCATTTTAATAGCGAAAAGGGATTTTTGCCGGCAAGGATCAATTACCCCTCGGATAACGCGGCGCTCCGTCAGCCTTGGGAGACTATGACGAGGGAAGAGGTAGACACATGGAATATCGGTGAGGCTCAGCTGGAAGGTATACTTGACAAGGTCGGCAAGCCAAAGACCGAAAAGAAGGTTGCCATAGCTCACGACGCCTGCAATCTCGGCACGGGTGCTGAAGGCTATTTCGAGGCATATGATCTGCTCCGTCAGGTGGGTATTGACAAGCCCGAATATCTGAAAGCCGCCCTTGACACCTGCAATTTTGCATTGGAGAGTCAGGATGAAAGCGGCGCGTTTGCCAAATCCTGGGATAAGGAGGGCAACGTGATCTCCAAGAAGGGAACTATCGGTTGCTTTTTGATCCTGCCTCTTGTAAACGCTTATAAGAGAACGAAGGATAAAAAATATCTTGACAGCGCAATTCGCGCCTTTGATTTCTATTACGAGGAGCTTGAGCGCGAGGGCTTTACCACCGCGGGCGCGCTTGATACCTACAGTATCGACAAGGAATCTGCGTCTCCCTTGCTCCGTGACGCTCTGTCTCTTTATGATGTGACTGAAAATCGTGCTTACGTTACCAAAGCCGAGAAGATCGCTTGGTATCTTTGCACCTGGATGATGCACTTCACCGTGGAATATCCCGACGGTTGCGTCATCAAGGAGCTTAATTACGACACCTTTGGCTCGACCAGTGTTTCTACTCCTCACAATGCCTGCGACCAGTACGCGCTGCGCGACATCCTGTCCTTCCTTAAGCTTTATGAGTTGACGGGATACGGACAGTGGAGAGAACGCGCCCTTGCATTCTGGTGCAACGCTACACAAGGCGTGTCGGACGGCACCTTGGTGATAAACGGCAGACTCCGCCCTGCGGGAAGTCAGGACGAGGCGATCGCTCACACCCGTTGGCGTCGCAATTCCACCCCCGCCTTCTGTCCTACCCAATGGCTTGCGGCTTGGCCCTGCGCCTTCAGGCTTGAAAACCTGCGTTGGCACAAGGACCTGAGCTTCTTCGACGAAGGACTTACCCATATTGAGGGGAGCTTGAAATAATTTGTTATATATCAGGATCAGATTTTAATGTTAAATGAGAGATATATACTTTTCAACATTAATATAAAAAATAAAAAGCCAAGGGTAAAACACTTTGTTTGCCCTTGGCTTTTATCATCATTTTGTGCGGGTTGCAGACGGATTTGAAACTGTGCCCAGACCCCTTAATTTTGCTTTTTTGTCAGCAACTCCGCATTCATTCCACCTTGATTGTACTCGTTCGCCGAATCTCTGATAATGCACGAGCTCTCTTTCGCGGAGAAATTTGAGAGGCTCGCGGACGTCGGGGTCATCGATCATACGGATCAGATTGTCATAGGTAACGCGGGCTTTCTGTTCTGCAGCCAGGTCTTCGTTAAGATCGGCAAGCACGTCGCCCTTGACGCCGACGTATTTCATATCGGTGGGAACACCTGCGGCGCTGACGGGGTAGACTCCGGTGGTATGATCGGTGAAATACTGCGCCATAGGGGATTTTTCAATCTCCTCGACGGAGAGATTGCGGGTAAGCTGATAGAGGATGCTGCCCACCATTTCCAAGTGCGCGAGCTCTTCTGTGCCCACGTCCGTTAAGATTCCGACGATTTTTCGGTCAGGCATACTGTAACGCTGATTCAGATAGCGCATAGATGCTGCCAGCTCGCCGTCAGGTCCGCCAAGCTGGCTGACGATCATTGCGGCTGCTTTCGGATCGGGGTTTTTTATTTTTACCGGAAACTGTAATTTCTTTTCATATATCCACATAGTACGATTCTCCAATTTGTGAGTATTTTATTTGCGGGAATTATGCGCTGTATCGGGATGCGCTTATTCCCAAGGCCAAGGGGTGTTGGTCCAATCCCAGGAATCGGTGCTCTTATTCCCAAAGATCGTGAGAGGCCCTGTTTTGGATTGATATTCCTCCGTCAATGCCTTATGCATTTGCAGTAGGGAGTGATAATGCGCCAGCGCCTCGGCGGAATGAGGATAGGAATCCAGATACAACGCGGTCTCGTAAATTGCAAAATCGATCTCGCGCAACCTTTGCAGCAGGTCACTGTTGCCACTGCTGTGACATGCGCAGGAGGCGCCTTGCCTGTTTCCCACAGACTCACCGTAATTGTATGAAGAGCTTCGTGTCATTCTGTCCATATATCAGCAGCCTCCTTTCCCCTTATAGCCCTCAAAGGGCAGATCGAGCTCGGAAAAAAGCGTGCCCCTGGAGAGTGCGACGTCGGGTGTGTAGATCTCCCGAAAGATCTGATAAGGTGAATAAACCATTGCGAGGGGGTATTCATAAAGCCCCCATCCTGTCTGATTGCCGTTTTTATCCGAACGTGCATCGGGCATCGTGCCGTCACAGCGTCTGCCGCCGGCATTGTCCTCAACGCGGGGAACCTTTACTCCGCTGTCTGAGGACTGTACGTTGGAAATGCATTGCCGTTGCATCGCGCGTCTGCGTTCAGAATAAACGTTGTTTTCGTTATACATTGCCGTGTTCCTTTCTTTCGTGAACTGATAAACGCATTGCGTTATCAGTATCAGCATATGTGAAGAAGTCGGGAAATGTCACAAAAAGGGAGCTGTCGGAGTTTTTTGTCGGCAAAAAAATTTGTGTATTTTGCCTATTACATTTTTTTGAAAAATATGGTACAATAAAACATAATAAGAATTTATTCGGGAAGGAAGTGTGTTGATGTTTGCCATCGGAGATAAGATCGTTTACGGTTCGGAAGGTGTCTACGTTGTTTCGGAGTACGCGTGCTCACCGATCGATAAAAATGATAAAAGACAGTTCTATATTTTAAAGCCTGCTCACGGTCCCGAAGGAAACGTTATTTACACTCCCGTGGATAATGAAAGGGTCGTTATGCGCCCGATCATGACGAGGGAGGAAGCGCTTGCTTTTATCGAGCAGATTCCCGACGTTGGCATAATCGAGGTGGATCGCGAGAAGAACAGGCGCGAGAAATACCGCGAAACGATGCACGACGCTCGCGGTGCCCAATACGTGAGCATTATTAAAACGGTGTATCAGCGCCGTGAGGAGTTTATCAAGCAGAAAAAGCGCCTGCCCGAATCGGATACGGAGTATGAGAGAAAGGCAAAATTCTGCCTATACGGAGAGCTGTCGTCGTCTTTGGATATCCCGCTCGCAGAGGTGGAGGGTTTCATTACAGAGAGAATATGCTCGGTTGAGAATCAATAAAATAATAAAATCCTTGTGCTTTAGGCGTTGTGTTCTTGAGGACACAACGCCAACTCTATTCGCCTTCGGCGAGTGATATTACTTCGTAGTGATATTCGGCTTGAGCCGAGTGGTATTCGCTACGCGAGTTGTCGGGCGAATAGAATATCACTTCAAGGCAACGCCTTGAAATATCACTTTTGCGACAGCAAAAATATCACGCTGTCAAAGACAGCATATCACAAAAAACTATCAGGAAATGCGCACTTACTCACCACCGAATGCGACGGTGCAATAGAAAAAAGCCGATACGGAAATAAATCCATATCGGTTTTTTTACTGTCCTTCAGAACCCAAGGCATATGGCACAAGGATTTTTTATAGGTTACTTATAGCGGAAAGCAGATGAGGAGCGCAAGGCAGACGATGACGCTGACGACGAACAGAGATATCGAGGCGGTTTTCATAATTCTGTTGCTTGCCACCTGTATTACGGGATACAAAAGTAACATACAGAAGATGGCGAAGATAAAGGTGAGAATGGCAAGGATTTCCGACATCATCGTGTTAAATGCCAAAACAACGGGGGCAATTATGGCGGTGTAGTCGCCCGTATCCTCGCCCTCGGTGGGGGGCGGCGGGGGAGTCAGCAAGCTTGAGGCATAGTATACCGTGTAATAGCAGATCGGGATCAATAAGATCAATGCCAGACAAAAGGCGAAAATATGAAGCTTTTTCATATGTATTACTCCTTTTCATTAAAAAATCGTGGAAATGAGAAGCAGGGTGGGGAAGGCGGTAGAGGCGACGACGCCAACGCCCATCAAAATCATCGCCGTGGAGGAAAGCTCGGGCTTGCGGCTTGCCGCGGCGGGCATCATCAAGAGGATCGATACCCCGATCGCGATCAGGGAGAGATGGGCAAATTCCATCGCTATTCCCGCCCCGAAGCTCACCAGCATCATACCCACCATTACGAAGGGGTCTTTCATCTCCTCCTCGCTGAGGTGCTGTGATAGGGGAAATACGTCGTCTATCAGCAGCTCACCCACCGTCGCCGCGCAGGGAATATACACGATCAGAGAAACGATCAAAAGAAAGATCACAAGATAATAGCTGATTCGGATCAGGATATTCATAATCATAAGCTACCTCCCGAAAATTTGATTTTTACACGCATATAAGGACAAACATAATAATCGAGCCCACGGACGTTACAACGTCAACGGTGAAGTCGTAACATAACAAAAAATTCAATAATGCCATACACGAGAAAACAATTGCGCATATCAGCATAGTCTTGACCCATCTTTTCATAGCCTTTCTTTGTTGATCCTTGTACTATATAAGTCGACGTTTTTGGAAAAAGGTTACATTCTTCTGTTTCATTATAGTATAAAAAGATCGGATATGCAAGCTTTTGCTTGCATATCCGATCGATTGGCAGATAGATCAGTTTGCGTTGGTGTATTTCTGCTTGACGGCATCGATCTGCTGTTGCTGTGCATTCTGCGCGGGATACCAGCCCTTCTGCGCCATCTTGGCATAGACCTCGTTTTGCATTGCCAAGGTCTCGTTGAACGTCTGCGTAAAGGCGCTGTGAACATTTGCCGTGGAGGATTCTATCGCTCCGTGCATCATCAGATCGCATTCTCCCTTGAGATTCAAGAGCAGATTTTCCATAATTTCCTTGTCGTTCATTGATATCCTCCTTTTAATTGAGAAGTCCGTAGAAACGGTTGAAGCCTTCGGTGTGACGCTGTGTGATGCTTGAAATCAGGTTTTTCAGCTCGGGATCCTGTACCTGATTGGCGGCATCCGTGCATAAGCACTTGATCTGCTGCTCGTGACCCAGCGCATCTTCAATATAAAGCAGTTCTTTCGGTGACATAATTTACCTCGCTTTTTTGAATTTTGATTGCAAAATGAGTTTTTGCCTATGATTGGCTACAATATTCAAAAAAGCAAAAATTATTTTGAAAAAGGGCTTGACGAAACAACAATTTTGTGGTAAAATATCTGTTGTGCAATAAAATATGCCGGTGTGATGGAATTGGCAGACGTGCTGGACTCAAAATCCAGTGGTAGCGATACCGTATCGGTTCGACCCCGATCACCGGCACCAAAAAAGCAGGTAGGCACTTGTGCCTACCTGCTTTTTTGGTGTCGGTGATCAATGGGTCGAGACCCTTCGCCACGCGAAGCGTGTGCAAGGGTTCAGACCCCGATTTTTTCCGAGGGCTCGATGTCCTCGGGAAAAATAATCTTTTCACCAACAAGAGAGGAGCTCGCTCCTCTCTCTTTTTTGGTGCCGGTGATCAATGGGTCGAGACCCTTCGCCACGCGAAGCGTGTGCAAGGGTTCAGACCCCGATTTTTTCCGAGGACTCGATGTCCTCGGGATTGGCGGATAAATTGCGATTTGGTGGAGATGCAGGTAAACGTTGTCGTAGGGCGGGGGCTTGCTCCCGCCGTGACGAACAAATTAAAACCATCGTAGGCGACGGGAGCAAGCCCTCGCCCTAAGGTTTTCTCCATCGTACATCCCACCCATAAATCAAAATTTGAAATCAGATACCTCAATTACACCTCTCTGCGGTACGCATTTGTGTGTCTTCTGCCGTCTCAAACAAATCTCTGCTTGTATTTCAGCGGCGTTTCACCAAATTTCTTTTTGAAGCGTCCGATAAAATAAGAGCACTCCGAAAAGCCCGAGCGCATACACGCCTCGGTGACGCTCTTTCCCGAGGCAAGCAGGCTTGCCGCGTGGGAAAGCTTTTTGGATTCCAAAAACTCGCGAGGGGAGAGATGAATATACCGCCTGAACCATCGGTTTAAGGTTGCCGAGCTGACGAAATGGTGGTCTAAAATGTCGTTGACGTGTCGGATCTCCGCAAAATTGTCGTTGATGTCATCAAGGATCCTCTGCAAGGGCTCGGGAATATATGCGAAATCGGATATCGCATTCTGCCTCTTGTCAAAAAGCGTTAGCAGCTGTAAAAGCAGTGCGTTTTTCATCAATTCAAGCTCATCGTCCTTGCAGGAGGCGTCCAAGGAAAAGAGAACGTTGCGGATCAGCTCCTTTGTCTCGTCGTCAAAGGTCAGAAGAGGCTCGATTGCTATTTTGTTCAGTATATTTTTAATGGGCGCTGTGTCCTCCGCGTCGATCCAAAGACAGAAATAGGTGTGCAGACAGGATTTTTGATAGATGCAAACGTGTATGTCGTTGATCTTTGATATCACAGCGTCGCCGCGACCGACGGGATAAAGCTTGTTGTTTACAAGGAACGACACGTCGTTTCCAAGATTAAAAAAGATCTCAAAGCAGTCGTGAATATGAGCAGGCTCAATACTCTCGTCTCCGAGTGTGACGAACTCGTTATAATATCGGAGGCTGAAGTGAAGATTCGGGATCAATTCGCTTTTTTGCGACAGCTGGGGAGGGTAGGTTGGCTCGTACATAAAAAACCTCGTTTCCGTGACGGTAATATTATATTTTTTGATGTAAAAATGATAGAAATGTTAAAAAATATGTGGTATCATTATAATGTATAAAACCTTGATTGTCAAGTGTGGAGGTGAATTTTATGATAAATCAATATCAAAATCCCGAAGCGGACCGTGCTTATGAGAGCCTTTGCGAGAATCTTGGCACGTTGCCGCTTTCATTTACCTATGCGGGCAAAAAATACAGCGGCTTCTCTCCCGCGTATTTTGATCTGAAGGAGAGACGTGCCGAGCGCACAGAGGGCAAGGAAACGCAAACCTTTCTTTTCGGCTTTGATTGTCTGACCGTTACTTTGATCTTGACACACTATTATTCCCACGGTGTTACCGAATGGACGGTCTGGTTTGAAAACAGCTCGGACGGGGATAGCGGCGTGATTGAGGACATCAAGACAGAACTGACCTTTGCAGGAAAGCATCCCGTGCTGAGAGGAATTTTGGGCGATCACGTCAATCAGTACCGCCCCTACAGCTATGAGCTGACTAAGAGCGCGGCGGAATTTTCCTCGGACAGCGGAAGAGCCACACATATTAATTTCCCGTATTTCAATCTGGAATGCGGAGATGGCGGAGTGATGCTTGCCATCGGTTGGGCGGGAACGTGGAATGCCCGTTTTGAATCGGACGGAGACAAAACTACTTATACCGCAGGCTCGGTGAACGGCTTGAAAACCTATTTGAAAAAGGGCGAAAGGATCCGTACGGCACTTTTCGTCATCGCGCCTTATACCGAGCGCAACGAGCATTATGCTACCAACTTCTGGCGCAGCTGGTTCGTTTGTCACAACCTGCCTGCCGCAGACAAGAACGGTACCGCTTTGACACCGTTTTCCACCTGCTGCCTTTGCAGCGACACGGGCTTGCCCAATTCCGACGGCAGTATCTCCGAGCGTTACACAACCTGGAGGCCTTCTCTTGAAAAGATGATCGAGGAGGATGCGAAGGTGGATTTCCGCTGGTTTGATGCCGGCTGGTATATCCGCCCCGATCTGACAAGCGCACAGCCTTACGTGGCAGGCTACGATTGGTGGGATTCCGTGGGCACGTGGGAGCTTGACCCCGAAAAGTGGCCTGAAAAAACCTTCCTTGAATCAACGGATTTTGCGCGTGCGAACGGTATGAAAACGCTGGTGTGGTTTGAGCCGGAGCGCGTGACAGACCCCGAAAACCTCGCTAAAAATTTCGGATATAACCTTGATTGGGCGATCCGAATCGAGGGCGAGCGCACGATCTCCAATAACATTGGCGATCCCGCCTGCCTTGATTGGACGGTGGAAAGAATCTGTAAAATGCTCCGTGAAAACAAGGTGGAAATGTACCGTGAGGACAACAACTGCAATGCCGCGGCGCTGTGGAAGCACCTTGACGGAAAAGAGGGCGAGGGCAGACAGGGCATTACGGAATGCAAATTCATTGCGGGACATTACGAGATGTGGGACCGTATCATTGCCTGCACGCTGTCCTACGGCGGTTGCGGATTTGTGGATTCCTGCGCGTCGGGAGGCGGAAGAAACGACCTTGAATCGATGCGCCGCGGTATTCCGCTTTTGCGAAGTGACAGCGACAGAACGAGCACCTCTCTGCGTCTTTCCATGACGTGGGGCTTTAACCGTTGGATCCCGTTCTGCGGTGCGAACACGAAGGAAAAGCTTTCTCAGCTCGCTCCTACGGGACAAAGCGATCCTTACGTTTGGCGCGCGTCCTATCTTCCCGCGCTCAACGTGGATTCGCAGTTCGTTCAGGACGCGGAGCAAAACTTTGATATGCTTCGCTTCGGCTTGAAGGAGTGGAAGGAGATTTCCCCCTATCTGCTCAAGGAGTTTTATCCTTTGACCCCTTGGCATTCCGAGCAGGATAAATTCGATTTCACCGCCTTTTGTTACTATGACGGTGAAGAAGAAAAGGGAGCCTTGCTTGCATTCCGTCAGGAAAATTGCGGCAGGGATACGCTGAAGGTAGCGCTCCCGTTTGCGAAGGACGGCGCGGCGTATAAGCTGACCGATGCCGACAGCGGAGAAGAGACGGTTGTGAAAGGACGGGCAACGCTCATTCTGCCGCATCCCCGTTGCGCACGCTTGCTGTGGATCGAACGCGTATGAATACCGTGATCATTTTAATCGTTTCCATGGCGGCTTGCCTTTTTGCCGACGTGGCAAAAAAGCTCTATACCGACCGTTCTGTGGGGAGTATGACAAGCCTTCATTCCTATAATGCCTGGGGCTGTATCGTTTCTGCGATCGTGCTTCTGCTTTGGGGTGGGATCGAGAGCCTTTCACTTCTCACCGTGCTCCTCGGTATTCTGTTCGGCTTGCTGATCTCCCTTCAAAGTCTGACGGTTATGAAGGCCTTGCAGATCGGGCCTATGTCCTATACGATGGTTATCGTGAATTGCTCCACGGTGATCTCTGCCGTCTCGGGTGTGCTGTTCTTTCATGAAAGCATTGGTCTTTGGCAGATCGTTGGCATTGTGCTGATGCTGTTCAGCTTTGCCTTTGCCGTTGAAAAGAAGGCTGATGAGAAAAAGGCATCCTTGAAGTGGCTGATCTTCAGTATTCTTGCCTTTTTCATGACGGGTGGCATCGGCATTATGCAGAAGGTGCATCAAAATCTGCCCTGCAGAGCCGAGATCAATGCATTCTTGGTTTTTGCGTTCATCGCGTCGTTTCTGATCTCTGCCGCCTTGATGCTGGTATACAGAGCGCGTGAAGGGCAACCGATCTTCGAGAGAACTGCGCAGGGAAGAGTAAATTGGTTTCTTGTATCGGTTATGCTTGTCAGCGGTGTGCTTGTGGCGGCAAACCATAAGCTGAATCTCTATCTCTCGGGTATTATGGACAGCGCGGTCTTTTTCCCAATCGTCAACGGAGGAGGGCTTGTGCTGATCACGCTGACCGCGGTTGTCGCGTTCAGAGAAAAGCTGACGCTGAAGCAATGGATCGGCGTGGGCTTTGGCGTGCTGTCGGTGCTGTTCCTGTGCCTGCCGACTTGATGAGTGCACAGAGCCCTCTCGGTATCCCTTATATACAGATAAAAAGTCCGTACTGCTTGCAGGCTGTACGGATTTTTTCGTTGAAATTTTATGCGCGCTCTCAACTGTTTTTGCTGTAAATGCTTTTGCCACGGAAAGAATTACTGCCCGTCAAATCTGGTGGTTCTCTCTGAGGGCAGGGTGCCAAACATTTTTTTGTATTGCTTATAGAAGCTTGAATAATCGTTGAAGCCGCAGAGCATCGCCGCCGTGGTGGCACTTTCGCCATCCTGTATCTTTTGCTGGGCCATAATCAGCTTTTTCCTTAATATGTATTGGTAGACCGAAATATTCATATCTCTCTTAAAGGTTTGCGTCAGAGTAGATACCGATACGTTGAGCCGCCTTGAAAGCTCGGGAATCGAGATCCGATTGCAAAGATTCTCATTGATCAGCTCAATGCTTTTTGAGGTGATCTCAGAGGGCTTACTGCCTTCCTTGACGTCCTGATGCTCACGGGAAACCTCGCTTAATACAAGCGCCAATAACGCGTGCATCAAGACCTGCTTCTCCTTCTCCGAGCAATCCGAATCCACAGTTTCGTTCATTTTACGAAACCATATCCTTTGCTCAGGACTTGCCTCGATCACGTGGGTGCTGTGCATACACCTTTTTATCAGATCCTCAAATTCGGGAATGTCGTCGAAGCTGAATACGCATCTGTGATACTCCTCGTCGGTCACGTTGATAAACTGATGATAGGTTTCTTTTGGAATAATCACGGTTTGATAAGGAGAGAGCGGGATGCGCTTCTCCTCGGAAAGAAAGGTGGTCTTACCGCCAACGAACAGCAATATTTCGTGATAGTTATGAAATTCTCTGGCCGGATCCGCGCTCGTTCCCTTGGCGTGCTTATACGTGCACCTGTCATCGTATACGTATTTGGAAAATTTATCTTGCATGATGATCCCCCCTTACCGACATTATATAGGAATTCTACCGTTTTGTCAATATATTTTGTCATATTATCAATTTACATTGGTTTTTTAATATGATACAATAAAGAAAAATCATATCTTGAAAGGGAGATTAATATGAACAATATGTTTGACATTTCCGGAAAAAAAGCAATCGTAACGGGCGGTACTCGCGGTCTGGGCTACAGCATGGCAGAGGCGCTTTGTGAGGCGGGCTGTGACGTTGTTATCATCGGCTCCTCCGACAGAGTTCACGAGTCCGCAAAAAAGCTGAATTGCAAGGCAGTTCAGGCAGATCTTGGCGTAAAGGAAGAGAACTACCGCGCCTTTAGCGAGAGCCTTGCGATGCTTGGCGGTAACCTTGATATTCTGGTCAACTGCGCAGGCGTTATCCATCGCCATCCCGCAGAGCAGTTCCCCTATGAGGATTGGGAGCACGTTCTTGACGTCAATCTCAATTCGGTATTCATTCTCTGTCAGGAGGCGGGTAAGGTGATGCTCCCCAAGGGCAGCGGAAAGATCATCAACGTAGCGAGCATGCTTTCCTTCTTCGGCGGACAGACCGTTCCCGCGTATGCGGCTTCCAAGGGCGCAGTTATGCAGCTTACCAAGGCGCTGACCAACGAGTGGGCAGGCAAGGGAATCAACGTAAACGCGATCGCTCCCGGTTATATGGAGACCGATCTCAATGCCGCGCTCATCGCAAATAAGGATAGATTTACGACCATCAGCGCGCGTATTCCCGCAGGCAGATGGGGCAAGGCCGACGATATGAAGGGTTTGACCGTATTTTTGGCATCTCCCGCAAGTGATTACGTCTGCGGTGCTATCATTCCCGTCGACGGCGGTTATATGGTTAAGTAATTGAGAGGAGATATTCGTTATGAAAGCATTAGTTTGGACAGAAAAAGAAAGAGTAGTGATCGAGGAGCGTCCTATTCCCAATTATGATGGCAAGCTTCTTATTAAGGTAGCTTATGCAGGTATCTGCGGCTCGGACGTGGGTATTTACTGCGGCAAGCACCCCCGCGCAAAGACACCTCTGATTATGGGACACGAGTTTACAGGTACCGTTGAGGCTATCGGCGCAGGTGCCGACACAGACCTTCAGGTTGGTGACAAGGTCGTTATCAACCCTCTTTACTACTGTGGAAAATGCCGCGCTTGCCTTGCGGGCAACACACACGTTTGCAAGACTCTCCGCTTCTACGGTATCGACGTTGACGGCGGTATGGCAGAATATGCCGCAATTCCCGACAAGTGCCTTCTGAAGCTCCCCGAGGAGCTTGATTTCAAGCTTGCGACCATTATCGAGCCTGCGGCGGTTGTGGTACACGGTCTCCGTATGATCAAGAAGATGTTCCACGGCTCGGCGGCTGTTGTCGGCCTTGGCCCTATGGGACTTCTCAGCGCTCTGATGCTCAAGGACAGCGGTGTCAGCAGACTTTTCTGCGTTGAGACCCAGCCCGCAAGAATTGAAATGGCAAGGTCCTTGGGACTTGACGTTGTAAATCCCAAGGAATGTGACGTTAAGGAGTATATTTACGCCAACAATGACGACGAGGGCGTTGACGTGCTTGTTGAAGCAAGCGGACATCCCTCTGCGGCAAAGATGATGACAGATCTTACGGGTGTGCGCGGCGAGATCCTTCTGCTCAGCGTATTCAAGGAGCCTACCGCCCTTGACCTTCGTGCCGTCAATTTTGCCGAGCAACAGATCATCGGTACCAGAGTTTATACCGCCCTTGATTATAAGGATGCTATCGATTATCTGAAGCAGTATGGCGAAAAGCTTGCTCCCGTGATTTCTCACGTAAAGCCCCTTGAAGAGGGTCAGGAGGTCTTCCGGGAGATCATCAGCGGTAAGACCAATACTATGAAGGTGCTGTTTAAGGTGGCGGATTGATATATTGGGTTTTAGCGGTGTTTTTATGTTCATTTCTTTTCTCCGTCGAAAAGAAACGAACCAAAGAAACGCCGCATAAGTGGGAGAGGGTCTGACGAGTAAAAAAGCAGACAAGCCGCATTTTTACCCGTTGCGACATCCTCTCCACCCTTAATGAATCCCCCTCACCTGTCGGCATTCGCCGACACCGAGGGCTTGTAATACTCACAGAGGTAAATCTTTCTGTCACCGCACACATTGTAGCCTTGATCTTAATAAAACCGATTGCCTTATCGGCGAAGCCGATCTTTCCCGAAGGGAAAGTCTCTTTGAAATTGTAACCGACAAAAAAATCCAAATGATAAAATCCGGACATAGTATTGATTTTCCAACGCAAAAAAGGTATAATTAATTTATTACAATTCAACTGTTCTCGGAGGCATTTATGATCACCAATGATTCAAGATTTATAGACAACGGAATAGAGATCCCTACAGCGGGAGGCTATGCCGATCAGCCCAGCATCGTGGTTTTATCCGATGGCACCTTTGTCTGCGCCACAACTACGGGCAAGGGCGAAGAGGGAGCCGCAGGTCAGTTCGTCTCCGTCATGCGCTCGCTTGACGGCGGTGTGACCTGGAGCGAGGGAACGCTTGTGGAGGACACCGAATGGGAGTCCGCTTATGCCGTGCTTGTAACCGACAGATTTGACAGGATCTATTGCCTGTACAACTACAACCTCGACCACTACAAGAAGGGTGAGTTTGAATCCCACAGATTCGATATGGGCGGCACTTACTGTCTGAAATACAGCGACGACAAGGGACTTTCCTGGTCGGAGAGAATTATTGTGGACGTTGGTGTCACCGATCTTGATACCAGATATCCCTTCTATCCCAAGGCGGGTGGCGGCAAGCAGTACCGCTTTATGTGGAACGTGGCGCGTCCCTTTATCGACGGTGACGATCTTTACGTAATGGTGGGCAAGCCCTTCCTTGGTGTAAAGGGTCAGTATAACTTTGAGACCTCGCGCGGAGTTCTTCTTGTAGCGAGAGGCATCGTCAAGGATCCTCACACCCCCTTCGTCACGCTTCCCGAGGGCGCAAAGGAGCTTTTGCCCCGTCCCGGTGACAGAATCACCGAGGAGCATTGCTGCGTCAAGCTGTCGGATGGCACGCTTTTCTGCACGTCAAGAACCGAAAAGGGCTATCCTCTCGTTTTCGTCAGTCACGACGACGGCAAGACCTTCACCGACGGCTTTATTCCGAAGCACGTGGGCGGATTGCCCGTGAAGCAGCCGAGAGCCGCGAACTTCCTCTGGAAGCTGAAGAGCGGCAAATACCTCTATTGGTTCCACAACGTTGGCAATATGGGCTACGATTTCCGCAATCCCGCTTGGTGCGCTCCCGCCTTTGAGGTGGATACCGAAAACGGTAAGGAGCTCGTTTACGGTCAGCCCGAGATCCTTTTCTATCACACAGGCGACCGTCTTTCCATCAGCTATCCCGATCTTATCGAGCATGAGGGTAAGCTTCTGATTACCGAAACGCAGAAGTTTATCGCGAGAATTCACACGGTTGACGAGCGACTTCAGAATGCGCTTTTGAATCAGGATACGGTCAGCAGCCGCCTTGAGGGTATCTCTATGGAGACCTTGAAGAGCGAGGGAATGCCCAAGCAGACCTATTCCAAGGTGAACCACAACGACAGAGCCGAGTGGAAGGAGATCCTTGAAAATGCGGGAACCACATGGCTTGTTGAAGGAAGCTTCCATCCCGGAGACAAGGTGCTTACCGCATACGACAGACGCAGAGGCGGATTTAAGGTTGAAGTGACCGAGGACGGCACGCTTTGCTGTTATGCCGCGGGAGAAGCCTGCAACTTTACGGTCGAGAGCTCTATAAACGTCTGTGACGGCAAAAAGCATCATATTGCCTGGATTATGGACACCTCCGCTTGTATCAGCTATCTTGTGATCGACGGCATCTTTGATAACGGCGGCGATCTGTCCGAGTGCGGCTGGTGCCATATCCCGCGTCAGTTGAGCTTTATCAACGCTGTAAATAAGGTCAGCTTTGGTGAGAATGTCAGCGACGTGCGCCTGATTCCGAATACGATCCTGACGGCTGATGCCATTGGAGACTATCGCGCAGGCTTGCAGTAATACAGTATAATACAAAAGGAGTATGAGCGTTGTCCCATACTCCTTTTTGTTGCAAAAAATTCGGATAACTATTGTAAATTGGTTTTCGGTGTGCTATAATGAATTCGTGCAATGCACCGAAACCTAAATGAAAAGAGGAAAAAGATATGTCAAAAGCACAATGGATATGGTATAACGGTGATTTTGAGCTGTATCACAGCATGAAGCTGCATTCCCGCCGCGAGGAATACGGCTGTGAGTATCCCTGCTTCTGGTCGCTGTCCGCGCCTTACCCCACGGTGGGCTTCAATAAATCCTATCATTCGGACGAGCCCGACACGATCCGTCTTGTCAGCCGTCATAAAGCCTACATTCTGATCGACGGAAAGCGTTGCCCCGCCAATGCGGACATTGAGGTGCCTGCGGGAGATCACGTTGTGCGTGTGGTTGCGTTGGCGATCGAGGCTTTTCCCGCAATCTACATAAATTCCAAGTATCTTGTTACGGATGCAAGCTGGACGGCGGACAATCTGGCTCCGCCCGCTTTGCCCGTCGGCACTTGGGATGCTTACAGTGCGCCCGAGGATGATCCCGCGATCTTCCCGTTTGCTTATGACGGCCGCAAGCCCGTGAAGGTCACGGAAACGGAGGAGGGCAGGCTTTACGATTTCGGGCAGGAGATGTTCGGTATCATCCATGTCGACGGTGCCGATCCTGCGCAAGCCGTCCGTATCGTTTACGGCGAATCGGCTGAGGAGGCTACCGATCCAAAGCTTGCGATCATTACAGAGACCGTCAGCGGACAGTCGCATTATGATCTTGTCCCCCGTGCGTTCCGTTACGTATGCGTCAGGACAGAGGGAGGTGCAAGGCTCACGGTGTCCGCAGACTATGAATATCTGCCTCTTGAGGACAAAGCATATTTCTCTTGCAACCGCCGCAACGTAAAGAAGATCTGGGACGTGTGTGCCTACACCCTGCATCTGAACTCCCGTGAATTCTTCCTTGACGGTATCAAGCGTGACCGCTGGTGTTGGTCGGGCGACGCATATCAGTCCTATAAGGCGAATAACTATCTGTATTTTGATCCCGAGATCACAAAGCGAACGATTATTGCGCTTCTTGGCAAGCCTCCTTATTGGCAGCACGTCAACACGATCAACGATTATTCGATGTACCTGATCATCGGTGCGTATGAGTATTATTTTGCAACGGGCGACAAGAAATTCATAGAGATATACTATCCTCGCTTGAAGGCACTTTACGATTTCATCGAATCTCGCTTGAACGATTTGGGCTACGTATGTCGGCAGCCCGGAGATTGGATCTTTATCGATTGGTCGGAGATGGACAAGAGCGGAGACCTTTGCGCCGAGCAGATCCTTCTCTGGCAGTGCCGTAACGCGATGGCACAGCTTTCGGAGCTTGTTGGCCTTGACGGCAACGGTTATCGCAAGGCGGCTGACAGGCTGAAGCGCAATATTATGCGCGACTTCTGGCGTGAAGAGAGGGGAGCATTTATCGATTGCTATACCTCGGGCAAGGAAAACGTGACCCGCCATGCAAATATTTTTGCAATTATGTATGATTTTGTTTCCCCCGCAAGAGCGCGCAAGATCACGCGTATGGTGCTTGAAAACGATGCCATCACGCATATCACAACGCCTTATTTTGAATTCTTTGAGCTCTGCGCGCTTTGTAAGATGGGCAAGCTGTCCTTTGCGCAAAAGAAGATCGAGTCTTATTGGGGCGGTATGCTCAAGCTGGGCGCCACTACCATCTGGGAGGAGTATATTCCCGAGAAAACAGGGGCAGAGCATTACAGCATGTATGGTATGAAATACGGTTGCTCGCTTTGCCACGCTTGGGGCGGCGGACCGATCTACCTGCTTGGACGCTATTGTCTTGGCGTATATCCCACCTCGGTAGGATATGAGACCTTTGCCGTTGAGCCGAACCGCGGTATGTATAAGCATATCGACGGTAAGGTGCCTCTGCCCGAGGGCGGTGAGGTAACGGTTAAGATGGACGCTCATTCCTGCACGGTTACCACCAATCGCGCAGGCGGCACGCTGATTTTGAAGGGTAAGGAGTACGCCATTCCCGTGGGAGAAGCGTTTACCGTCGAACTTTGATATCAGAAAAGAATCCGTTTCGCCTTTGCGAAACGGATTCTTTTTTGTTAATTTAATTGCGGCATTGTCGCAATTAAATTATTATTACAGCGTGATATTTTCAGCGAACAGCTCGCCGAGCTTGACGGTGCTTGCGCAATCGTAATGATAGGTGTCGGGGGCTTCCTCGGGCTCGGTCAGTGTGTCGAGACCTGCGCCGACGGTATCAAGGTATCGATAACCCTGCGCCAGAGCATACTCCTTTTTGTATTCGTTCATTTTTTCATAATGCGCCCAGATCGTTGAGACACCCGCGTCTACGTAGGTGCATTCATCAAACAGATTCGGGAATGCCGCGCGAAGGTCCTTGAGCATACAGTCATAGCGGAAGATATAGGGCTCAAGGGTTTCGATAGAGCAGGCGTCGCTCTCTCCCTGCATCCAGCAAAAGCCGATCACGCGGGGCTCATAGCCCTTCTGACAAAGCTCATCCAGACTGCTTCGAAGCAGCTTAATGAAGGTGTTGTAGCACCAACCCGGAAAACGGAATTCGGGAGATGCAATTGCCTTTGCGGGCTCGGCCGTCAGCTCCTCGCAAAAGGGAACACCGCTTGAGGGAGAGCGCCAATCGTTGCACATATTGGTGCCGCCGTAGGCACATTTGATGATGAAAAACTCCTCGTTGGGATACTTTTCATCAAGCGCCTTTGCGATTCCCACCTCAGGACCTAAGGTATCCTTGCTTCTCTCGGTGCAATTGACGCTTGTCTTTACGAATCCGTCGCTGACAATGTCGTGTGACATATAGCTGATGAGGATCTTATCGTATCCCGCGCGGATCTTCGTGATGACGTCGCTGTTGAAGGTTTTGGGCAGATATTTTGTGAAGCCTACGCCAACTGCGTTGGACTGACCTGCCAGAATAATGATGTTTGCTTTTTTCATTTTAATCTCCATTCCGCCGCCATGCGGGAACCCCCAAAACTCACTTCGTTCGCTTCGGGGAACCCCGCGGCGGCACAAATAGTAATCGATGAATTTTGCCGGCAAGGCAAAATTCGCGCGTGAAGCAGTTAAATTACCTACAAGTGAGAAGTAACTTTCACGCTATGTTCCTGTCTGCCGTTTTGCGGCGATATAATTTTCGGTTCGGATCTTTCGGATCAGTTGACCGTAATGCTGATGTCCTTTACAAGGAAGTCGATTCCAAGCTTGCTTGTGGGCGAGAACTTGCCCCAGATCTGGAATCTGTCCTTTTCGTTGGCGCTGTAGTTTGCAGGCACGGTAACGGTTTGCGTGACGGTGATCCAGCTGTCACTGCTGGATTTGTCTGCGCCTGCGTCAAAGGTGTGATTGGAAAGGGAGGCGTTTGCCGTCGTTCCGTATATGAAGTTGCCTCCGATGATCGTGCCGGAGAATTTATCTCCGTTCATATCGGTAAGGGGCATCAGCTTGTAGGTGACGGTGTAGGTCTTGCCTGCCTCAAATTGCATAAAGACGTTGAGATAGGTGTATTTTTCGCTTGAGGAATCGGTGCAGGTGACCTTGAAAACGTTCTTGGTGGGCTCTGTGGGGTCTGCAACGACCGTCACCGTACCCGAGCTTTCACTGCTGACGGTGATGCCCTCGGGAAGCTTTTTGGGGTCAGTGATCACAGCCTCGGTGGGCTTGGTAGGCTTTGCGGCATTGGGGTCGGTTGTATCCCCCGCCTTTTTGTAGAAGCGAATGTAGTCGATTTGGAACTCCTCGATCATATTGAAGGGGTCGATACGGATCTCGGTAATGGTGCCCGTCCAGGTACTGCAGCTTGTCAGATCGAATACGACCTGATAGGTGTCGCCCTCCTTGACGTCATCGGGAATTCTTGAGCTACCCTTAAGGCCCTTGGCTTCGTTCCACGCGGAGTCTGTGGAGGTGCGGAAATACAGCTGCGTTGACTGATTTGCGGTGGCTGCATTGTACTTCATACCAACGATCAGTATCTGATAGTTGCTTGCGGGGAAGCTTACCTTGTGATAGATGGCAGGGTCGGAGTTGCTTGCCCGTCCGATATAGACACCGTCAGAGACGCCCTTGAACTTTGCGTTGCTGATGGTCCAGCCTTCCTTGCTTCCGTCGGTATCAAAATACCATTGGTTTTCGTCGTCTACTTCAATGATACCGTTTTCGGCAGACAGCTTTTCGTCATATTCACAGCGGATGTAGTCGATATCAAAGGGAACGGTTCCCGTATAGGGGTCGATGCGGATGCCTGTGATGGTGCCGTTAAAGTTGACGTTGTCGCTGAGGATAAATACCACCTCAACCGTGTCGCCCTCACCCTTGCCTGCGGTGTTGTATTTTGCGTTGATGCACTTGTCAGCACTGTAGGAGGTAGAAGCCTTTGTTTTAAAGAAGAGGGAAGCGGTCTGGGACGTGACGGTAGGATTATACTTGACACCAACGCGGATCACGTTATATTTGCTTGCATTGAAGCTGACGTCGTGAATCACCGCGATATCGGAGCCCGAGGGGGTAACGGTAAGAACACCCTCTGTGTTGACCGCGGACGTGCCTTGCTGTGTCTTCCAGCCCTCCAATTCACCGATGATGTTGAATTCCCATTGATTGTCTATCTTACTGCCCAGCTCCTTGTATTCCTCGTCGGTTGCCGCTTGAATCGATATCATGGTGCTGTCCTCGGTCAGCTTGTATCCGAGAAGCGCGCATAGCTTTTTCAGATGGAACTGCGGCAGACCGTCACGGAGCGTGAAGGTGTAGCCAAGATCCTGCTCCTTGCCGTCGATGATGACCTTGTTGCTTCCGACGGTGAAGACGAGCTTGCTTTCATTATAGGTGTAGAGCGTCAGCACGCCGTCTCCCGTGAATCTGTCCCACTCGTGATAGAGACGCAATGCGCTGTAAAAGCCCTTTCCCTTGGCTTCACCAACGACGATCAGATCGCCGTCATCAGCCTTTTGAGGATTGAAGGTAAAGCCCAGGATGTTGCCGTTGACCTTGATTTTGTACTCGGAGACGGCGGTGTCAGCCTTCTCAAACTGATGCCAGCGGATGGGGGAGTGGTTATCGGGATAGAGGTGTGTCACTCTGTCGATCTGCGCCTCGGTGGGGCGGACGTCGAGCGACGAGTGGTCGCTTGTGTCGTTTGTGAAGGTCTTTCTGATGTTTTCGAGATAATCAAAGCCCGTGGATTCGGTGGGGAAGAGATAGGTGCCCTCGCTGTACTCGTTCCAGGTGGAGATAAAGAGGGTGTTGTCCTTCCACGTTCCCGTGTTCAGCCCCGCAAGGATGCTTTTGATGTCCTGACAGACCTTCAAATGTCCCTCGACCGAGATGATAGGATCGCGGGTCTCGTTTCTGCCCACGTCGTTAAATCCGATGGAAACCGTGGGGATGTGGTGCAGGATGTCCTTGGAGGCTTCCATATTGGCATTGTTGCAGTTGATCTGATAATCGGCATCCTTGCCGTTGGCATTCCAATGGTAGCCGTAGGTAGCGTCATAGCCCAGGTTTGCAAGCTGTGTATAGGTTGCGGTGGGATTCGCTCCTTGGGTGGAGGCGAGGATAATAATGCCGTCGTAGCCGATCTTTTGGAGCTCTTTGTTCATAAACTCAACGGCCTTTTTCGCTCCTGCCGCACCGCCGAACGCTTTTTCGAAGTTGGAGCGATTCCAAACGGTAAGCACAGCCTTGTTGTCAAGACGGGCGTATCTTTCGTCGGAGAAGTAATACTCCATCCAATAATTCCAGATGTATTCTCTGAACTGCTCAAAGGAGGTGCAATCCTGGCCGTTGTTTTCCCACATAATGCAGAAATCAACGTAATCGCTGTATTTCGCCATCATATAGCCGTCGTGAAGCGCGGCGTAGGAGTGGCGCATTTCCTTGATGGGGGCTTGAATGTCACCAGAAGGGCAGTACCAGCAGGCATGAATGAAGTCGATGCCATGCTCTGCCATCCACTTCAGCTCCCAATCGGCGGTCTCGCGGAGACCTTCGTCATAAAAGCCGAGATATGGGTCAAACTCGGAGAAGGGGCTTGTTGCATCCCAACCCTCGCCCGATTGCTGATCGCGCCAGAGCCAGCAAACGTTCATACCGATGTTGTAATCGGTGGATTCGGCAACCTGAGGTGCTTCGGGATAATCCTCGTATTCGATTACGGGATAGACCTCTACGTCGTCAAACCACATTACGGCATCTTCCTTGGGGGAGAAGCCGATCTTCACACCGTCCAAGAAGGATGCGTCAAAATCAACTGTAGCGCGGTTCTTGCCGTTGACGTAGATATCCGCCTTGCCCGTCTCGGTGTCGGCTTCAACGTGAAGCGTCTGCCAGACGTTGGCAATATAGTTGTTTACCATCTCGTCGCCTACGTAGATCTTACCGTCTCGTGTTTCAAACGTGATCACAGCCGCGTCACCCGAGAGCAGGGAAACGGTGGCGCCGTCAACCTTTTCAGGCAGCAGGATCATTGCCTCAAATGCCAGCTTACCGCTGACCTCGTAAAAATGCTTTGTTGCGGTGGAGGCTGTACCTGCCTTGGAATCCGCCTTTACGCTGTACATATCGTAAAGTCGCATGGATTTGATGCGGTCAAGCACGAAATCTCCCGTGATCTCCCAATTGGCAGGGGCTTGTCCCTCATAATCCGCAACGTCACCGAGAATGAACCTGTCCACTATGGGATAGTTTTTCATCAAACGGACGTATTCGAAGCCGATGGTGCCCGTGCCCTTTTTATTGGTTCCGAGGATCAGACGGGAGATCGCCTTGTCGGGGATATTGATCTCGCCGCAATAGACGTTGTTGATCGTTACGTTGGCGGTATTCTGATTCAGATCGATATTCATTTCAATGCCGAACTTTTCGGTCTGTCCGCCATTGACCACCGATACGGGTGTTGCGATCTCACCGTCGCCGATGAATACCCATTTGCCGCCTTTGACGGTCAGATAGAACAGCTTATTGTCATCGCCGTCGCACATCGCGATGTAAATGCCTTCATCGCTGCTCTGCGCGTTTATGATCATTTCAAGCTTGAGAACACCGTCGTTCTCAGCATCAAAATCACGGATCAAGCGGTAAAACTTTTCGTCGGAATTGTCATAAACGGTGCTGCTGTCAAGACCGGTAGCATTGGTCAGGTCAAAGCGGTTGTCGTAGTTCCAGCCGTTTGCAAGACCGTTTCGTCCGTTCTGTGCGACAGCCTCGATGATGTAATATGCATCAAGCGAGGGCTCCTCAACAGGCTCATCTGTGGGAGAAGTGGAGGCTTCTTCGCTTTCCGTGCTTGTCGAAGCGTTATCAGAGCCTTCCTCGGTCGCATGCCCACCGCAGGATGATACGGTAGAAACCAGCATCACAAGAGCTAATATAAGGGATAAAAGCTTTTGATATGTTTTCATATTCCTGTTTCCTTTCATGATTTGAATTGAAAAGTCTGTAAGAATACCAATATTATAACAGATAGACGGCCAAAATACTTGTATGTTTTTGTAAATATTTGAGCGCGATGACTGTATTTACAATTTGTTTACACCTGAAGCGGCTCAATAAATCAAGCTGCCCCACAGTTCTGCTTCCGGTATGCTTTGATAGTGTTAAAATTTGAAATGTTATTTTTTACGGGCTTGAAATATGCGCGGTTATATGCTATAATGAAAACAAACAAAATATGTCGAGAAAGGTATATTTAAGGAGGTAATTATGTATATTCCAAAACCGATCAATACAGACGACGTAATTTTGCCCGAGGAGATTCTTGAGCTCAGTGAGGAGATCGCCAAGAATACTCACGAGGTATGGTCTGAAGGACGCATGGCAGAGGGATGGGTTTACGGTGAAAAACGCGACGATGATAAAAAGTGTCATCCCTGCTTGGTGCCATATGAGGAATTGTCAGAAGGAGAGAAACAGTATGACAGGGATACCTCTTTGGGAACGTTGAAGCTTATAATCAAGCTTGGATATAAAATCACCAAGGCTTAAGGTGGGGGAGAGCAATGGGCAACGATTATGCGTTTTTGATTTCAATTGTTATTTTTTTAGTGACCGTCATCATATGGAGTATCGTCATACTGAAGCCGAAAAGGGACAGGCTGTTTACTCCCATTATCTGGGCGATCGTAGGCATCGCGGTTGCCTCGTTCGTTGCCCTTTTGCCGGTTTATTTGAAGACGGAAAATAATGCTGTCACAGCCATACTGCGCTCCATACAGCATTCCATAAGGCTGTTCGTGGTGGATGACGGCTTTGATATTTTCAAAACCGAGAGCGGAAATAATGTCATAACCTTTCAATTTATTCCGGAAGGCTTTTACCGTGTATGGATGGTCTTTCTCTTTATAGTTGCGCCTCTCACCACCTTTACAGCCATACTGTCTGTTTTTGTCAGAATATGGTATTACTTTAAGAATTGGGTGCTTAAATGGAGAGAAACACACGCATTCTCGGAGCTGAATGAGAGAACGCTTGCCTTGGCAACAAGTATAGTTGAAAGGTATAACAGGCGCAGAGAGACCGGAGTGAGAATCAGAAAGCCTCTGATCATCTTTGCGGACATTATTGATAAAAACGAAGAGGCGCATATTGACTTGGTACAAAGCGCAAAGGAGCTGCATGCCATCCTTTTCAAAAAGGATTTGACCTCTATAAAATTCAGAGGGCTTATCAAAAGAAAAATAAATTTCTATCTTATTTCCGAGGATGACAGCGAGAAGCTGCGCCACGCAAAGTACGTAATAGAAAATTATGACGACGATCACACGAAGCTTTTCCTCTTTTCGGATTCTTTTGAATGTGAGCTCTTTATGAAGCGGTATTCCGATGTGTCTAAAGTCTTCAGCGATGAGACGATTTGTGCGGAAAAGTATTTCCGTATGGAGTATTTTGACGGAAGTGCGGACGAGGGTAAAGAGGGCTCTGAAAAAGCAGAAGAAACGAAAAAAAGGAAAAAGTATTTTAAAAAAATACTGTCTGCACCGAAGGATGGGGAAGAGGACACCGTTTTGTCTGCAGGCGCAGGCTTTCTGAGCCGCAAGGATGAGCGTAAAACCGATAAGTATAATGCTAAAATGCGTCAGTATCTTGGCGATGTGCAAAGGCTTTTGGCCTCTTCACAGGTTGATAAGGCAAAAGAATGTCTTGAAAAGGCTAAAAGGTGCAGATTGGATGCTATCAGAACAAAAGGCTTGAAGATAACGGGCATCCATATCAATGAAATCCGGTTTCTTGTGTATCAGTATCTTTATGAGCAAGGGATAGAGCTGTTTGCCGATGCCAACGATGACGGAGCCTTGAAAACCGTATACGCAACGGTCATCGGTTACGGTAAGCATGGAGAAGAATTTATGAAAGCGCTCTTGTGGTACTGCCAGCTCCCGGGATATAAGATAGACCTTACCGTTATAGACCAGGATGAAACTGCGGAGTCGAGATTCAAGGCAGCATACCCTGCGCTTCGGACCGACTGCTCCTGTAATAATTCGGATGATATGAGATACCGTATAACCTTCAAGCGCATTCTTGTGGGAACGAATGAGTTTGTAAAGGAAATTACCAAGGAGGCGGAAAATAAGAGACATTTCTTTATTTGCCTCGGGGACGACACGTTAAATGCAAGCACCTGCAGTGTTGTTGAGCGTGCGCGCGGAAGACTTGGATTGAAAACGGGAATAACGGCGATCATCCGCAACATTGAGACGAAGAAGCTGATTGAGAGCAGGGACGTCAAGGTGATTGGTGACCATAAGAGCTACTATTCCGTAAACACGTTTTCCGCAGACAATTCACTCATAAAATCGGGCTTTGAGGAGCATTTCTCTTGGCTTAAAACAGAGTGGAATAAAATCCGAAAGAGTGATAGGGCCGATTACGAAGAGATGCCGATCAGCAATGAAACGGAGCTGCTTAAGAGATGCTCTGAAAACACGTTCAACTTTAATGCCTATAATTTCTATTCCTCTATTTCCAAGGCGATCCACAGAAGACTTCGTGTGCAAGATCATTCCTTGGCGCTTGATGAACGATACAGGCAAATTTTCGAGAGAACGTCAACGATAAAAGCGGCGAAAGAATACGCAAGGGAGATCGAAGACAAGCTTTGCACCGAAAATTATAAAAATGATGCTGTGTTTGTCAGCGAGCTTCGTGCCATTGCGGAAATAGAGCATATCCGTTGGAATGCTTATATGAGAACCGAGGGTTGGATCTTCTGTGAAAGCCCGGACCGTAAAAATAAAATGCATTCGGATCTTGTGTCGGTTGAACAGCTGCCGGATTCGAAGATAATAAATGATATTTGATAAGAGGATCCTTTGATGACGATTATTGAATTTTATGATAAAAACGCAATAGAGAATATTGCGGGTGCTATGATGTGTCAGCCCGATCGAGTCGTTTTGGTGGGAGACAACAGGGAAAAGATGATAAAGAGCTGTGATACATACCAAGACGTGCTCAGAGCGAACGGGATCAACACAAAGCTTTTCTATTCCGTGATCAACAAAACCAATCTTTCGAATATAGTGGAGGGGCTTGAAAGAGTCATTGCGCAGATGGGAGACTGTATCTTTGATCTGACGGGTGGAGACGAGCTTTACTTGGTGGCTGTTGGTATGCTTAAGGAGCGGCACGGAGAAAAAGTACAGTGTCATCGCTTCAATTTCGTCAACGATACGGTCAGCGATTGCGATGCAGACGGCAAGATAGCTTCGGTCAAGAGCTTTGACATATCCATTGAAGATAATATCGCAATTTACGGAGGCAGCTCGGGTACAGATTCGAGAGCGCAGGACCATTCCGACAATTGGGAGTTTGACGACGAATTTTTAGATGACATTGAAAAATTGTGGAGCGTTTGCAAGCAGGATCCCGGTGCTTGGAACACACAGGTCGGCATTATCGGAAGGGTGTGCGATGCATTCGGCAAACAGGATTCTTTGTCCGTATCTTATGATTCGCAGTATGTCAATAAAGCGTTTGGCAAGGGAAAGGATTGGTATTGGATAAGAGAAGAGCTGCTGCAGGATCTGCATTCATACGGCTTGATACGCTACCGTAAGAACGGGGAGACCGTATCGGTAAAATTCAAAAACGAGAGGGTAAAGCGTTGCCTCACCGTAGCGGGGCAGGTGCTGGAACGGTTTATTGCTTCCAGAATTTGCGGCTTGTTGGATGAAGATCAAAGACCGATGTACCATGACGTGCAAGTAGGAGTTTTTATCCGATGGGATGACGAGGACAATAAAAAACCTGTCAACGTCATCAATGAGATAGACGTTATGGCAATGAAAGGGGCGATACCCGTGTTTATATCCTGCAAGAACGGATTTGTGGAGGTGGACGAGCTCTATAAGCTCAATACAGTGGCAAAACGTTTTGGCGGTAAGTATGCAAAGCGGGTATTGGTAACCTCGAGCCTTTTGGAGTCAAACAGCAACGTGTCTCATCTGAAAGCGCGGATGCAGGAGATGGGGATCATCCATATTGATAACATTTACCGAATATCCGATCATGATTTGGGGCAAGCTCTGTCCTCTTTGTGGAAAGATAAATGAGCTTTGCGGTATATTATGAGTGTATATCCGATGATATTTTTGAGTACCCTGATAAAAACTGTATTATTTACAGAAAAAAGTCGATGAATCCCCCATATCCGATGAGGATATGAGCTTTATTGACGATATGATGTTGATCGTAGTGTCTGTGACATGAAAGCTTAACACCTTGAATACTATAAAAGCAAGCTTGAAAACACGTATCTCCAAGAAAAAATAGGAAAATATGAGAGGATGTAAGTTCTACGATGGAACTTATGAATATTTGAAGAAGATTGACGTTGAGGAAATATGATAACTGAAGTAGTAGCCGCCCTTATATGGCAGGGCGATAAATTCATGATCTGCCAACGCCCGGCGCATAAAGCGAGAGGGCTTTTGTGGGAGTTCGTTGGCGGCAAGGTTGAACCGGGAGAAACAAAAGAGCAGGCTCTCGTTCGTGAGTGCAAAGAAGAGCTTTCCGTGACGCTGTCGGTTGGTGACGTATTCATGGATGTCGTACACGAATATCCCGATTTGACGGTGCATCTGACGCTGTTCAATGACACTATTGCCAAGGGAGAACCGCAGAAGCTGGAGCATAACGATATTAGGTGGATCACGCCCAGCGAGATCCCAAACTACGACTTCTGCCCGGCAGATGAAGAAATACTTGCAAGAATTTGCGAGGTATGTAAATGAAAAACTACGAAACCGAAGCCTGCGAACGTTGGCGCGAAACTGCCGCCTACCGCGAGCACGAACAGAAAACGAAGAATTACACAAAAGAAAAGTGGGCGGAAGCAAACGAAGGCTTAATGGCTATCTTTGCCGAGTTTGCCGTGTGCAAGGACAGCGGTGCGAGTGCCGATTCAGACGAGGCGCAGGTGCTTGTAGCCAAGCTTCAGGCGTACATCACTGACAACTACTACACCTGCACAGACGAGATTCTTGCAGGACTTGGCAAGATGTATGTTGCCGACGAGCGATTCAAGAAGAACATCGACAAGTATGGCGACGGAACTGCCGAATTTACTTCTAAAGCAATTGTGTTATTCTGTCGGGAGAAGTGATATGGTAAAAGAACTGATGCACGATCCCATCTTCCTTGCAGGGAAGTCGGAGATCGCAACGAAAGAAGATTTGCAGGTCGCACAGGACTTGCTTGACACGCTGATGGCGCACAAGGAAAGCTGTGTCGGCATGGCGGCGAATATGATTGGCGTGCGTAAGCGCATCATCGCCTTTCTCGACGAGAGCGGACGAGCGCCTACCAGATGTAAGTGATGATACAGTAATAGAAGCGGCCAAAAAGGCTAGAGAAGCTAGATTCGAATTCGGCGAAACTCCTAAGCATTGATATTCAACAATAAAAAAACTTGCACCTTCATCTCAAGACGAAGGTGCAAATTTTGCACTTTTTATAGCGAGAAATGGTGCAAAAATCTCCG
>JAFTRQ010000078.1 GCA_017462125.1 Clostridia bacterium | reverse complement strand
CTATGGAAAACCAATTTTTTGTAGATTCGGAGCATCTGTCTCCCGAAGCACTTGCGAAAAAACATCGCATAGAAAACGATCCCACAATCCGTAAGAACCACATGGAATATCTGCCCGGTATGGAGATCATCGAGTCGGAGGTTTGTTCTCAAGTAATGGCACAGATGAACTCCTACGATTACAGCAAATATACGGCAAGAGATGTTCGTGCAGCCTTGGAGCATCCCACCTGTTCGATTGAGGACTTTAAGGCGCTTCTGTCGCCTGCGGCAGAGCCGTTCCTTGAACAGATGGCAGAGAGAGCAAGACTTGAAACGAGTAAGCATTTCGGAAATACCGTCTATCTGTTCACGCCCCTTTACATAGCAAACTACTGCGAGAACTATTGTGTTTATTGCGGCTTTAACTGCTATAACCACATCAACCGAATGAAGCTCACGATGGAGCAGATTGAAAAGGAAATGAAAGTAATCGCAGACAGCGGCATGGAAGAAATCCTCATCCTTACGGGTGAGAGTCGTGCGCAGAGCAATGTCGAATACATCGGCGAAGCCTGCAAGCTGGCGAGAAAGTATTTCCGTATGGTTGGACTTGAGATCTATCCCGTCAACACCGATGAGTATAAATATCTCCACGAATGCGGTGCAGACTATGTAACCGTATTCCAAGAAACCTACGATGCCGATAAATACGAGCAGCTTCATCTGCTCGGACACAAGCGTGTATGGCCTTATCGCTTTGATGCACAGGAAAGAGCCTTGCGCGGAGGAATGCGTGGTGTTGCATTCTCGGCACTCCTTGGACTTTCCGACTTTCGCAAGGATGCCCTTGCAAGCGCACTCCATGTATATTATTTGCAGAGAAAATATCCCCATGCAGAAATGTCGCTGTCATGCCCTCGACTTCGTCCGATCATCAACAATGATAAGATCAATCCTCTCGACGTTCACGAAAAGCAGCTCTGTCAGATCATCTGCGCTTACCGTATTTTCCTTCCGTTCGTCGGTATCACCGTATCCTCGCGTGAGAGCGCGGAATTCCGTAACGGCATCGTAAAGATTGCTGCCACAAAGGTATCCGCAGGTGTTTCCACAGGCATCGGTGACCACGACAGCAAATACAACGGAAAAGAAACCGACGAGGTACAGGGTGACGAGCAGTTTGAGATTGACGATAATCGCAGCCTTGATAAGATGTATAAGGATATCGAGAGCGAAGGTCTTCAGCCTGTACTGAACGATTATCTCTATGTATAAGGAGAAGAATATGAAAAAGATTGATACAACACTATATTTTATAACCGACTCCACGGGATTTGAAGAAGCAGAGTTTCTTCGCCGTGTGGAAGAAGCGCTCGAAGGCGGCGCGACCATTCTTCAGCTCCGTGAGAAGAACAAATCCACGATAGAGTACATCAAGCTTGCCGAGAAGGTTCACGAGCTTACAAAGAAATACAACGTTCCGCTTATCATTGATGACCGTATTGATGTAGCATTGGCGGTAGGCGCGGAAGGTGTTCACCTTGGCAAAGAGGATATGCCTATTGCTACCGCAAGAAGAATCCTCGGTGACGACTTCATCATCGGAGCAACCGCAAAGACAGTTCCGTGGGCGCTTGAAGCCTACGAAGGTGGCGCTGACTATCTCGGAGTTGGTGCGATCTATCCGACCACGACCAAGGTGAAAACCGTTCTCACCTCAACCGAAACACTCGCTGACATTTGTAAAGCCGTTCCGATCCCCGTAAACGCCATCGGCGGTCTTAACAAAAACAATATTGACGTTCTTGCAGGTATTCCTATCGCAGGTATCTGCGTTGTATCCGCTATTATGAAAGCCGAAAGCCCCAAAACAGCGACGATAGAGCTGAAAGCAAGAGCGAAGGAACTCGGAATCATATGATAAAAGGTGCAATATTTGACTTTGACGGCACGCTCGTCGATTCCATGTTCATATGGGATACCTTCGGCGAAGATTATCTCCGCACTCTCGGAAAAGAACCGAAGGAAAACCTCACCGAAACCTTCAAGACATTCACCCTTGAACAAGCGGCTGAATATTACAGAGCGCATTACGGTGTTACTCTTTCTGCCGGGGAGGTTGTCGATGGCGTGAACGAGATGGTTGCTGAAATATACAGAACGAAGGTCACACTCAAAGGTGGCGTTCGTAAATTTCTTGAAGATCTGCAAACCAAAGGCGTAAAAATGTGCGTAGCGACCGTTACAGACAGACCTATCGTAGAGGATGTGCTGAATAGACTTGGTATTAGTGATTTATTTACCGAGATATTCACCTGTGCGGAGGTTGGTTACAACAAGGAAACACCGCATATTTATAGGGCGGCACTTAAAGCACTCGGCACGAAAAAGGAAAAAACCGTCGTATTTGAGGATGCGCTCCACGCCTTGATGACGGCAAAGAACGATGGATTTCCCGTTGCGGCGGTTTACGATGCACACGAACTGAGGCAGATTGAAATGAGAGCCGTGGCTGACTACTACATATCCGATTATGAGCGTTTCGCTTGGAATAAAGCAATGAGAACCGCGCTCACCATAGCCGGTAGCGACTCAAGCGGCGGCGCAGGTATTCAGGCAGACATTAAAACGATGACGATGAACGGTGTTTACGCTATGAGCGCGATCACGGCGCTTACAGCTCAGAATACCGTCGGTGTCCGTTCAATTATGGAATCGACACCAGAATTCTTGAAGGATCAGATCGATGCGGTTTTTGAGGACATTCGCCCGAATGCCGTAAAGATCGGAATGGTCAGCTCGGCAGAGCTTATCGAGGTGATTGCCGAAAGACTATCTTTTTATAAAGCAGAAAACATCGTGGTCGATCCCGTGATGGTTGCGACAAGCGGCTCCGAGCTTATGAAAACAGACGCGGTATCTACACTCATAAAAGAGCTTCTGCCACTTGCCACACTTGTAACGCCAAACATCCCCGAAGCCGAGGTACTTTCGGGAAGAACAATTGCGACAAAAGAAGATATGCTCTTGGTTACAAAACACATTGGTGATAGTTACGGTTGTGCTGTACTTCTCAAGGGCGGTCATAGCATCAATGATGCAAACGACCTTCTGTATGTGGGCGGAGAATACAAGTGGTTCTGCGGCAAGCGTATCGACAACCCAAATACTCATGGAACAGGCTGTACGCTCTCAAGCGCAATTGCTTCGAATCTCGCAAAGGGATACGACCTTGAAACCTCAATTCAAAGAGCGAAAGATTACATATCGGGCGCACTTGCAACTATGCTTGATCTCGGACAAGAATCCGGACCGATGAACCATGCATTTGATTTGAACGGCAAATATGCAACCACGGTTTGAATACATAGATCCGTTTGCAAGCATGGAGTAGCACCTCGGAAGATAGCGGCAAAGTGCAACTCCCATCATCGCCAAGGGATACGTCTATCCGCTGACTGAAAACCATGGATCGATTTCGAAAAAACTTGCGGTATGGATCGATTTTGTAAGGGTGTGGGGCTGAGTCAAAAGCTTTAAATTAAGCAAAGGCTCAGCCTTTTGCTATGGAAACAAGAGAAAAGCAAGGAGGAGATAAAACAAAAAAGCCCCGAAAAGGGCAAAAAAGGGTACGACAAAAAGAGGATCATCAAAATCCT
>JAFTRQ010000077.1 GCA_017462125.1 Clostridia bacterium | reverse complement strand
GGCTCCCGCTGAGTCCGAGACCGAGGCTCCCGCTGAGTCCGAGACCGAGGCTCCCGCTGAGTCCGAGACTGAGGCTCCCGCTGAATCCGAGACCGAGGCTCCTGCTGAGTCCGAGACCGAGGCTCCCGCTGAGTCCGAGACTGAGGCTCCCGCTGAATCCGAGACCGAGGCTCCCGCTGAGTCCGAGACTGAGGCTGCTTAATTCAAAGCATTCTTGAATTAATAAACGTTTAAATACGTTATCCCCCGAAGGCAATCGCCTTCGGGGGATTTTTGATATAAAAAAGAAGCCTTTTTGAAGGCTTCTTTTTGTGTTTTCATTCAAAATCGGTATAGAGCTTATCGAGGTTATAAAACTCTCTTGCTTCTCTGTCAAAAACATGAACGAGAACGCTGGAATAATCGAGCACTCTCCAATTATTTCCGTCTCTTCCCTCTGCTCTTGCAGGCTCAACACCCGCTAACTGAAGCTTATATTCAACCTCGTCGGCAAGAGAGCGCACGTGGGTGCTTGTATTACCGTTTGCAAGCACGAAATAGTCTGCGATAATGGTCTTATCTCCCACCGCGATGACCTTAACGTCCTTTGCCTTTTTATTGTCCAAAATTTCTGCAATTGCGTTTGCAAGCTCCTCGGGAGATGCGCCTACCAAGGACTTGATTTCTTCTGTTCTGATCTCTTCCATATTAATCTCCATTCCTTCACGCTGTTTTCAATTCTTAATTTCAAGTTCAAAAATAATACTGTTTCGCGCCGCCACGGTTTCCGCGCTGATCACTCTTCTCTTTTCGATCAGGTCGGACACCGTCAGATCAAAGGAGTGCAGGATCACGCGATTCAAATGTGCAAGACGCTCCTCCGCGCTCATTTTTTGGGGTTCTGCGGCAAAAAATTCATTTCGCAAAGCTACACAATCGGCATAAGTACGAGTCTCGTCGATATAATCTGCAAGATAGATCAATTTTTCACACAGACTCATACCCGCTCTTCCCGTGGTGTGATACCGAACTGCATCGATAATTTCTTGAGAAGCAAAATCGGGATATCTTTGCATGATCACCCAAGCCGCTGTTACGGCATGTAACGTGGCAGGCGCCGCCAGCTCCTCGGGAGCAGGCTCTGCTCCGTGCTCACGGTATATAGCGGTCTGCTCGTCAACCGAAAGCTCCTTTGTAATATCGTGCAAAAGTGCCGCCGCACGCAAGGTCGGCACCCGATCGGGGCAATAAAGCGCGCCAAGCCTCGCAGCCATACTTTCCACTCCAAGGGTGTGTGCAAGGCGAAATCCCGACATCAGCTTACCGATCTGCGTGCGCAATTCGTTCAGCCTTTCGGTCGTTAATTCAATCTCCATTGCGATATAACCCCTTTTCCCTGATATATGCCTCAACGGCAGGAGGAATCAACGCAGATACGTCCTCCCCCGTACTGATACGGCGGCGCACCTCGCTTGAGGATACCACAATGGCAGGTGCATTGATCCTGACCACGTTTTTGCCGTATTTGTTTCTGTACGCGGTGACCTTTTCAATCAATCTCGCGTCCAAGGTTTCGTCCTCTTCGCGACGGATGTAGGTGGGGTAGCAGAGCTTGAAGATCTCGTCGGGGTCCTTCCAAGTATCCAGTGTCAGAATCATATCGGTTCCGCAAAGCAAGAACAGCCTGCGATCCTCCGCCGTTAATTCACGCAACGTATCCACGGTGTAGCTCTTTCCCTGCCGCCTGATCTCCATATCGCTGACGATGACCCCTTCTACTCCTTCAAACGCAAGACGACACATTTCAAGCCGATCTACGTCGGTTGCTCCACGGTCCATCTGCTTATGAGGACTAGTTCCCGTAGGAATCACGAAGAGAACGTCAAGCCACATTGCTTTCATAAATTCCTTCGCCGCCGCTACGTGACCGTTGTGGATCGGGGCGAACGCGCCCCCGTATATTCCAACTCTCAGCATATCAACGAGGAAGCTCGATGGTCTTCTTCTCTTGAGATTCGCGGTAAAGCACGATCTTTCGGCCCACACAGGCAACTCCATCTGCTCCAAGTGCCTCACAAAGGCGATCAAGCACCTCTCTGGGTTGCTCTCCGCTGTTCTCCAATACGGTCAGCTTTACAAGCTCTCTTGCCTCAAGCGCGTCCGAAACGGTCTTAATGAGATTCTCCGTAATGCCGCCCTTACCAATCTGCATAATCGCGGGACAGGATTGACCAAGTCCACGCAGATATGCTCTCTGTTTTGACGTTATCATATATTAATAAATCCTTTCTGATTCAAGTCTTTTCCTCTTGTAACAGCCTTGATACCAAGGCAACGGTTAAGACCCTCTTACGGTTCAAGCGTCCTGCACGTCCAGCTTCTTCAGCTCCTTGGCGAATGCCTTGATGGCGTTGCCTCTGTGACTGACGCTGTTCTTTTCTTCGGGCGTGACCTCCGCAAGAGTCTTGCCAAACTGCGGAAAATAAAACAAAGGATCGTAGCCAAAGCCACCCTCTCCCTGTCTCTCCTTTAAAATCTCCCCTTCTACGTTTCCTCGAACCACGATAGGCTCATAACCGTATCCTTCGGGAAAAACGCAGGCAATACAACACACGAATCTCGCGCTTCTGTCGGCCTTATCCTCAAGATTTTTGAGCAACAGATCATTGTTTGCCTCATCGTCGCCGTGGTCTCCCGCATATCTCGCGGAATACACACCCGGCGCACCGCCAAGTGCGTCCACCTCAAGCCCTGAGTCGTCGCCTACGCCGATATATCCCGACGTTGCCGCAACCCGTGCCTTGATCAGCGCATTTTCCTCAAAGGTCACTCCATTCTCCTCAATCTCGCCGTAGATACCCACGTCGTCAAGGGAAAGGATCTCAACCCCGCCGATACACTGTGACAGCAGCGTTTGAAGCTCACTTATCTTCTTCTTGTTTCTTGATGCTAATACAATCTTCATATTATTTTTCCTTGGGACTTTCCCAAACTCCACTATAAAGTCTTTAAAATAAAGACTTATTCCTCGATTTCAACAACAGCTTCCGCTTCGATTAGCTCTTGGGGCTCCTCTTGCTCTTCTTTGTTCACGTTGAGCTCGTTTACACCGTAGCGAGAAAGATCCACCAAGGTCACCGAAACGTCGTGCTCGGTCTTGCCCTCATCGTTGGTCTTCTTTTCGTACTTCACGTGACTGAGAATGCCGTAAGCATCAAAGCCCTTGCCCTTGTTGATCTTGAAAACTGTGGGAACAAACGCAAGAACTGCGGTTGTAATCAGAGCGGTCTTCAGCACGATCTTGCCTACCGCGGGCTTTTCTGCTTTCATAACAGGCAGATATTCTGCAATTTCATCAATAAATTTCATATTATACCTCATTCGTTTTTAACTGATCTGCGGAGCAAAGGATCTTATAAAAGACCCCTTTCAGCTCCATTCAATCCCTTTACTCAAACAGCGCGTCGATAAATTCCTTCGCGTCGAATTCCTGCATATCATCGATCTTTTCACCAACACCGATAAACTTCACGGGAATACCGAGCTCGCGCTTGATGGAAATGACGATACCGCCCTTTGCGGTGCCGTCCAGCTTGTTCAGAGTGATGCCCGTGATGCTTGCCGCCTTGCTGAATTCCTTGGCTTGAATGACCGCATTCTGACCTGTGGTAGCATCCAGCACCAGCAGATTTTCGCGAGAGGCCTCGGGAAGCTCACGCTCAATAACGCGATTGATCTTGGCAAGCTCGTTCATCAGGTTCTGCTTGTTGTGAAGTCTTCCTGCCGTATCAATGATCAGCACGTCGGCTTCTTTTTTCTTCACGTAATTGATTGCGTCAAATACAACAGCCGCAGGGTCACTTCCCTCGTTCTGTTTGACAATATCAACCTTCGCTCTCTTACACCATACCTCGAGCTGGTCGATCGCCGCCGCGCGGAAGGTATCCGCTGCCGCAACAACAACCTTTTTACCCGACAAACGAAGTCTCTTGGATATCTTACCGATACTTGTGGTCTTACCTGCGCCGTTAACACCGATAACCAGCACCACAGAGGGCGTTGTCTCAAGCTTCAGCGGCTGATGCTCGCCGATCATATCTCCAAGGATCTCCTTGAGCGTGTCAAGCACCTGATCCTTTTCCTTCAATCTGCCGTCCTTGATTCTGTCACGAAGCTCCTCAATGATCTCTTCGGTAGCGCCGACACCTACGTCTGCCATAATCAACAGCTCTTCAAGCTCCTCAAGCAGATCCTCATCTACCTTTACGAAGCTCTTCAGCATTTCATTCACAGAGCCGAAGAGTGCATTTTTTGTCTTTGCAAGACCGTTTTTCAGTCTCTCCCAGAAGGAAATGTGCTCTTCCTCGGCGTCATCTTCCTCTTCTTCGGTGTCCTCTTCCTCATTGGAAGCGTCCTCATAGATCAAAGCCACGTCCGCGAGAACCTGCTCGTCCTCCTCATCGGAAACCTCGGCAAGCTGCTCTACGTCCTCGTCACCGTCACGTTCAACGTCAAGTTCTTCGGACTCATCAGACTCATCGGCGCTCTCGGCAGCCTCAGCGTCCTCGGCTTCATTTGCCTGCTCATCCTCGATCTCAACCAATTCTTCATCCGACTCCTCGTCATCATCACCGTCAAAATCGATGAAATCACCGTCATAATCAAGAGAAGTTGCGTTGGCAAACTCCGCTCCGTTCTCCGCCTCGAATCTCTCCGCGGCGGCAATCTCTTCCTCGGTCAAGCCCTCTTCCTCGGAATCTTCATTTTCAAGCTCCTCATAATCGAGAAGCTCGTCATCCTTCTTGTCTTTATCCTTTTTTCCAAAAAGCTTACTCAAAAATGCCATTCCATTCACCATCCTTCTTTTTCTCAATGTCCTTGACATCAAGGGTAAGTATCTTTGATATACCGTGCTCAGGCATCGTTACACCGTACAGCCTTGTAGCCGCCGCCATCGTGCCTCGACGGTGGGTAATCATTATGAACTGTGTGCCGTCGGAATAACGCTTGATATACTGTGCAAGTCGCTCTACGTTGACCTCATCCAACGCCGCCTCGATCTCGTCGAGGATACAGAAAGGCGTGGGATTGACCTTCAGCGTTGCAAAGAAGAGTGCAACACCGATAAATGCCTGCTCACCGCCCGAGAGCTGCATCAGATTCTTGATGATCTTTCCGGGAGGTGCCGCCTTGATCTCGATACCGCTCTCCAGCACGTTTTCGGGATCTGTCAGATAGATCTCCGCAGATCCGCCGCCAAACAGCTCGGTAAAGGTCTTTCCAAAGTTCTCGTTGATCTGATCAAACGCCGTTACAAACGCCGTTTTCATCTCCTTTTCGAGCTTAGTGATGATACCCATAAGCTCGTCACGGGTCTTTTCAAGGTCCTTGATCTGCTCACTCATATAATCGTATCGGGATTTGACCTCCTTATACTTGTTCACCGCATCAAGGTCAACGTGTCCGATATTTCTCAGCTTATTCTGACATTCGATCTGTGTTTTTGCAAAGTCGGCGCGGTTTTCCGGCGTTACGGGAGGATAATTCAATGCCACAGCATCAGCTCGGGTCAATTCGTAATCATCCCAAAGCTTGCCTGCAACCTTATCGTATTTCTCCTGCAAGCCCTCGAGCTTTGCCTGATTGGTGGTATGAACGCGGAAAATAAGCTCCTTCTCCGCCATTTTATCACGCATCATGGTATTGATCTCGTTGAGCTTCTTCTCAAACTCAAGGTTGCCCTCTTCGATTTCGGCGCGCTTTGCATTCAATGCGTCAAGCTCACTTTGACACTCGCCGTATCTCTTACGGTTCTCTGTCTGCGAAACCGTCAGATTATCGATCTGCGCGCGGTAGCTGGCAATACGCTCGCCCGCCGCCTTCATATCCTCTTCACATACACGGATACGCTCCAAAGAAACCTCCAGCAGCGCCTTTGCGGTCTCAATGTCCTTTTGGATCTCGCTGATCTTAATGATCATCGCGGTTTTCTCGTCCTCAAAGGCCTTGAGCCTATCCTCTGCATCAACCTTATCGCTATGCTTGGCAAGTCGAACCGCGGTAAATTCCTCTACCTTCTTGTTCTGCGCCTCTTCCTCGCGCTTTAATGCCGCAAGATCGTCCTCATAGCGCTCGCTCATTCTCACGATCTGCTCATAATCGGCATTCAGCTTATCGAGAAGCGCTTTGTTGGACTCGTACTGACCCGTCAGCTTTTCCAAGCCCTGCAGCTCGGTGTTTCTGAGAATGTTGAGAATGTCACGGCGATCGGTCAGGTCGGTGCGGCGATCGGTCAGATCGGTGATCTGCTCCTTCATTTCGGAGACCTCACCCTGCAGCTCCTTGACCTTTGCCTCAAGCTCCTCGGATTCGCTCTTCAAGCGCTTGATCTCGTCCGCTCTTGTCAGAATACCTCCGCTCTGCTTTACGGAACCGCCCGTAAAGGAACCGCCCGCATTGATCTGCTGACCGTCCAGAGTTACTACTCTTACCTTGTAATGGAGCTGCTTCGCCATTACGGTGGCATTGTCAATGGTGTCAAACACCAGCGTTCTGCCCAGAAGCGAGCTGATCACGTTTCTGAACTTGTCGGCACTTTTACACAGCTCGTCCGCACAACCGATATATCCCGCAAAGCCTCGCGCATCGCGCATTTCGGGAGTTTCGGATTGTGGGCGCATAGAGGTCAAGGGGAAGAAGGTTGCACGACCCGCTTCGCCTCTCTTCAGCGCAAACATTGCCGCCTTAGCGGTCTCTTCATCCTCGACCACGATGTTCTGCAGATTCATACCAAGCGCAGTTTCAACTGCGGTTACGTATTTCGTATCTACCGCAATCACCTTGGAGAGAGGTCCGTAAATTTTTCCGCAGGGTGCGCCGTGACGGTCTGTGATCTTTCCCGCCGCGTAATTGTTCATAACGAAGCGCACGCTGTTATTATACCCTTCAAACTGCTCCTCCATAGCCTTGATCGTTTTCATTCGCTGAACGATCGACTCGTATCGCAGTTTTTTATTGTTCATCTCCTCATACTTTTCGCCAAGGGCGGAGTTGAGCGAGGTAAGCTCATCATCCAAGGACTCGCTCTCGCTATCGATCTCGGATATGGATGCAGCATATTCATCAACCGTCTTTTGCTTTGCGGCAATGGACTTTTCAAGCTTTGCCGCTTCCTCGCCATATGCCTCGATGTCACCGAGAATATCGGCATTTCTGTCGCTTCCGCTCTCTCTGGAGTTTTCCAGAACGGAAATACGCACTTTAATGTCAACTGCGGCTTCCTCTGCCGCCTTGATATCGCCAAATGCCGTATCAATGTCCTTACCGAGACGGTCTATGTTGCACTTTTCGTCAAAGATCGAATCCTCGATCTGCTCAAGCTTTTCGTTTGCGTTGTCAAGCGTTTTGCCCAATGCCTCGATTTTATCCTGATGCGCATCGGTCTTGATCTTTTCCTCGGCAAGATTTCTCTCGGTAGAGGAAAGCGTCTGCTTTGCGCTTTCGATCATCTCGTCGGTATGTCTGATAGTGGTATCGTTGACACGGAATTCGCTGTCCAATCTGAAGATCTCACTTGTCTGATCCTTGATCAGATTCAAAATCTGCGATTGCGCGATCTTACCGTTCTGCGATGCCTCGTAAAGCTTCGCGTTACGTGCGTCGAGAGACTGCATAGAGTCCTCAGCATTTTTCAGATCAAACTCCGAACGGCGCAATGCCTCCTCAGCGGCTGAAATATCAGTACGGTATTTTTCGGTATCAAACAGCCAAAGGCTGACGTCTACCTTCTTTTTGACCTCCATCAGCTCGATCGCCTTTTTCGCCTTCTCCGATTCCTTTTCAAGGGGACCTACCTGCGCGGCAACCTCGGCAAAAACGTCGTTGATACGCACCATATTATCCTCTGCCTGCTTCAGCTTACGCTCGGCATCGGTTTTCTTATGACGGAACTTCGCGATTCCCGAGGCATCCTCAAAGATATCACGTCTTTCCTCGCTCTTTCTCGACACCATATCGGCAATACGACCCTGTCCGATGATCGAATAGCCGTCACGTCCGATACCCGTGTTCAAGAAGAGCTCGTAAATATCACGCAGACGTACTGCGCGACGGTTTATATAATATTCACTCTCGCCTGCGCGGAAATAACGACGGGTAACGGTGACCTCGTCGTAGGGGCAATCGAGACGTGTAGGACCCACGGTATTGTCAAAGGTGACCGATACCTCGGCATATCCCATAGGCTTACGGCTGTCCGCGCCTCCGAAGATAACGTCCTCCATCTTGGTGCCTCGAAGGGTCTTTGAGGAAATTTCTCCCAAGACCCAACGCATCGCGTCGGCAATATTTGATTTTCCGCTTCCGTTAGGGCCTACGATGACCGTAACGCCCGTTCCCTGCTCCTCAACCGATGCGTCAAACACCAGCTTCGTTTTATCGGGAAAGGACTTAAAGCCCTGCATTTCTATTGACTTAAGATACAAAATATACCTCCGTCTTTATCATAAATTCAAGATAATCTCATCTACGTCGGCGCTCTCCGTAACCGTAACGCCCTTTAATGAATACTCGTCTGTCAATCGCTTTTTATTGATGCCTTTCTGACCGATCGCCTTGGATACGTCACCCTGCGGAACAACGAATCTGACCGTTTTTCCCCGCATCTCATCCGTGTCCGCGCGCCGATCCAGCAGCTCACGCATCCGATCGTAATACAGCTCACCCATAACCAGCTCACCAAGAGCGGGATGGTTCGCTCCACCCATTACCTTCGTCGGATCTCCCATATTATCCGAGGCGCAAAGCCCGATACGAAGACATTCCACGCCGTGCTCCCGAAAGATCTTCAAAGCATCCTTAGAGCGTCGGACGGCATCGTCAAGCGCAAGCATTTCGTATTCCCCGCGCGCCGCCATTTCGGCGAGCTCGGTGTCATAAAAGGTAACCGTTGGGTAAATACGGGCACCGTCAGCACCCATATCGCATATCTTCTCGGCAGTATAGATCTCCTTTTCGGGAGTGCTGTCGGGCAATCCGATCATCATCTGTCCCACCAACGAATATCCTGCCGCCTTGATTCTCTTGCAAGCCTCCTCGGCCTGCTTGGCCGTATGCCCACGCTTTGACCTTGCCAAAACGCTGTCATCCATACTCTGAAGTCCCAATTCCACAGCAACCACAGGATACTCGGATAGAATCTTCATAATCCCGTCGTCGATATAATCGGGACGCGTGGACATTCTGATTCCCGAAACACGCGCCAAGCCCTCCGCGGGAGAATCCACGTAATCCTTCGCAAGATCAAGCAGGTAGCGCATCAACTCACGGTCAATTCCCGTAAACGATCCGCCAAAATAGGCGATCTCCACCTCGCTGTCGGGCGAAACCGTAGCAAGAGCGGCATCGATCTCACGTTTGACCGATTCTTTACAAAAGCTCTGCTTACCCGAGATCGAGCGCTGATTGCAGAAAACACACGTATTGGGACAGCCGAGATGGGGAATGAAGATCGGTATGTTTTTATGTTTAGTTTTCATTTTCGTGCGGGATCACGCTGAACAGCGCCAATGCCTCACGGGCGGCGTTCTGTTCTGCCTCTCGCTTGCTCCTGCCCTGTCCGCGACCGATCACGTTGGAGTTCAGCCTCGCCTCCACCTTGAAAAGCTTCATATGATCGGGACCGCTCTGACCCACGACGGCATATTCAAGGAAATCGCCCTCTGCCTGCTGTACGAACTGCTGAAGCAGGCTTTTGGGGTCTCCGTTAAAGCCCGTGCTTTTACCAATACTCTCTATTTCCTTTGCGATAAAAGGCAAAAGGAAGCGCTTTACCGTTTCCATTCCATCTTCTTCCGCATCGAGATACATCGCCGCAAGCAATGCCTCAAACGCGTCTGCAAGAATACTCTTTCGGGTTCTGCCGTTGTTCTTTTCCTCACCAATTCCAAGCAAAAGGAACTTGCCCAAGCCGATCTTGCAAGCGTAACCCGAAAGCGCACGTTCGCAAACGACCTCTGCTCTCATTCTCGTCAGCTCACCCTCGGGGCAGTCCGAAAACTTACTGTAAAGATAGTTGCTTGTGATCAGCGACAAAACGCTGTCTCCGAGAAACTCAAGTCTCTCGTTACAATGTATATGATGATTCTTCAGTCCCGACTCATTGGAATAGGATGAATGGGTCAGCGCTCTGACCAAAAGCTCTTTATTTTTAAATTCATAGCCTACCGTTTCTTCAAGCAAAACGAGCTCGGTTTGACTGTTCACCGCCATATTGATTTCACACCTTTCTGAAAAGTTTGACCCTCACGGTCATTCCTTCGTTTCCGAAGCCTTTTCGGCATTGGCAAGCCTTTCCTGCTCAAGCTTTTCCGCTTCTGCCGCAATAATATCTACAACGCCCTTATTCACACAGTTCACAGCCTGACGAATCGCGTTGGAAAACGCCTTTGCGTTGGATGATCCGTGCGCCTTGATCACGGTCTTTGAAAGTCCCAGAATGGGAGCTCCGCCGTGCTCCTTCGCATCGAATTTTTTCTTGAAATTTTTAAGCTTTTTCTTGACTAAAAGATAAGCTAAAGCTCCGCCAAGCCCGCTGCCGAACATAGTTTTGATCTCACCGGACAAGAGCTTACCCATGCCCTCGATAGCCTTAAGGGTCACGTTACCCGTAAAGCCGTCGGTAACGCAGACGTCGCACGCGCCGAGAACAAGTCCGTTGCCCTCAACGTTGCCCACGAAATTGATAAGAGAGCTTTCCTTCAGCTTTACGTAAGCCGCCTGCTGAAGCTCGGTTCCCTTATGCTCCTCGGTACCGTTGTTAAGAAGTCCCACTCTGGGGCTTTCAACACCGTAAAGCGCCTTCATAAACGCGTTTCCCATAACGGCAAAGCCTGCCATATATTCCTCGTTGGGTCTGACGCTTGCGCCCGAATCGAGAAGCAACACGGGATTTGCAAGGGGCAGGATCGCTCCTATTCCCGCTCTGTGTATTCCCTTTACTCTCTTGACGATCAGCGACGCACCGCTGAACAGCGCACCGGTGTTGCCACAGCTGACCATAGCGTCGCCCTCGCCTGCCGCGAGCATCTGCAGACAAAGCCCGAGAGATGAATTCTTCTTTTCTCTCATCACCGCCATCGGCTCGTCTTCCATCGTCAGGACGATATCGGTATGGCGAATAGTATATTGCGTCAGATCGATCTTATTCTCCTCCGCAAGTTTTTTGATTATATTCTCATCGCCTACCAGCGTATACTGCACTCCCTCGGAATAGCTCTGCTTTGCCGCGCGGTCAACACCGAGCAGGGGCTCGAGAGGAGCATTATCTCCGCTCATTATATCAACGATTATCCGCATCGTTAATTTCCTCTTCCGTATGTATTTTATAGTTTTTCGCACCGAGTCTTGCACCGTATTCCTTCAAAACGTCGAGAGAGCGTGTGGCAATGACCTCATATTTGGCGATCTTTCCGCCCTTGACACGGTGGTCAAGAGGCTCCACAATACCGAAGTTCGCATTCATAGGCACGAAATTTCCGCTTACGCTTCCTGTGCTGATATAGCTTGCCATCGCACCCAGCATCATTGTTCTGGGGAAAATGACAGCCTCCTCGCCAAGCACGCGCATAGCGGCATTCACTCCGGCAACAAAGCCTGAGCCTGCCGATTCGATATATCCCTCTACGCCGGTCATCTGACCTGCGAAAAAGACGTTTGCACGGCTTCGCATCGAATAGTCCGCGTTCAGATATTTGGGCGAATCCAGATAGGTATTTCTATGCATAATACCGTAGCGCAGAAAGTCGGCGTTTTCAAGCCCGGGGATCATTCCGAACACTCTTTTTTGCTCGGGGAAGGTCAAATGGGTCTGGAATCCCACAAGATTATACATCGTTCCCTCTGCGTTCTCCTTGCGGAGCTGCACAACGGCATATGCCTCCTCGCCCGTTCTCTTATCCACAAGTCCTACAGGCTTGAGCGGACCGTAGCGCAGAGTATCATAGCCTCTTCTTGCCATAACCTCTACAGGCATACAGCCCTCAAACACCTTCAGCTCCTTCTGCAGGTCTCTGTCAAAGTCCTTCAGCTCCGCCTCCTTGGCGGTGATAAGCTCGGTATAAAAGGCATCGTACTGCTCTCGCGTCATAGGGCAGTTAAGGTAATCGGGATCACCCTTATCGTATCTGGACGCCGCATAAACCACGTCCATATTCAAGGTCGACGCATCCACGATAGGCGCCGCCGCGTCAAAAAAGTGCAATCCCTCACAGCCCAAGGTTTTTTCGATATATTCAGCCATAGGCTCACTTGTAAGGGGACCTGTCGCGATGACGGTGATCACACCCTCATCCACAGAATCGACCTCCCTGCCGATCACCTCGATATTGGGATGGCTTTTGATCTTTTCGGTAACGTATGCCGAGAAAAGCTCTCTGTCCACCGCCAACGCCGAGCCTGCGGGAACTCTCGTAGCGTATGCCGCCTCCATGATCAGAGAATCCAATCGGTACAGCTCCTCCTTGAGAAGTCCTACCGCGTTGGTCACTCTGTCGGAGCGAAGCGAGTTGGAGCAAACCAGCTCCGCAAATCCCTCGCTGTGATGTGCGGGGGTATATTTTTCGGGCTTCATCTCAAAGAGACGAACGTGAATGCCGCGCTTGGCGATCTGCCACGCGGCCTCACAGCCTGCAAGGCCTGCACCGTAAACGTTAACAAATTTTACATTTTCCATATCATTCAAATCCCAACGATCAGTTTTCGTCGCCCTCATCGCCGCTTGCAACGTAGGGCTCACTGTATCCGCAAGCCTCATCGTGACAGATCAGCATCGGCTTTCCCTTCTTGTGGAAAAGGTTCTTGCCGCATTTAGGGCATGCCTTTGCCACGGGAAGATCCCAGGACGAGAAGTTACATTCGGGATACTTCTCACAGCCGTAAAACACGGTTCTGCTCTTGCTGTATCTGGTTACGATCTTTGCACCGCAGAGAGGGCAAGGAACGCCGACCTCCTTGGTTCTGGGCTTGGTAAATTTACAGGTGGGATAGTTGACACAGGCATAGAAGGAGCCGTATCGACCGTTGCGGAGCACCATATCCGCGCCGCACTTCTCACACTTGAAATCGGCTACGATAATCTTCTTTTCCTCTTGCTTCTCATCGTCGCTCTCAACTGCCTCGGGGATGACATCGGGCTTATTTTGTGTCAAGGGCTTGGTGTTACGGCATTTGGGATAGTTGGGACACGCGGCAAATTTACCGAATCTGCCGTTTTTCACGATCATTCGGCTTCCGCATTTGTCACAGACGATGTCGGTCTCCTCAACGGGGATCTCGATGCTGGTGTTGCCAAGCTTCTCCGTTGCGGTCTCGAGCTGTACGGAGAAATCCTTCCAGAAATCCGTAAGCACCTGCTCAAGGGAGAGCTCGGATTTTTCGATAGCATCCAGCTGATCCTCCATCTCTGCGGTAAATTTATAGTCCACGATGCTCTCGAAATTCTCGCACATCAGCCTCGTGGTGATCTCGCCCAAGGGCGTAGGAACAAGCGTCTTACCCTCACGCTTCACGTAATTTCTCGAAATAATAGTCGTAATCGTAGATTCAAAGGTGCTGGGACGGCCGATTCCCTTCTCCTCAAGGAATTTGACCAAGGATCCCTCGTTATAGCGAGGAGGCGGCTCGGTAAAGTGCCTTGCAGGATCGATATGGTCGGATTCAAGCTTTTCACCCTCTGCAAGATCGGGGATCTTGGCATTTTTCTGCTCGGAGGGATCTGCGTTGTTCTGTGCGCTTTCGTCCACGCTCTCCTCATATACAGCCATATATCCGGGGAACGTCACGGTATATCCGCCCGTGCGGAACACGTAGCCCGCGCTCTCGATATCCACGTTCAGCGTAGCCAACGCTGCGGACTCCATCTGGCTTGCCACAAATCTGTCCCAAATCAGCTTATACAGCTTATATTGATCTGCGGAAAGGAACGCTCTGACCTTTTTGGGCTCAAGCTCCACTCTTGCGGGGCGGATCGCCTCGTGGGCGTCCTGAATACCCGACTTGGACTTGAACACTCTGGGCTCTGCGGTATTGTACTGATCGCCGTATTTATCCGCGATATATGCTCTTGCAGCATCCTGTGCCTCTGCGGACACACGGAGCGAGTCGGTACGCATATAGGTGATCAGACCCTGCACACCACCGTTTTCGCTACCCAGATTGATACCCTCGTAAAGCTCCTGCGCCACTCTCATAATACGCTGAGATTGGAATCCGAGCTTTCTATAGCCCTCCTGCTGAAGCGTAGAGGTCGTAAAGGGAGGCGCGGGGGCTTTATGACGAGTAGAGCGTCTGACGCTCTTGACCTCGAACTGCTTGCCCTCGATTGCACTTACCACCTTCATCGCATCCTTCTCGTCGGACAGCTCAAGCTTGCCGCTTGCATCACCGAAAAAGCGAACGGTAAAGGGCTTTCCGTCACCCGACAGAAGAGTAACCTCAATGGTCCAATACTCAACGGGTACAAAGCTCTTGATCTCCTCCTCACGCTCTACGATGATTCGGGTCGCAACCGACTGCACGCGTCCCGCAGAGAGACCGCTCTTTACGTTTTTCCAAAGCAGGGGAGAAATTTTGTATCCCACGATTCTGTCAAGAATTCTTCTGGCCTGCTGTGCGTCAACCAGACTCATATCGATATTACGGGGCTTTTTGATCGCCGCCTTGACCACGTTCTTCGTGATCTCGTTGAAGGTAACTCTCTGCGTTTTTTCGATCGGAATGCCCAGCGCGATCGCCAGATGCCAGGAAATTGCTTCGCCTTCGCGGTCAGGGTCGGTTGCAAGGAAGATCTTGGACGCGGCCTTTGCCTCCTTCTTGATCTCCTTGATAATGTCTCCCTTTCCACGGATGTTGATATAATGTGCTTCAAAATGATTGTCAATGTCTACACCGAGTGTCGACTTGGGCAGGTCACGCACGTGTCCTACAGATGCGATGACCTTATAGTTGGAGCCAAGATAGCTCTTGACCGTATTCGCCTTGGAGGGCGACTCCATGATTACAAGATTTGCCATTTAACGTGTATATATCCTTTCAAACGATTACCGAATCTCCCGAAGGCCGAAGCTTACGGGATTCATTATCTTTTTATTTTCTTACGTAAAGCGCACCGGGAAGCGAGGACACAAGTCCCTTGATCTCAAGCACGGTCAGAGCGGATATGACCTCTCCCAAGGCAAAGCCCGTTTTGGTGAGATAATCCACGGTTACAGCCCTATCCAAGGGCATCTCGTCAAAAATTCTTCTTTGCTTTTCGCTCAGCTTCTCCAGCACCGCGGCAGATTGGTCTCCGCCGCTCCTGCTTGGTGTCTCACTCAAGGGAGGGTTCTCCCTCTGAGGCTGCGGCGAAGCTTTTGATGCTTCGGACGCCTTCGCAGCCGTTTTGTCACGCTCCTGCTTCTCGGAAGCCCGTTTCGATACTCCCTTCAAGCCGATATGCGTACCATCATCCTTGAATTCGACCTTTGAATAGGGGTTTATTACCCTCATCGCAACTTCCATATTGCGGACGAAAACAGGATCAAATTCCGATTTTTTCTCGGAATGAAATAGATTCATCGTATCCAGTGTCGAGCGGTACATGAACGTGTAATTTTGTATCACGTCTCTTCCGCAAAGCACCGCCTGCGCTCCGTCACGGATCAGCATATTGGTTCCCGACGCATTTTCCGCATCGATATTTCCGGGCACAGCGTACACGTCTCTTCCCTGAAGGATCGCATTCTTCGCCGTGATCATCGCGCCGCTCTTCTCGTCGGCATCCACAACCACGGTTCCTTGACAAAGTCCGCTGATGATACGGTTTCTCACGGGGAAGTTCATTCCTCTGGGCTCGGTTGAGGGTGGGTATTCGGTGATGATCGCGCCGTTTTGCTTCACAATATCCTTCAGCTTTTTATGCTCCTTCGGGTACGTGATATCGATTCCGCAGCCGAGGACCGCTACCGTCGTTCCCTTTGCCGCAATTGCCGCACAGGACGCAATACCGTCGATTCCAAGCGCAAGACCGCTGACCACCACGGCTCCCGTGCAGGCCACCTCATAGGCTATTTTATACGCCGCCTTCATACCGTATTCACTCATTTTTCTCGTGCCTACGATCGCGATGCAAAGGCGTTTGTTAAAATCGGGAAGCTCACCCATATAGTAGAGCACCGCGGGAGGATTCTTCAGCATTCGCAGGCTGACGGGATAGCTCTCATCGTCATAGCAAAGGATACCCACGTCGGCTCCCGTACAATACGTTACGATCTTCTGATACTGAACAAGCGACTTATCGCAAAGGTCCGCCGCAAGTCTTTCGCTGATTCCCGCCTCTGTATACCGATCGAAATCAGCCTCGTATATCGCCTTGATAGAGCCGAACCTTTCAACCAAAGTCAGCACCTCTGCGCTTCCTTGACCGCATTTTTCCGCAAGCCAGATCCATTTCAAAGAATTGCTCATTATGCCCGACCTCCTCTGTTCGATCCAAAGAATTCCCAAACCAGCACTGCAGCTGCAGTCGCGGCGTTCAGCGATTCAACGCTCTCCGCCATGGGAATATATACGCATCCGGAGCTTGCCTGCAAGGTCTCCTCGCTGAGTCCGTGCCCCTCGTTTCCGATGATGACGCAGTCGCCCCGACGAAGCTCAAGCTCGCCAAGCCTCTGCGCGTCTCTCTCCAACGCCGCCGCGAAAACTCGCCTGCCGCAGGAGATAATTTTCTTTACTGCGCAAGGAAAATCGTCCACTCTGTCAATGCGGACGCCAAATAAGGTTCCCATAGATGCGCGCAACGTTTTGGAATTATAAATGTCCGCACAATCGGAGCTCATCACGATTCGATCGACTCCAAAAGCGGCTGAAACACGAACGATCGCACCCACGTTTTGCGGGTCTCTCACAGACTCCAACAGAAGGATCCTTTCCGAAAAATTCTCATAACAAGCTTCTCGATCCGATCTGCGATGCAGTCTATCCATATATCTTGCCACGCAGATCACGCCCTCAGGCGCGCTCTCCTCGGTCAGTCGTTCAAACACACTCCGCGACACCGTATAAACGCGGCAATTGATGTCGTTTGCTTTTATTCCGTAAAGCCTTTTTGCTTTTTCAAGCACCGCGTCGATCTCGGATTCGCAGACAAGCACAAACGCCAGCTCCACTCCATTCCGGATCGCCTCACACATCAGCTTTACGCCGTCAAAGCGGAACAGTTTCTCGCTCTCACGGTTCTTTTTGTTCGCCAAGCCTCTGGTAAGACTGACGAACTGATTCTGTGACGACGTGATTATTTCTCTGCTGATTTCCATACTTCATCAGCCTCCCTTCAGCAATTTTCAACACACGAAAAACGTCTGAATCCGGCATTTTTTCTTTCAAAAACGTCTAAATCATCCGCTTTCCGGCAAAATTTTTTTATCCCTATGTATGACAAAAACCCGGTAATAACCAAAACCGGGTTTTTTATTCATAGTAATTAGAGGGCTGCCTTTGCCTGCTCTGCGAGAGCTGCAAATGCTTCCTTATCGGATACTGCAAGCTCAGCGAGCATCTTTCTGTTAAGAGTAATGCCTGCCTTCTTGAGTCCGTTCATGAATGTAGAGTAGTTCATACCGCAAACCTTTGCCTGCGCGGAAATTCTGGTGATCCAGAGTCTTCTCATGTCTCTCTTCTTCTGCTTACGGCCAACGTATGCATAGTTGCCGCTCTTCATTACGGCTTGCTTAGCCATCTTGAAGTGCTTGGATTTCGCACCCCAGTAGCCCTTCGCAGCCTTCAATATCTTCTTTCTTCTCTTGCGCGTCATCATTGCGCCCTTAATTCTTGCCATTTTTCCTATTTCCTTTCTCGATTACGACTAAATTACTTCTGGATAAGTGTTCTGATATTGGGTGCCATGGATTCGCTCAGGATTGCGCCGGAACGAAGGTGTCTCTTTCTCTTCTGTGTCTTAAGACCCAGGTTGTGACGGTGGTGACAGTGGTTCATCTTAACCTTTCCTGTGCCGGTAACCGAAAATCTCTTGGCAGAAGCCTTATGTGTCTTGACTTTTCCCATTTTTATATACTCCTTATGCTAAAATTTTACAAATATTATTTTGCGGACTTTTGCGATATGGGGGTAACCACCATGCTCATAATACGTCCGTCGACAGACGGCTTTTTGTCAACTGTTCCAACCTCTGCGCAGACCTCTGCAAACTTGTCGATGATCTCGCGACCGATCGCCATATGGCTCATTTCTCTTCCGCGGAATCTCATAACAACGCGGACCTTATTGCCCGCCTCAAGGAATTTGCGCGCCTGCTTTACTTTGGTTTCAAAATCGTGCGTGTCGATACGGGGAGAGAGTTGAATCTCCTTCAATTCGACGACCTGCTGCTTCTTCTTTGCTTCCTTCTCGCGCTTTTCACGCTCAAAGCGGAACTTTCCGAAGTCCATAATCTTACACACGGGCGGATTCGCCTGCGCTGTCATAAGGCAAAGGTCAAGTCCCTTATCATATGCCATTTGAAGCGCCTTTTCGGAACTCATGATTCCAAGCTGTTCTCCTTCGGAGCCGATAACTCTGACCTGAGGGAAATCGATCGCCTCGTTGATAAGAGTATCCTTTGAATTATTTGCTGCTATGGGTACACACCTCCATTTATAAAATGTATATGTTTTATAATATTTGTCGAGCTTTACGGCGCAAAAGAAAAAACGCCGGACCCAAGTCCCGCGCACAGTTTCCCGACAGTTAGAGCCGGTAAAAAAACTATTGACCACTGCGCGCCTTGCGGCAGGGTGGAAGCGGAACTTCTCTTTATTACGGCATATATTATACCACGCAAAAAAACTTTTGTCAATACCTTTTCGCAAAAAAATTTCAAAAAGCGTAAAAAATCGCAATTTTCCTTATGAAATAAGGGGTTTTCAAGACGTCAAAAATGACTGCGACATTCATTTTTATGAAAATGCCACAAAAAGCACTACGACAAAAAGCGAGAAAATTTACGCATTATACTTTTGCACAAAATTTCTGACAAAAAATCGTACAAAATTGATATTTACAAATTTGCCGCCATGGTGTATAATATAAATCCCGAGTAAGGAAGCTGATCCGCGTCAGCTCTTTATTTTCCTGCACAACCTGCCGTTTTTTGCGAAATATCAAGCTAATGATATCCTGCCGCATTGAAAACCGCACGTTGTGCTTTTCTTTTTATTTATTGTTGGTTATTTGTTGCATTAAAAGGATTTTAGTGTTATAATGAATCAAACAGATTTGTTCTCTGCGGAAAGGAGCTTTTATGAGTAATCTTTATTCAACCGAAAAATACAAAAGAGCCGCAAAAAGAGCCCAAGAGATGCTCTCTCAAATGACTCTCACCGAAAAGATCGGTCAGCTGTCCCAATTCGGCACCTCGATCTACTCCGATAACGAGCAGACCTACGAGGATCACTTTGCCGAGGGCAAGGTGGGTGCATATCTGACCATCAAGGGCGCGGAAAAGACCAACCGCATTCAGCGCTCTCTTCTGAAGGCGACGCGTCTGCCCATCCCCGCCCTTTTCGGCGACGACGTGATCCACGGCTTTAAGACCACCTTCCCGACCCCCTTCGCTCAATCCTGCTCTTGGAATCCCGAGATGGCGGAAAAATGCAGTGCTGTCGCCGCAAAGGAAGCATACAGGGCAGGTGTAAAGTGGACCTTCTCTCCTATGGTGGATATCGCCCGCGATCCCCGTTGGGGTCGGATCGCCGAGGGATACGGTGAGGATCCCTATCTCTGCTCCCGCTTTTCGGAGGCAGTAGTCAAGGGCTATCAGGGCGAAGGCGAGGATTCCCTGGGTAAGGATAAGATCATGGCTTGTATGAAGCATTTCGTGGCTTACGGTGCCTGCATCGGCGGCAGGGATTACAACAGTGCCGATATGTCCACGCAAACGCTTTACGACGTATACCTCCCTTCCTTCAAGGCAGGCATCGAAGCAGGCGCGGCAACCGTTATGTCGGCATTTCAGGACGTAAACGGCGTCCCCGCATCGGGTAGCCGCTATCTGCTCACCGACGTGCTTCGCGGTGATCTGGGCTTTGACGGCTACGTGGTCAGCGATGCAGGCTCGATCAACGAGCTGATTCCTCACGGCTATGCGGAGGACAACAAGGATGCCGCTTATAAGGGCTTCAACGCAGGCTGTGATATGCTGATGCACGGCGACCTTTACAACAATAATCTTCCCAAGCTGCTTGAAGAAGGAAAGATATCCATCGAGCAGATCGATGAATCCGTGCTGCGGATCCTGACCTTTAAATATATGTCGGGACTGATGGATGATCCCTACGTAGACGAGGAGGGCGAAAAATGCTTCTTCTGTGACGAGCATATGGAGCTTGTGCTCCGCTCCGCCGAGGAAAGCGCCGTACTGCTTGAAAACGACGGAACCCTTCCTCTTTCGGCCGACGTCGAAAGGATCGCGCTGATCGGCCCTCTTGCCTGCGACGACGAGGATGCAAGAAAGCATCTGCTCGGTTGTTGGAGCTGTATGAGCGAAAAGGAGCGCACGGTCACACTTCCCGAGGGATTGAAAAAAGCACTACCCAACGCAAAGATCGTGACCGCCAAGGGATGCCCGCTCTTTGAGGACCCGCGCGAAGCCGAGAGCTTCGTGGACGAGGACGGCTTGCTTCGTGAGGCAATCGAGGCAGCGAAAGGCTGCGACGTGATCATAGCAGCGCTCGGAGAGATGGCGAGACATTCGGGTGAGGCGGCAAGCTTTGCGCATCTTGAGCTTCCCTCCCCTCAGAAAAAGCTTTTGGATGCATTGATCGACACGGGCAAGCCCGTCGTGCTTCTCGTCAGCTCCGGCAGACCCTTGATTTTGACAGAATATAAGGATAGAGTATCCGCGCTGATGATGATATGGCAAATGGGCACGCGTGCAGGAGATGCAATCGCCAATCTCCTCAGCGGAAAGACAAATCCCTCGGGACACCTGTCCGCATCCTTCCCCGTCTGCGAGGGACAGATCCCGATCTATTACAGCTATAACAGCACCGGCAGACCTGTCAGAAACAAATGGAGATTCGAAGCGAAGTATTTCGACTGTCAGCCCGAGCCGCTCTACCCCTTCGGCTTCGGCAGATCCTACACCGATTTTTCATATGAAAATATCACGCTCTCCTCAGATACGATGACCGCCAACGGCTCCATCGACGTGACGCTCACCGTTCGCAATACAGGAAAAAGAGACGGCGCCACGGTAGTTCAGCTCTACGTCCGAGATCTGATCGGCTCGAGAGTGCGCCCCGTCAAGGAGCTGAAGGGATTCCGAAAGCTGTGTCTTGCGGCAGGCGAAGCGAAAGAGATCACCCTTACGTTAAACGCCGACAGCCTCGCTTTCCATAACGAAAGGATGGAAAGAGTCGTGGAAGGCGGCACATTCAAGCTCTGGGTCGCAGAGCACGCACAGGACAGCAGCCGCGAATTCACCTTCTCCGTCATAAATTGATCGTTTTTTCCGCCCCGCTTAACCGCGCGGGGCGGTTTTTTATTTGAAATTAGTATAATTAATTGTACAAATTGTAAAAATTCAAAAAAGATATGGAAATTTTCCTTTCTTTATGGTATAATGTTATAATGGTATAATTATATCGTGAAATTCGCCGATTTCGGCATCATTATATACGCAATACACACAAGAACGGAGAATTACCGAATGTCAGAATATACAGTTAAAGCCGAAAAGCTCTCCTTGCCTCTGGTGGCGCTGAGCTCAACGGTAGCCTTTCCGGGCGAGGTCGTCAATCTCGAAATAAACGATAACGACTTCGGCTCCTGCGAGGCACTTCGTGAAGCCTTTGAAGGCTCAAAATACGCGGTCGCGGTTCCGATCAAGGATCCCGAGGCAACCGAACCCCAGCTTTTTGAGGTCGGTACCGTGGTGAAGATCAAGCAGTTGGTCAACGCCGGCGAAAAAACGCTGAGATGCATTGCGGAGGGTATGTCCCGCGCTATCATCAGCTCTTACCGCCGCACAGGAAAATACAATACCGCGGACGTGATCTGTAAAACCGTGATCCTTCCCGACGGACCGGGGATCAAAAATCAGGCATACCTGCGCCGTCTTAACGACGCTGCCGCCACCATGGCGAAATTTATGCCCCCTCCCGCAGAAAGCATCCTTCCCACCTTTAAATCGGTCAAGAATCCCGCTCAGCTTGCTGACGTGATCGCATCCAATCTCTTTATCAAATTTGAAGACAAGCTTGAGGTTTTGGGCGTTTTCGAGCCCTACCGCCGTATTGAGGTCGTGCTGGCGATTGCCGAGGACGAGATCGAGGTCTTACAGATGGAAAGCGAGCTCCACAAAAAGACTCGCGAAAGGATCAACAGAGGTCAGCGCGAATACTATTTGCGTGAGGAGATGAAATCGATCCAGGAGGAGCTTGGCGAAGGCGTTTCCGACACCGAGGAATATTATGCAAAAATTATGTCCATAGAGCTTCCTGAGGACGTGAGAAAAAAGCTTCTTAAGGAAAATGACCGCCTTGCGCGCTCGCCCTTCGGCTCCGCGGAGGCTACGGTCATTTCCAACTACCTTGACACCTGTCTTGAGCTTCCTTGGACGAAATCCACCAAGGACAGAACAGACATCGCCGCCGCGAAGAAGATCCTTGACGCGGATCACGAGGGTCTTGACGACGTGAAAGACCGTCTTCTCGAGTATCTCGCGGTCAAGCAGCTCAATCCTGAGCTGAAGGGACAGATCATCTGTCTCTACGGCCCTCCCGGCGTGGGCAAAACCAGCATTGCCGCTTCCCTTGCAAAGGCAATGAAGCGCAAGTACGTCCGCGTCTCTCTCGGAGGCGTACGGGATGAAGCAGACATCCGCGGTCACAGAAAGACCTACGTTGGCGCAATGCCCGGCCGTATCCTCGCCGCTGTATCTCAGGTTGGCGTAAAGAATCCCCTGATCCTGCTTGACGAGATCGACAAGATGGCAAACGACGGCAGAGGTGACCCTGCCTCCGCAATGCTGGAGGTGCTGGATCCCGAGCAGAACAAGTTCTTCCGTGACCACTTCGTGGAGCTTCCCTTCGACCTTTCCGATTGCATCTTTATCGCAACGGCAAATACGCTTGACACCGTTCCCCGCCCCTTGATCGACCGTATGGAGATCATCGAGCTGCACACCTATACAAAGAGTCAGAAAACAGGCATTGCCAAGAATCATCTGATCCCCAAGCAGCTGAAGCGTCACGGACTCAACAAGAGAATGCTTAAGATCACCGACGCGGCGCTGTCCGACGTCATCGATTGCTATACCCGCGAATCGGGTGTACGTAACCTTGAGCGAGAGCTTGCGGCTCTCTGCAGAAAGGCGGCAAAGCAGATCGTTGAGGAGGGCTTGTCCAAGGTGACGGTTGATGCCGATAATCTGTCAAGCTTTTTGGGTCCCAAAAAGATCCTGCCCGAATCTGTTTCCGCATATGATGAGGTAGGTGTCGTCAACGGTATGGCTTATACCCAATCGGGCGGAGACCTGTTGAAGGTCGAAGCCGCGGTTATGGACGGTACGGGCAAGCTGGAGCTGACAGGCTCTTTGGGCGACGTGATGAAGGAATCCGCTCACGCGGCGATCACATATGCCCGTCAGATCGCCGATCAATATGGAATCGCTACCGACTTTTACACCAAAAAAGATATACATATCCATTTCCCCGAGGGTGCCGTTCCCAAGGACGGTCCTTCCGCAGGTATCACCACGCTGACAGCTATTATCAGTGCACTGTCCGGCATTCCCGTCAGACGCGACCTTTCTATGACGGGTGAAATCACTATCCGCGGAAATGTTTTGCCCATCGGAGGACTGAGAGAAAAGACTATGGCGGCGTACAACGCAGGCGTTCGTACGATCATTATTCCCGCCGACAATCTGAAGGATCTCCATGAGGTTGACCCTCTTGTTCGCGAAAACGTGACCTTTATCCCCTGCCGTCGTGCCTCCGAGGTGCTGACAAACGCGCTTGTGCAGAACGGGGACGAAAAGCGCAGCCATTCCGATGAAAAAACCGAGATCCCGCACATTCCCGCTTCCGTGCATCAGGCTCCCGCTACAAAAAGAGCGGACGGAAGCAAATAAATCCACTTGAATCAACTTCCAAAGGAGGCCCGCTTAACTATGGGACTCAATACACAAAACGTAAACTTAAAAATGACCGCCGGCTTTGCAAGTCAGTTTCCCACAGACCCGATCCCTCAAGTAGCACTTTCGGGTCGCTCCAACGTGGGTAAAAGCTCGCTGATCAACACATTGTTGGGCAGAAAAAGCCTTGCGCGCGTGTCCTCCACTCCCGGCAAAACCATCACGGTAAACTTTTATGAGGTGGACAAAAAGCTCTTCCTCGTCGACCTGCCCGGCTACGGCTTTGCCGCGCGCAATCCCGCAGACCGCGACAAGTGGTCAAGCCTCACCGACGGCTATTTTACCAAAAACAAAAACATTGACCTTGTAAAGGGTGTGGTACAGCTGATCGACAGTCGTGCAGGCATCACAAAGGATGACGCGATGATGTTGGATTGGATGAATCAATCGGGCATTTATTATATCGTCGTCATTACCAAGATCGACAAGCTGAACAAAACGCAGCGCGCCGAGAGCATCGAAAAGATCTCCTCCGACCCGCTGATCGCCGAGGGCACTCCCATCATTCCCTTCTCCTCTCTTAAGGGCGAGGGCAAGCAGGAGCTTTGGAGCGCGATCTCGGACTGTTCGGGTGTCAGACTCTAACGGTTACATAATCTCAAAAGGAGGCTATTATGCTATTTTCCCTGCTTTCAAGAGGCGACCTCCGACAAGCGATCATTGACCTTCTGCTCATCATCCCCACGGTTCTTCTTGCGCTATCGTTGCACGAGGCCGCTCACGCTTACGTTGCTTTCAGGATGGGTGACCGTACCGCCTTCAATCTCGGCAGAGTCACCGCCAATCCCGCAAAGCATCTGGACCTTTACGGCTCGATCTGTATGCTGATCTTCGGATACGGCTGGGCAAAGCCTGTACCGATCAATCCGAGAAACTTCAAAAATCCAAAAAACGGCATGGCGATCACCGCCATCGCAGGACCCGTTACCAACCTTTTGCTTGGCATTATCGGTACTCTGCTGTACGTTTTGACGATGCTTGTGGCAAGGACTGCGGGTGTAATGCTTTTTGCAGACCCCAATTCCTATTATGCGCTGACAGACAACGAGACCCTGATCCACCTCTTTCTCATCATTTTGAGATTTTTCAACTATTTCGCATATATGAACTTCGTTTTGGCGATCTACAATATGATCCCGATCCCACCCTTTGACGGCTCCAGATTTTTCTCGCTCTTTCTTCCTACGAGATGGTATTTCTCCATTATGAAATACGAGCGCTATTATCTCATCATCGTGATCGCCATTAATATCATCTGCTCCCGCGTATTCAACCTTTCCCCCTTCGGGTGGCTGGCGGATAAGCTTTGGGAGATCCTCACGGTTCCGTTATTCAACCTGTTTATGTAACACAAAAAGATCTTGTCGAAAGGAGGACCTTATATGGATGCGATCAATTACCGCCTTGAAACCTTTGAGGGTCCCCTGGACCTTCTGCTTTCTTTGATACAAAAAAATAAGATGTCCATCGACAATATTCAGATCAACGTTATCTGCGAGCAGTATCTGGAATATATCGAGACGGCGCAAAGCCTTGATATGGAGCTTGCCAGCGAGTTCATCGTAATGGCCAGCGAGCTGATGCTGATCAAATCCAAGCTGCTCCTGCCCAAGCCCGAGGCCGAGGAGGAAGACCCCAGAGCCGCCCTTGCCGATGCCCTGTTGAAGTATCAGCAGGCCAAGGAGGCCGCACAAAAAATGGCGCTTCTCTACCCCCGTTTCAGCGGAAGACTTGAAAAGGACACCGACGAGATCTCCATTGACAAGACCTTCGTTGCGGACCAAGAGGTCGAATCACTTTGTCTTGCCGTTCGCCGTATCATTACCTACAACGAAAACCGACCCAAGGTGGAGCGCTCGGTGTTCACACCTATGATCAGCTCTCCCATCGTTCCCGTCGAGGTGAAGATCACAGGCATTCTCAATCATATGGCAAAGAAGGAGCGGACCAGTCTGAAGGAGCTTTTGGACGATTCCGTATCCCTGCCCGATATGATCGCGATCTTTCTCGGCGTCCTGGAGCTGATCAAGATCCGAAAGATCCTGATCTACGATTGCGAGGGCACGTTGCTTGACGATAACGCTACATTTATTATTAATGACAATCCTCTCGACGTCGAAAAGGACGCCAACGGAAACGAGCTGTATTCCTCGGACTTTGATAAGAAAGCCGAGCAGCTCACAATAGAAAACAGTAAAGGAGAGACGAAGGCATGAGTGCTGAAAATCAAAACGAAGCCATTACCCCCGCCAAGATCACGGCGGCAATCGAAGCCATCCTATACGCCGCAGGCCATCCTGTGGAATACGCAAAGCTTTCCGAGGTGCTGGGTCTCTCTCTCCGTGACGTTAAAAACATGGTGGAGGCAATGAGCAAGGAATATAACGGCGAAAGCTCCAAAAGAGGCGTTTTGCTTCTGACCTATCCCGATTCCTGTCAGCTTGCCACCAAGGAAGAGTTTCTTCCCTATATCCGCGAGGCGCTTGGCATCAAGCGAGGCGGAAATCTGTCAGCATCCACAATGGAAGCCCTTGCAGTTGTCGCCTATAACCAACCTGTTACCCGTGCGTACGTCGATGCGGTGCGAGGTGTAGACTCCTCTTACGCTATGACCTCTCTGATCGACAAAGGACTTATTGAGTCCTTATCGCGACTTGATGCGCCCGGACGTCCGATGCTTTATACGACTACCGAAAAGTTTTTGCGCGTTTTCGGGCTCTCTTCCCTCGATCAGCTGCCCGAGACCGAGATCTCACCCTCCACAGCCCCGGCTCCCGATGCGGTGGCAGTAGAGGAGGTCGGCTTTACGGCAGGACTCGCCGCAGTTGCCGAGACCAAGGCCGAGGAATAGGCCTTATCAACCCATTGAAATCTGCAGAAAGGAGTGATAATTACGGTTGTTTTTCTGATCATACTTGCGTTCTTCATAGCGCTGTTCTCCATACGTATCAGAGTAACCATCGAAATGAAGGACGAGCTGTCCTTGTCCGTTTTGGCATTCGGCATCAAGATCAAGATCCTGCCGAAAAAGCCGAAGAAATACAACATCAAAAATTACACTCCCAAAAAGATTGCCAAGCGCGATCAAGCCGCGGCAGTCAAGGCTGCTAAAGCAGCTGAAAAGAAAGCCGAAAAGAAGGCCAAAAAAGAAGCCGAGAAGCAAAGAAAAAAAGAGGAGCAGCAAAAGCTGACCAAAGCCGAAAAGAAGGCGATCAAGGCCAAGAAAAAGGCCTCCCGTCCTCCCATTCCCGATATGCTCAGCCTGTTTTTGAGAGTGATCAAGCTCTTCTTCTCGGGATTTTTCTCGAAATTCCACTTCCACGTTGCTCGTATCCGTATCAAGATCGGATCTGCCGATGCGGCCACCACCGCAATGATGTGGTGCGCCATCAGCACGGGACTTAAGCCCATTCTGATGCTCATCGATAAGAAATCCAATCTGCACGGAATGAAAAACGCAGACATCAATATTATGACGGACTACCTCTCAGAGGAGATCGAAGCAGACGTTAAGCTGGCATTCTCCTTAAGCATTGGCGGACTTTTGGGCGTACTCTTCCGCACCGCCTTCAGCTTCCTCTTCGGATGGCTGAAGATCAAGCCGTCAACTCCTGCCGGCGAAAAGGATGACAGTAAAAAATCCGCAAATGACAAGAAATCCCAAAAGGATACTGCTATCGTAAGCACTCCCGCACAGCCTCAGACAGAGTGCTGACGGGTTTACACATAAAAATTATTATACCAACCATATAGAAAGGAATTTTATTATGGCAACCGAAAACAAACTTCAGGAAGTTGTACAGGCAACTCTTGCCCAGATCAGAAACATGATCGATGCAGACACCGTTATGGGTACTCCCGTTGAGACCGCATCCGGAACAACGCTGATCCCGATCTCCAAGGTAGCTGTCGGATACGCTACGGGAGGTATGGACTTCAACGATAAGACAGGCGGCGCGCAGGGCAAGCCCCAGAACTTCGGCGCAGGCGGCGGCACCGGTATCTCGGTTCAGCCTATCGGTATTCTCTGCGTTTCCAAGGACGGAGACGTTGAACTGATCAACATAGGCGTAAAGAACCCCTCCGACCCCATCGAGCAGCTCTCCGATCTGATCGATCGTTCCCCCGAGATCATCGCAAAGATCAAGGCGCTTTTCGCAAAGGAGCCTGAGCAGGCTGCAGAGGAAGACGACAAGGAATAATTCTCCCGCTCTTCCGGAATAATCTTTTCTCCGGGCAAATATAATGGCTATAGTACAGTATCCATTCAAAATCAAGTATTTGTCCGGAGGGTAAAGATGTCTTGCAGGATCTCCAAAAAATCAAAAATCAATAACGCTTTCAAAGCCGCCTGTTTGATGACGGCTGTGTTGTTATGTTTGGCGGCACTTCCGATATTTGCCGGCTCGGACAGCTTGCTGACCTCAAAGCCGTCGGGCGGAGAGAATGCCGCCTTTTCTTATATGCCCCACATTTCAGCAGAATCCGCGATCCTGATCGAGGCCTCCACGGGAGAAGTCATTGCCGCCAAGGATCCCGACAGGCGTATGCCTATGGCATCCACCACGAAAATTATGACTGCGTTGGTTGCTATCGAAAGTGGAGAAACGTCCAGAACCGTGTCGGTTTCCCCGTTGGCTGTTGGAATTGAGGGCTCCTCGATCTATCTCTACGAGGGAGAGCAGCTGACAATGCTGGATCTGCTTTACGCGATGCTTTTGGAATCCGCCAACGATGCGGCGGCTGCCATTGCCATCGAGATCGGTGGTAGCATTGACGGCTTCGCCGAGCTTATGAATGACAAGGCGGCTGAGCTAGGACTTGAAAACACGCATTTTACCAATCCCCACGGGCTTGACGACCCCGAGCATTACACCACGGCGCGAGAGCTGTCCATTATCGCCGCAGCGGCGATGAAAAACGAAACCTTCAGAGCCATCGTTTCTACTTATAAGATCACGATCCCGCTGAATCAGACGGAGGGTGTTCGTCTGCTGATCAATCACAACAAGATGCTGAAGGGTTATGAAGGCGCTATAGGCATCAAAACCGGTTATACCAAGAAAAGCGGCCGCTGTCTTGTCAGCGCGGCGATGCGTGACGGAGTAGAGCTGATCGCCGTAACGTTAAACGCGCCCAACGATTGGCAGGATCACACTACCATGCTGGATCACGGCTTTTCGCTGTACGAATCCAGACTTTTGTGCCAAGCGGGCGAATTCGAGCGCATTCAACCCGTCATCGGAGGAGCCGAGGATTACGTATTGCTGACCAATACGGATGAGGCAAGCATTACCCTGCCGAAAAGTGCCTCTCAGGTCACCTGCACGGTGGAGATAGACCGATTCACCTTCGCGCCTGTCCGTCAGGGAGAGGTTGTGGGGCAGTTAGTCTATTCTCTTGACGGCAAGGTGGTGGCGCAGGTGCCGATCTACGCTGCTTACTCCGTGGAGAGAACGGTATTCAAAAAGAATCTTTGGGAAAAGCTTTGCTCGCTTTTCGGAAAATAAACGCATAAAGCCGCAATGCGGCAAAAGGAATCAAAATGGAAAAAATCAGACTGTCAAAATACTTTACCGATTGCGGGGTGATGTCGCGCCGTGCCGCCGAGGAGGAGATCCGCGCAGGCAGAGTAAAGGTCAACGGTCACGTTGCCGAATTGGGCGAAAAGATCGATCCCGAGGCCGACGAGATCGTGTATCAGGGCAAGCAGATCAAGCCGCAGAGCAATGGAAGGATCTGCATTATGCTTAACAAGCCTCGCGGCATCGTATGCACCGCGTCCGACGAAAAAGGCAGGCACAACGTAACCGATCTCTGCCGAGACGTACGGAATGGAGATGGTAAGCAGATTCGTCTCTACCCCATCGGCAGACTTGATATGGACTCCGACGGGCTTCTGCTGCTCACCAATGACGGTGAGCTTGCAAACAAGCTGACCCATCCCCGTCATTCAATACCGAAGATCTACCACGTCACCTTAAAAGGAAGATTCGAGCCCGAAAGCCTTGCTACGCTCGGCGAGCCCGTGGAGCTGGACGGCAGGCTGACTATGCAGGTCAGAGTTCGATACGTGGGCGGTGACGATCACTCAACGATCGCCGAATTTCAGCTTTTTGAGGGCAGAAACAGACAGATCCGCAGAACGTGCGAGCTGCACGGAGTGCGAATCCTTCGTCTGCAAAGAGTGGCGATCGGCAAGCTGAAGCTCGGTAATCTTGCAGAGGGAAAATGGAGAAAATTGACCACCGACGAGATCACGTATTTGAAGACCTGTTAATTAACGAAAGGAAAGGAATATGAAAAAGGAATTTAAGCTTTACAACGTACTGTTCCCCGTCTGGATGCTTTGGATGTTCCCCGCTACCTGGCTTATCGTCATACCGGGCAACTTCCTGATCGACAGCATAGTCCTTCTGTTGGCTATGATTGCTTTCAAGTTAACTGAAAAGAAGGTCTTTTACAAGAAAAACATTCTCAAGGTTTTTCTGTTTGGATTCCTTGCCGATATGATCGCGGCGGGCGTTATGCTTTTATTTCATATCACTCTTGAAATCGGCGGTGGCCTTGCCGACGAACCGATCCTGACCATTCCCGGCGTTTTGCTTGCCGCGGGGCTGATCTTCATTTTCAACTATTTTCTTTCCTTCAGAAAAGAAGACAAGAGCTTAAGACTCAAGCTTGCTCTTACCTTCGCCATTGCCACCGCACCCTATACCTTTTTGATCCCTTCAAGCTGGATATACGGATAAAGGATGCAAGGATGTAACAAAAGAGAGCCTCGTATGGGCTCTCTTTTTTATTTCGCCTCGATTCTGCTCATTTCGACAGCTTTTGACAGCCAATTCTACTTTTTTGGTTATAATTGGCAATATTTTATGGTAAATTTTGGCAACATTGCTCATCGGATTTTTTTACCAAGGGTATTGCAATTTTTACCAATTTATGGTATTATTATACTGTAAATCATAATTTTATTTTACAGGAGGATACATAATAATGGAATACACAACAAAAATACTGATTGCAGACGAAAATTCATCACAGCGCGCAATGCTCAAGGAGTGCTTTATGCGCGCGGGATGCAGATATATAGAAGAAGCAGTCAACGGAGAGGATGCTTTGGCGAAGATAGGCAGAACACATCCCGACGTGGTGATCATCGACGTGTGGATGTCCAAGGTAGACGGACTCAGCGTGGTGCGAAGCGCCAAGGCCCTGTCCTATGGAAGTGACCGCCCTCCCGTGATCATCATGACCTCGCCGATCTCAAACCAAAACATTTTCGTTCAAGCCCTGCAGGCCGGCGCGGAGCTTTGCCTGATCAAGCCGATCAATCAGTCGAATCTCATTGAATACGTTGACAGTATGTTAAAAAATCGCAATCACAAAAATGACAACACACAGGAGGATCGCGCAGAAGCTACGGACAACACCCCCGATATTGAGGCGCAGGTCACTCGCATCATTCATCAGATCGGTGTGCCTGCACACATCAAGGGCTATCAGTATCTCCGCACCGCGATCCTCCTCACCGTCAAGGACAGTGACATCATCAACAGCGTCACCAAGGTCCTCTATCCCTCCGTCGCGAAGAAATATCAGACCACCACAAGCCGTGTCGAGCGTGCTATCCGCCACGCAATCGAGGTCGCGTGGGATAGGGGTGACGTGGATACCCTTAATTCCTATTTTGGCTACACAATACAGAACAACCGTGGAAAGCCCACAAATAGCGAGTTTATCGCGATGATTGCTGATAATTTGAGATTGAAGTATAAGCTCTATTAATACCGCACCTCTTCCCTTTTTTGAACCTTAATAATATAAATTTTTGGGAAGGCGACCTTTAAAAAAGATCGCCTTCCCAAAAATATTGTTATTTGATTAAATAAGACCTGTATTCACGAAGCTATACTTTTCGGTAAAGTAGCCTGTATTGAAGCCATTCCAGATGCAACGCTCCTTGTAGAAGTGAGCGGGAGATACACCAAGAAGCTCGCCGCCTACGTGGTGGTGAGGACCAAGCAGGTTACGGAGGTTGTTTACGATGGTCAGCTCAACGGTATTTTCACCAACGGTGAGATACTCGGAGAGGTCGATATCGTAAGGTGCCCACATAGAGGTGCAAACGTACTTGCCGTTCACCTTGATTCTGAGGGCATTGAATCCGTTCTTTGCGAAGGAAAGCTTGTAGTCGGTGCTATCCAGATTGAACTTCTTGGAAACGCAGAGCTCACCGGAGAAGAAGGTATATCCGTTCTGCTCAAGGTTCTTCAGCTCGATCTCGTCAGCAGGCTTCACAACGGTAAAGCCACCGTCATAGAAGTAAGCGTTATTGGCGATAGGCTCGAAGTTACCCTCGGTCTTGACTGCAAAGTCACCCACAAGGTACATTGCCTCGATCTCCATATCGTACGTCAGCTTATTCTTTTCGGACTCAAACTTCTTACTCTTTTCGATGTTCTCATAAACCTCTTCGGACTGAGTGATCAGCGAGAGAAGCTCGATGACGTTTTCTCCAACCTTTGCATACTTCTGAATGTCGATCATACGGAAGGATGCATCGCGGAAGAAGCCGCAATCGGTCTTGTCAACCTCAACACCGTTGACCTTGATGGTAAAGATCTCGGGAGTCTCTACTGCAACAAAGAGCTTGTCGGAAACGTATTCAAGATCGATCTTGAACGCGCAACGAACGTTAACGGGACGGTGAAGCTCTGTAGTTCTGGGAACGATATTCAGCACGTAGCCGTTCTCCTCCTGAAGCTCGCCGTCGAACCAATAATCGCACTTATCAAGGGTTACGGAGTTATAGGTCGCACTCTCGATCTTCCAATTACCGGTGATATCAAGGGCGGTAAGCGTCTTTTCTTCCTTCTTTGCGGAGCAAGGTGTACCGTCGTCGATGACAACAAGGCTTCCGTATGCGGGGAACGTGTATTCGCCACAGAAGTCGATCTTCTCGCCTGTAGCCAAGTCGATCGCATAGCTACCCTTGGTAATTGTAGCCTTCTCTGCACTATTGTGAGAGTTTACGAAATAGTACATCTTGAAATCACCGAAGTCACGCCATGTGAAGGTGATCTTTTCATTGTCGATGATGGGGTTCGCTTCAAGAGTGGAGATGTCGGTAACGATCTTACCGCCGTTCGCCTTGAATTCGTCAAGCAGCTTCTGCGTGTTCTCCATAAAGCAGATGTATTCGGGGAGCACAACGGTGGTGTAGGTCTGCTCACCGATGATCAGCTTGTTGCCCTCAACGCGTCCGTGTCTCTCCATAAGGGTCTCGTCACCGAGGTGGAAAGGAATATGCTTTGCTTCAAGAGCAAGCGTTGCGTTGATAAGGGATGCGTTATAATACTTGATATCCTTGCCGTCGGGCAGGGTGTTGTTGCCGCAGTTGAAAGTGATCCAACCGGAGGTCATATTGTGCATAAGCAGAGTGTCGAACTTGATCTCACCCTCTGCAAGCAGCATACCAACGCGGCTCATTGCGTCGTTGAATACCTTGTAGTCTGCCCACCAAGGCTGCTGGATGTACATTGCCGGAGGATAGTCTCTCTTTCTGATACCTCTGTTGGAGTAACCCTCGAGGTGCTGACACATCAGGTTGATGCCGCGGACCATCATCCACTCGTAGTTTCTCTTCAGCTCGTCGTGACCGACGTTGTGACCGCAGAGCGCGAATGTCTCGGAAAGCACCTGCTTTCTACCAACTTGAGCGGCAGTGGAAGCTAACTGATGGTGAGTGAGACAGGGACCGATATTTCTACCCAGCCAGTCCATACCGGGAATGGTAAGGTACTCGTAGTGAGGCATGCAGGCACCGTTGGAGATCAACTGTGCCATAAGGGTCTCTTCAAGAACCAGGTGGCCGGTAAACTGCAGGTCGTGAGCAAGACACCAATCGTAGATCTGCTTCATAAAGTTCGCGGAGAAGAGATCGGTGATCAGCTTCCAGAACTTTACTCTGATTGTCTGATAGTCGCCTACCTCATAGAAGAGTGAGGGCAGAACCGCGCAAAGATCCTCGCCGTATCTCTCGTTGTACTTTTCGATAAGAGTCAAGCTCCACGGAATACCGTTACGGGAAATCTGAGGCTCGTCTGTAAAGAAGCCGTCAAAGGAGGAACCATACTTTTCATAATAGGGCTCGTAGATCTCGTTGATAAAGTCTGCGATAACGAATGCATCGAGAGTATCAACGTAGAAGGGGTTAACGTCGTAATAGAAGAAATATTCACCTGTTGTGCAGATATATCTGTGAGACTCTATATTGGACTTATCGCCGTCTTTAGGCATTACGCGAAGATACTTCTGCCAATATTTTTCGCCCTTGCCATTGACCTTGCCGCCGCCAAAGCCGGAAGGCCAACCATTCTCGTCGTATGCCCAAGCGTGCATGCCTCTCTTGTTACACTCTTCGATGCAAGCGCCGATATTCTCGAACCACTCTTCACCCATATACTCGGTCTGAAGACCGCCGCGGGCGTGCATAAAGTAGCCACCAATGCCAACGTCATCCATAAGTGCGGTCTGACGGAGAGATTCGGGCACGTTCAATTTTTCGTTCCACGACCAAAAAGGCACGGGACGGTACTTTTTGTCAATGTTTTTAAAATCCATAGCTTAAAACTCCTTTGCTTCGGGGTTGTTTTCGTTTCGGGGCAAAGATTTTCACAATATTTGCCATTCAATTTATTATATAATATTACGCGGCCTTTGTCAATGACTTTATGGCAATTATTCCATAAAATTATGACAAAAGCCGCATAGGATTATTTTTATTTCAATATAGATTCGTCAGCCAAGTCAATTCGTTCTGCAAGATTATCAACACATTTACTCGCGGTTTGCGCATTTAATAAATTTGCAAGACAATCATTCATCTCATTAAGCTGAATATCGACTATGCTTGAATTAAACAGAATGGTAAATTGTATGTTGTCAATCTCCCATTTTATCGAGGATAGTAATCCTGAAATATACGTATAACTTATTTGATCTACCACATATACCCCTAATTTACTTCCATTTGTTTCTGAAGTTCTTAAGTCCATAGGGGTTGGCACTTCAAAAATTTGATCCTCAGCAGAAACATATGTATCATTCAAAAATTGAACATATACTCCAATCTCCATCCCACTTTTATCCCTAAGTGAATAGAAACCGTGACTGTAATCTCCACTTTGCGCGTCAGACAGGAACACGAAGCTTATAAACTCACCCATATCACTGATTACATCGTAGGTCACAAAATTGCGGGGGATTTTGTTCATCTTCAAAAACGCATCAAGTTCATCCAAGCTTTCAAATGTCATAAGAGGGATTTCAACGTTTTCGACTTCGCTTTGTTGATCGTATGTTTCGGTTTCGGGAATGTCCGATAATTCGGTATCGTCTTTCTCAGTATTTCCATTATTTGTTATCGTCAACGTAGAACCCATATCCCCGAGCTTGACATCATTAGCTAAACCTGCACATGATGCAAAAAGCAAGACAACCACACATAAAAAACAAATTCTAAAGATTTTTATCATATAAATCTCCTTCAATCTTTTCAGTCAATCGAAAACCAACTTGCATTTTTCTTAATAATATTTTTACAGCCATCACAAATAATCAGATTATTCATTACAGTAGTGTAATCTTTGTGTTCGCCGTATATGCAGTCAGAACTATAACCATTGTCGCCTGTCTCGGCTTTAATAGCTTCTGTTGTTAGTCCACCTTGACCATAGTGATCTATAACACCAAAATAATGTCCAAATTCATGAACAACCGTTTTTGTCTCACTCGCTTCAGACGCACGATTCAAAATTACTGCAACGCCTATTACACGGTTGCACAACCCATAGAACGGATTTGCTGTGTGAGTCGCAGACACCAAATTTTCATTTTCATCGTATATTTCATTTTTTTGTGTACATACCTCATGACCTATGTATGCAATTTTAACTGAATGTGTAGTATCAGAATATGGTATCCTTGCTAAAATATTGTATATGTTTTTGTGATGATACTCATATAATATAATATTATTGAGACTTCGACAAACTGAATCTCTACACTGAGCATCATCAGATATATGTGGACATACCTCATAATATGGTGTAAGACAATGAGAATCTGCGTACGAATAAAATAAACTCGGTATTTCGCCATACACTAATATTCCAAACTCGGTTGCATACAGTTCTTGGAGTTTCAACATTTGATTGTTCGTTCTTGTTGCCGCGTTAGAATATCTGCTTTGGTACGCCATTTCATATATCACTTCTAAATATATGTCATTGGTTTGCAAAAAACATTTCCACTCATCGTTTAGATCCGAATTATCAACATAAGTACTCATAGACAAATTTGCGCCGTTTGCACTTGCTGAAGATGGTACTGACATTACCGCATTGCTTGCTTCAGTTGCTTTACAAATCACCTTAACATTTCCGTCAGTCATAGTTTCGAACTTCCACAAATTGTATTCATTGGTATAGCTTTGCTCTACGATCGATAAATTACTTGCATTCAAGCTCATATATAATGCCGAGTAAAATGATTGTATCCTTACATATCCCCCTGAATCAGTTACGTGTTCTATTATCCATTGCATATTATTAGATGCATCAAAATCAAATTGCTGTATAGCAGTGCCGGAAACTATATTTCCATTTGCAATTCCTGCATATTTATCGGTTCCTTGGTTCTGCAAATAATACATTCCCACTTGCGGTATGATGGTAAAGGTACTAGTCCCGGTATAAACTGTGTCACTATCATTGTTGTATTTTATTCTTGTATAGGTTCGTATTGTACCTACCGCATTTGCGTTGAGTGTCATCTTAAAATTCGTAGCATCCCAACTGTAAGTGGCTATATGTTCATATCCCGGAGCCACTTGAACATATGGTGTGTTCACACCAATTACAGTAGACCAAGTTTTTACACCAACAAGCGTACTGCTCCCTTGTATTATACCAATACTCGTCCAAGATGACGGATATGAAATCGATGTCCCGCTTCGTGCTGCACCTGTATACTGATACAAAATCCATTGTGCACGCACCCCCGCTTCAGTTGTTGTTCGTTTCGAAAGATACGAATCCGGTGCACCAGCCATACCGGAAGCCATCGTATCGTTGGCACTAACTGCATATGAACTTCCAACAGGCTTAATAACATATCCATTCGAACTGTAGGTTATAGTAAATCTGTCAGCTGTCGGAACATCAGCATCAATTGCGGGAATCTCTTTCGTTATCACCTCATTCCCGAAAACCCGAAACTCATCCTATTGTTTAACATTGATCTTATAACATATTGATTTGTACCGGGCACCTTCGATATTTTGAAGAGACTTGCTCTATAAAATGTATCTGTGGGCGGCGAACTAGAAGTTTGTGCATATTGTTGAACGTGATAACCGGGAGAAGATTGCTGCATCTGTATATCCATCCAAAGCCCAACATTCCCTGCATTTTGTAAGCCATAAACACCATCAGGTATTGTAATTGATGTTATTGGAGTCGATGTTGTGCTCACCAACTCTCCGAGATCAGTGCCAATTTCGGTTTCTGTAATGAACTCTGTATATTCGTCAGACCATATTTCAGTCTCATATTCACATATGCTATCTGATGTATCGGTTTCTTTCGAAACAATCTCTGCCGTATCTGTTGCAGATATGTCTGCTGCCTCGACAGGAATTAAAACACACAGCATACAAAGTGCAAGAAAAACAAGTAATACCCTAGTTTGCTTCTTCATTAAATTTGTCTCCTTCGCAAATTATTCTTTAAATTGAAAATGCCAAATATCGGATAGCAAAACTATCCGAATCTTATCTGCGAAAGAGCAGAGGAGTGTTTCTGCTAATATACGCCCTAAACGGCAATTTGGTCATTTTCACAACAATTTCTCGCTTTCATTTGTGTATTTGTATTAATATTATACTACACATTCAAGCAATTGTCAATAAAAAATGGGCGTATTATATTCTATACCTTTTGAAGAGTTACAATATCTGCTTCACTTCCCCATCGCCAACTCGACGATCTTGGAGCAGAGCTGACCGTAGGTCATGCCGTTAGCTGCCGCCATCTGGGGAAGGAGGCTTGTGGGGGTCATACCGGGGAGTGTGTTGGCTTCAAGGCACCATGGGTCGCCGTTCGCGTCCACGATATAGTCAAATCGCGAATATCCCGAAAGACGAAGCGCTGCAAAAGCTCTCTTAGTCTGCTCTGCAAGTGCTTCTCGGATCTCCTCGGAGATCGGCGCGGGACAAAGCTCAACCGTTTTGCCTGCCTGATACTTATTTTGGTAGTCGTAAAAGCCCTCGGTAGGGATGATTTCAATGGCCGGCAACACCTCGCCGTCAAGCATACCGACGGTCAGTTCCCTTCCTTCGATCTTTTTCTCGACGAGAATGTTATCCTCGTATTTTTCAGCCTCGGCAAGGGCTTTTTCAAGTCCCGCTCTGTCGTCAACGATCGAAATACCGACGCTGGAGCCACAGGAACAGGGCTTGACAACGCAGGGATATCCGATCTTTGCCTCGATCGTGTCAATATTTCCATCCTTTGCGGAAAAATAGAGCCACTCGGGAGTTCTGACGCCCGCGCCCACGAACATCTTCTTGGAAATGTCCTTATCCATTGCAAGCAGACTGCCTACATATCCCGAACCGGTATATTTGATTCCGTAATTGTCAAGAGTAGCCTGAAGCTGTCCGTTTTCGCCCATGGCACCGTGAAGTGCCAGGAAAACCACGTCTGCCGCGCGGCAAAGCTCGATAATACCGTGACCGATCAAGGCTTCTCCGTTTCCGCTCTGCGCCTTCAATGCGGCAAGGTCGGGAACGCTGTGGTTCACGCGATAGACCTCTTTTTTGACGGTTGTGAAAGGTGTTTTTTCATTCAGATCGGCTTCGCTGATGCCAAGATAAACGTCCGCAAGGCACACGCAATGCCCCTCGTCGATCAATGCGTTTGCGATTAAGCTGCCCGAGGTCAGTGAAACGTCTCTTTCGGGCGAATAACCGCCCGCTAAAACTGCTATATTCATATATGCTCTCCAATTTATAAAAATTTGTTACTGTCATTGATTCTGCAAAGTGCCGCGCGGTCACATCCGCCAAGATCCTTGTAGATCTCGCAAGAAAAGCCGTTTTCTTCTGCGATCATCTTCAGATCATTAGCTTGATCAAAACCGATCTCAAAGAGAAAGAAGCCGCCCACATCAAGATTCTTCGCAAAATTTTTCATAATCGCGCGATAAAAGATCAGACCGTCTTCACCGCCGTCAAGCGCCGCGTGGGGCTCTTTTTTGACCTCGGCATCAAGCGTGGGGATCACATCACTCCTGATATACGGCGGGTTGGACAGGATCGCCGCATACTTTTTCTCGCCTAAAAGCTCGGGGACCAATACGTCACCCAAAACGGGATGAAATCGCTCCGCTACGCGGTTCTTTTCTGCGTTTCTCGTCGCCAATGCCAAGGTGTCGGGATACAATTCATAGGCATCCGCACTTGTATCGGGGCGCAGATCAAGAGTGGCAACGGCGATACACCCGCTACCTGTGCAGAGATCGGCAAAGCAAGCCTCCTTCGGCAAAAGCTTTTGCGCAAGCTCTACGATCAGTTCGGTGTCGGGGCGAGGCACAAGACAGCTTTCATTGACCTCAAGCTCACATCTTGCAAACCACCATTTTCCGAGGATGTACTGCAAAGGGTATCGCTCACAGCGCCTTATAACCGCCTCCGAAAGCGTCCTTGAGGGATAATCTTCCTCCTCCGAAAAGCTTCCGCAAAGCTCCTCGATCAACAGTCGGGCCTCATATCTGTAATTGTCGATTCCCGCATTTTCCAAAGCAACGCAGATCTGCCCGTAGGTCATTTGTCTCCCTCCCCTCCATCAACGGTCGTACTGTATTATTATAGCAGAAAAATGCTGTTTTGGGAAGGGCTTTTTCAAAATATATCCATAATTTTTTCCGCACCTCGGATATGCGGAGCAGATCGCAAACAATTCAGAAAACGGTCACCGAATCTTCTCTTTGCCGAAAGCCAACGCTGTTGACAACGTCGGCGCAATATGGTATAATAAAGCATAACAAAAGCTTACGTTATACAGAACACAGGAGGACACTAAATGTATATTATTGAAAAAATTGAAAAATACGTAAAGCCCGAAAAGCCCAAGTACGGAAAGGTGATCGCGTTGACCGCAGTTGCTGTGGCAGCAGTTGAGGCTGCCGCGATCCTCGGTCTCGGCATTGCAAAAAAGATCATCGTAGCCAAGGCAGAAAAGCAGGCTATTGAAGAGGACTTTGAGATAACGATGCAGGCAGGCGAGCTGCCCGTGGAATTTGAGGCAGAGGCTGAAGTGGAAGCTGCTGAATAAATAAAACAGGACGGTTGAGCCGTCCTGTTTTATTTATAAAATTCTCTAAAATATTCATAAAATTCTTTAAAAAGCGAAAAAAGCTATTGACCTTTTTAGATTTTTGTGCTATAAATGAACCAAACAGATCGTTTTTACGGAGGATGGATATGGAAACACGTTGGTTATATAAAACCTCTTCTAATTTTGCGCAGCTGCGCGAGGAATCCAAAAACGTTTGCGTCATCCCTATGGGTTGCGTGGAAAAGCACGGGCTTCATATGGCTGTGGGATGTGATATCATTATGGCAAGCCATATCGCCTATATGGCATCGCAATTGGAAACGTTTTGCGTTTTCCCCGATTTCACGTTCGGAGACCTTCCCTCGGGTGCGCCCATCGAAGCAGAGGGCGGCTCTATGAGCGAGGGAAACATCACGATCCCCGTGGAAATGGAGCTTCAGCTTTTGGAAACGATCTGCCATCAGATCAGCCGAAACGGCTACAAAAAGATCCTGATTTACAACTGCCACGGCGGCAACAAATCCTTACTGAACACGTTCCAGCGTATGCTGAACAACAAAAAGCGCGATTTTGTGGTAGGTGTTGTAGGCGTTGAGCTTCAAGCTCCCCACAATATGGCAAAGATGCTTGAAAAGAACGGCTCAGGCTCGATCCCCGAGCTGACGAAGGAGGACGAGGAGCTTCTTTTGAGGCTTCACAAGGAAAATATGATCATCGGGCACGCGGGATTTGGCGAAACTGCTTACCTTATGGAATTGGCACCCGACAGCTTTAAATGGGATAAGCTTGGCATCGAAAGCGGACTCCCCACAGGCAAGGCTCGCGCTTACATAGAAGCAGGCATTCAGCTTGCCGACGGTGGTTGGGATCTTGACTTTCCCAATGCATATTGCGGTCACGATCCTATTGAATGCAACGAGCGCATAGGCAAGGCGTCCGTACGCATCGAGGCTGAAAGGTTAGCTCACGCGGCAAGATTCTTCAAGGAAGACTCCTACCTGCTCGAAAGACTTGCTGAAATACAAAAAGGATGGTAATTCTATGGAAACAAGATGGATGTATCACACGTCGGGTAGCTTTGCCGAGCTGCGCGATGCTTCAAAGGGCACCTGCCTGATCCCTATGGGATGCGTGGAAAAGCACGGTCTTCATATGGCGCTGGGCACCGACATTATGGCGGCAAGCAGGATCGCTTATATGGCTTCGCAGATCGAGACGGTTGCGGTATTCCCCGACTATATCTTCGGTGATGTTCCCGAAAGAAGGAACGAGCACACCGACGGAACGTTGACTCTGCCTGTGGAAACGCAGTTTCTTGTTTTGGAGCAGCTTTGCGACCAAATCTATCTCAACGGCTTCAGAAAGATTCTGATATACAATTGCCATGGCGGCAATCAGTCATGGCTCTCGGCGTTTATTCGCAATCTGGACAATAAAAACAAGAACTACACCGTTGCAAGGGTCTTTGTCGAGGAGCAAGCGCCCCACGAAATGGCAAAATATCTTGAAAAGAACGGCAGCGGCTCGATTCCCGAAATCAACCGCGAGGATGAGGAGCTTCTGATCAAATATCACAAGGAAGGAATGATCCTCGGCCACGCTTGCTTCGGCGAGGGATCCTTCATTATGGGCATCGCTCCCGAGACCATGCGTCTCGACCTTTTGGGCAAGGAAAGCGGACTTCCCACGGGGGACAGCGCGCCCTACCGAAAGGTGGGTATCGATCTCAAGAGCGGCGGATGGCATCTTGAATTTCCAAACGCCTATTGCGGTCACGATCCCTACGGTATGAACGAGCGCATAGGCGCGGCCTCTCTCCGCATGGAAGCCGAGAGGCTTGCAAAGGCAATCAAATTCTTCAAGGAAGACGAAAGACTGCTTGCAGCAATAGACAAGTAACAAAGAAAGCGAGAAAAACCAAATGAAGATCGAATGTCTTATGGAGCGGTTGGGTGTCAAGAGATATCCCGCGCGTTGGAGCGAATTTTTCGACGAGGTTGTAACAGACGTTAAGGAAAACGGCTGTCCTTTGGCCGAAAGCTCATATTATCAAAAGCTACACGACGATTACGGTGTGCTTGACAATCTCCTTCACACCTATATGCAAGCGGCAGACGAAATAAAAGCAGACCCCGATTGTCTTCTTTTCTTCGCCCTTCTCCGTCGCGCAATGAGAGACCGCGACAAAATCAGAAGCGATCTCGCCGCGCTCGATATGCCAAAGGGCGAAGTCTACTGCCTCAAGTACGCCGCTATTCCTTCACTCATTATGTGTGAATCAATCCCGACCTTTTATGCCGATATGAAGGCAAGAAACGTTCCCGATGATATTTTCGAGGACTCGATCAAGAACGCGGAGCGCATTACGGAAAACTATATGAAAAAGCACAACGGTGAGGTTGGTTTCTCGAATTTCGACTGGCATCAGCTTCTCTACGACGGCAGACTGTTCCGAGTAAAAAGACTTCAGCTTGAATTCCCCTTCCATTTTTGGGGTGTTTATAAGGTGTTTGAAAGCAACAACGGTGAGATTGTCGCGTTGGCTCATAACATTGCCGTTCATAAGGACGGTATGCCCCTCGGTTCTCTTCATTTTGAGGATGATACCGATTCCTTTACCGCCGTTATCGAGGAAAACGATACCGCATACGTAGGTCACCCGTTCGACGAGTACGGAAAAATAATACGCGAAAAGGTAACACTTTCCAAGAGCGAATGGAAGGTCAAGCTAAAGGGTGGCGATCCCGTTGTAAGTCTTCACATTCCCCGCGGAGAAAAATTTGATGATGCAACCGTTCAGGACACCATAGATTATTCTCGCGAATTTCTTGACAAGTGCTATCCCGATTACGGAAGCAAGGCATTTTTCTGTGCCAGCTGGTTGCTTGACAAGCAGGTAGAAGACATTTTGGGCACAGAATCCAATATTGCAAGGTTTGGAAATCGCTATCTCAGGATGCAATACAAGAATCCCGGCACCGCCGCTATCAACTTTGTGTTCAACGTGGGCGGCAAAAAATTCACACCCGATACCATTGAAGAGGCTCCCGAAAACACAAGACTTGAGAAGGCTTTAAAAAAGCACTATCTGGAAGGCAAGGCTATCTACGAGCCGCACGGAGTATTCTTTTAAATGAAAAACCGAGGAGCCTTGCTCCTCGGTTTTTGTATTAAACCTTTTCAGCCATATAGTAAATGAAGCTCTCGGTATCATTCCATCCAAGGCAGGGGTCTGTGATCGACTTTCCGTACACGCCCTCACCGATCTTCTGTGCACCCTCCTCAATATAGCTCTCGATCATAAAGCCCTTGAACAGCTTGGCTATATCGGAATTGAGTGCGCAGGAGTGCAGCACTTCCTTCGCTATACGCACCTGCTCCTTATATTTCTTGCCCGAGTTGGCGTGGTTACAGTCAACGATCAGCGCGGGATTTACAAGGTCTCTCTTGGCATACTCCTCACAGAGATGCTTGATGTCCTCATAGTGATAGTTAGGCAGAGACTCCCCGTGCTTATTGACGTATCCGCGCAAGATCGCGTGAGACAGAGGGTTGCCCGCTGACTTGACCTCCCATCCGCGATAGAGGAAGGTATGGGGATGCTGTGCTGCCATGATCGAATTCATCATAACCGAAATATCGCCACCCGTAGGATTCTTCATACCCACAGGGATCTCTATTCCGCTGGATACAAGTCTGTGCTGCTGATTCTCAACCGAGCGTGCACCGATTGCCACGTAAGAAAGCAGGTCGTACAGATACTGATAATTTTCAGGGTAGAGCATCTCGTCCGCGGTGAACATTCCGCACTCCTCGATCACTCTCTTGTGCAAATGTCTGATCGCAATAATGCCCGCAAGCATATCCGAATCCTTTTGAGGGTCGGGCTGATGGAGCATTCCCTTGTATCCGTCGCCCGTTGTTCTGGGCTTATTGGTATAGATACGGGGGATTACGACAAGCTTGTCCGAAACCTTTTCTGCAACGTTAGCCAGACGCGTAACGTAATCCATTACCGAATCCTCGTTATCTGCCGAGCAAGGACCGATGACCAACAGCTTTTTATCAGATTCGCCGCTGAATATCTTAGCGACCTCTGCGTCAAACAGCTTTTTCTTTTCCGCCCATTCTGCATTCAAGGGATACTTTTCCCGAATCTCAATGGGAAGGGGCAATTTTCTCACAAATTCCATAATGTTCTCCAAACTGTAAGACTTCTCTGTGTATAACACTTTGATGAATTATTTTATCATTTTTATATGAACTGTTTGTGAATACAGCCTATAAAAAACGCTCCGGCCTGCGCCAAAATGACTTTCATATCATGAAATCTTTTGTCTATTTTGTACAATTTGAAGTGGTGAAGCGCTTCATCCTTGCAATATACACAAAAATCGGCCTCGCATTTTGTGAAAATTCACACTTTCGTTTGGGTTGAAAAATAGCCGGATTCGTGATAAAATGTAATTAAACTCATACGGAGGAATTTTCAATGACATATCAGACGATTCGATTTGCAGGTGAATTTTCGGATGCAGTTCTGGAAGCATATATTCACGAGCCTTATGCCGAGCTCCAAATCAAAAAGAGAAAAGCAATCATCATATGTCCCGGAGGAGGCTACACCAATCTATCAGAGCGCGAGGGTGAGCCCATCGCCCTTCAATATTTTGCGGCAGGATTGAATGCGTTCGTGCTTCGCTACTCGGTGAAGAAAAAGGCGGAAAATCATACCCCGCTTATTGAATCCTGCCTTGCGATCAAGTATCTTCGCGAGCACACGGACGAGCTTTACGTTGACCCCGATAACGTATTTATCATCGGCTTTTCCGCAGGTGGGCATCTTGCGGCTTGGGCAGGTACGATGTGGCACTGCCCACAGGTTGCGGCGCATCTCAAGGGAGCTGATCCCGCGCTCTGCAAGCCCACGGCAACTCTCCCCTGCTATCCGGTAATCTCAAGTGATTTCAACAGCAGGTCAATTGCCATACTTAGCGGCGATCAAGCAGAGGCGGCACAGGACTTTTCGTTGGAAAGGCTGGTGGACGAGCAGACCTCCCCCGCATTCATTTGGCATACCGCGGAGGACGCTATGGTTCCGGTTATGCATTCCGTCCTGTATGCATCCGCACTCGTCCGGCACAGCATTCCTTTTGAATTGCATATATTTCCTAAAGGTCCTCACGGGCTTGCCCTATGCAACAAGGAAACCTGGATAGGAAATCCGGCTTACGACGCGCCTTACGTGGAGCCATGGATGTCTATGTCGATCCGCTGGATAACCGATCAACCCTTCAGAAAATAATGAAACGGAGATACAATAATGATATACAAAGTGATCAATCACACGGAATCGTTCCCCGATTCCTGCATAGAAGCATATATTCACGAGCCCTATAACGAGCTTCAGATCGGCAAACGAAAGGCAATGATCGTTTGCCCCGGCGGTGGCTACGGCTGGCTGTCGGAGCGAGAAGGAGAGCCGGTGGCACTACAATATTTCGCTGCCGGGCTGAACGTATTCGTGCTTCGCTATTCGGTTCAACAAAACGCGGCTGATTACGCGCCCTTGATCGAGGCCTGCCTTGCCGTCAAGTATCTGCGCGATCACGCGGACGAGCTTTACGTCGATCCCGAGTACGTTTTCATCACAGGCTTTTCCGCAGGCGGACACCTTGCGGCCTGGACGGGCACAATGTGGCATATTCCCGAGGTAGCGGCGCATCTTAAAGGAGTCGATCAGACACTCTGCAAGCCTACCGCAACCCTGCCCTGCTATCCCGTAATTTCCGCCGAGCCCGGTGTCAGACACGACGGCTCTATCAGAACGCTCAACGGTGGCAAGCCCGGCGACGAGGAGGGTATGCAGCGTTTTTCTCTTGACAAGGCGGTAGATGATCGAACCGCTCCCGCCTTTCTGTGGCACACAGCCAATGACGCCTGTGTTCCCGTTATGAATTCGATCCTTTACGCGGCGGCACTTTCCAAAAACAATATTCCCTTCGAGCTTCACATCTTCCCCGACGGTCCTCACGGTCTGTCGATCTGTAACAAGGAGACCTGGGTGGGCAATCCTGCCTTGGACACCTCTTACGTGGCGCAATGGCTTCCTATGGCGATCCGTTGGGTATCGGAGTGCCCGTTTAAAAAGTAAAGTTCACAATAGATAATGAAAGAGCAAGGCATTCGCCTTGCTCTTTCATATTATGACTTGCCTTTTCTTTTTTTGCTGAACACCGCAACGGATATTACGGCGGACGCAGATGCTATCGCCGTGCCTGCCAATGCCGAACGGCATCCGGAAGCATCGCCGCCCATAGTCTCAACATCGGTCTCCGAAGCGATCTCTCCAAGCGTCTCGGTATTGCTCTCCGTCGTCGCCTCATCGGAGGTCTCGGTGCTTTCAATATGTGTCTCGGTTTCGCTCTCCTCAGGTAGAACCCCCTCCTCGGTATAGTTGTACCAGGTCTTGTCTCTGGGCAACAGCTCAGCCACCGAGGCTTCCATACCGAGCTCGGCGATCACATCCTCGTAAGCGGGCAGATCGTTGGAGCAGATCATAGTATTTCTGCCACCCTGAAAGCCTTCTCTCTGCGGACCGTAAGCGCTGTATTTGCTTCCGATCTTTGCATTGATATCCACGGTGGCGCCACCCGCCGTCTTTTCGCGGAAGTAGAATGTGCTCTCCATCACCACAAAGTGCTCGTTGTTTGGATTGAACACAGTAATATCATACCTGTAATTCTCGTTCATTACGTTGGTCATATTATTGTAAAACAGACAATTCTTAATGGTATTCTTCGTATTGGGAGTGTACGCCTGCTCCCCCGTCACTTGGTTTTCCATAGTCGTCTGCATCACGAGAATTCCCTGCCCCTGGTTATTCGCAAAAACGCAGGAATCCAAGGTGAAGTTATGCACCGCGCGCTCAAAATCGAAGCCGCAGCCGTCTGCCTGACCGTTGTTGTGACAATCATTGAAGCTACTGTTGGAAATGTACAGATTTTTACAGCAGGAGAAGAGTGCTTGCGTGGTACCGAAAGCCATGGTATAGTCTGTCATACCGCTCTTTGCTTGAATATTGCTCCATCTTCCCCACTTGCTCTCCTCGGTTCCGTCATATCCGAAATCAGCGGAATCGATATTGATCATCGTCATCGTATTCGTAGCCGTCAAACCGCAAACGTTCCAATTCGTGGTGTAGGTATAGCATTGATTCGGACCTGTGCCAAAGTGATAATTGTAGCAATTCGCACCAACCGCAATGATACAACCGTCAAAATCATTCTGATAGAGCTCGATCTCGGATATCACATTCGCGGGCTCTGCTCTGCCGGGAACTGTAACGTCCGCCAAGGGAAGCGGCGGTCTTCCGCCGATATTGATCGCCGTCGGCCAGATATATTCCGCAGCTCCGCCACCGTTTTCAACGATCATGCCATTATGGTAATCCTCAAGATTGCCCTTTTGACTCAAAAGGAAGCTGACGTCCGTCATGGCTTCCTTCATCAACTCGGGGCAGTTGATGTTGGAAAAGGAACAGTTCGTCACGCGCATACCCTTATTGTTTTGAGAGCTATCGTATCTGAAATAGATGCCAAGGTAAGAATTACTCACCTTCAGATTATCAATCCAAACGTAATTCAAGCCAAAACCACTCTTACCACCAACGCTGATATCTGTCACAAGAATGCCGATATCGTGCCTGCCGTTCTGCAGGGAGATCTCGGGCTTGGGTTGTTGAAGATCGCCGTATGAACCAACAAATATCCAAGCATCCTCTCGGCCGTTTCCGCGCAACGTCAATCTCTCGTTCCAAACGTCACCTCGCTTCAAAAGCACACGGTCACCGGGCTTGAGATCCATATTATATAAATGCGCAAAGCTTTTCCACGGACTGTCTTCACTTAAGCCGTCATTTTCATCATTTCCCTTTGACGAGGAAATATAGTAAGCCGTTCCCTCATCCGATAAGCGAAAGTCTGCGGTAATGTCCACAGCTCTAACCTCCTTCGTTTCGTCTGTTGCCAAAACAGAAAGCATTGTGCCTAAAATCAAGAATGTTGCCATAATCGCAGACAAAATAATCTTAAAAGCTCTGTTCATGCCGCTCAGCCTCCTTTTCAAGCCGTGTTCTTACTTTAATATTATCATATTAAAAATGCTTTGTCAACACAAAAAAGTCCGTGACTTTTTGAAAACTGTCACAGACTTTTTTACGAACGATTCTTTTTTGCACATTTTTCCATCGCAAGGCGTATATCCGCTGACGAATACCCCGATCGTGAAAGAGAAGCATACATCAGCTCTCTTTCGTGCCGATCGTCAGGTACAGAGCCGTATTTTTTTGCTATGAGCGCCGCACAATTTTCCGCAAAATCCACCTCGTCAAGATATCGCTTGGCCTGCTCCATAGCAGACTCCTCAAAGCCTTCCTCACGCAGCTTCATAAAAATGCGGGTACGTCCCCAACGCTTTGTAACGAATATCTGTGCGCGCCGCAATGCGATTTCGGCCTCATTCACAAAGCCACTCTCACGAACCAAGTCGACAGCGTCCCGCGCCACGTCTCGTTCAAAGCTCTTTTGCCAAAGCTTTCGCTCCAAAGCCTTCAGCGAGGACGGCGTATACGCAAAGGACGCGCACGCAGAGAAATATGCTCGCGTTACCTCACTCCAATATTCGATTTCGGGCAAGATCTCGGGCTCCAATTCCCCCACCTGCAGATTCATATCGGCAGACAACCGTCGCAAAAGCAAGAATTCCACCTCTTCGCTTCCTGCGGGATTAAACACGCGAACCTGCACGCGAACACGGTCATCACCCGAGGCTGACAGCGCTGTAATGCGCACACCCGCATCCGCTTCAGACGAAGACAGCTCCCCCGTCGCCTGCGGATCTCTGCCCAAGGATCTCAAAAACGCCGCCGCGTCTCTTCCGAAAGCAGGCTTATCACTCATCGTCTTCCATTGTGCGGATATCGAACTCGTCGTCCTCCTCGTTCTCCAGCTCGAAGACCTCTTCATTCATAATACCGCCCGCGCTCATCTCTCTTACCTTCGCTTCGATCTCCGCAGCAAACTCGGGATTATCCTCCAGCAGCTTCTTTACGTTATCCTTACCCTGAGCAAGTCTGTTGCCGTCGTACGAGAACCAAGAACCGCTCTTTTTGATGATATCCATCATAATGGCGAAGTCGAGAACCTCTCCCATACGGGAAATTCCCTTGCCGTAAAGAATATCAAACTCCGCCACACGGAAAGGAGGCGCGACCTTGTTCTTTACGATCTTACACTTGACACGGTTTCCGTAGATGTCGGAGCCGTTCTTGAGCTGCTCGGTCTTTCTGATGTCGATTCTGACCGATGCATAGAACTTCAGCGCGCGACCGCCCGTGGTGGTCTCGGGGTTTCCGTAGATAACACCAACCTTTTCACGGAGCTGGTTGATAAACACGACGATACAGTTGCTCTTGGAGATCACCGCCGCAAGCTTTCTCATAGCCTGAGACATCAATCTTGCCTGCACACCCACGTTGGACTGGCCCATATCGCCGTCAATCTCGGTCTTAGGAACGAGCGCCGCAACAGAGTCGACAACGACCACGTCGATAGCACCCGAACGAACCAGCGATTCGGTAATCGAGAGCGCATCCTCACCGCAATCGGGCTGAGAGACAAGCAGATTAGAAATATCCACACCAACTGCCTTTGCGTAAACGGGATCGAGAGCGTGCTCCGCGTCGATAAACGCCGCTTCTCCGCCAAGCTTCTGCACCTCTGCAATGATATGGAGCGCCACGGTGGTCTTACCCGAGGACTCAGGGCCAAAAATCTCGATAATACGACCTCTCGGAACACCTCCGATACCGAGAGCCAGGTCAAGGGAAAGCGAGCCTGTGGAAACCGCCTGCACCTCCATATGGGTATTCTCGCCAAGCTTCATAATCGCGCCCGCGCCGAATTCACGCTCGATCTGAGCCATTGCTGTATTCAGCGCCTTTTTCTTATCTTCTTTATCCTGTATTTCAGTAACCTTGGGAAGTGCTTTTTTCGTTGCTGCCATAATAATCTCCATTCCGCCGCCTATGGCGGCATAATATATTTTTGATGAATTTTGCATTTGATGCAAAATTCGTGCGTAAATAACTCGAAAAATTCTCTTTTTGGTGGTTATGAGCTTATTATACACCCTATTTTCACGTTTGTCAATAGATTTTCGAAAACATTTTTCCATTTTCGGCAATTTAGATTAAAATTACGCTTTTAATTTTAATATCAATAACTTTAAAATTCCGATTTTAGAACTGAAGATAAGTATTCAATGCAATCTTGCGCAATGTAGAAATCAACCTGCTGTCTCTTTACAAAACGTCGGTTTTATGGTATAATAACATCAATTACATCACACGGAGGACTCAAAAAATGAACGTACGGGAAGCCATTGAAAAATTATACATTCTGCAAGCAAAAATGAGCGCATACGGACACGCAATGTCCCTGCTCCATTACGACGGTGCAACCACCGCTCCCAAGGGAACGTCTGTCAATCGCGGACACACGCTGTCGATCCTCAGCGAGGAGATCTACAAGCTCTCAACAGGCGACGAAACCGTATCTCTGCTTGAATATCTCGATGAGAACAAGGCTTCGCTTTCCGAGAAGGACGCGCGCGCCGTTTATCTCCTGTTTAAAGATATCAAGGAAATGAAAAAGATTCCTATGGACGAATACGTTGCCTACGAGCAGCTGTTGGTGGAATCGGACGACGTTTGGCATCGCGCCAAGGAGAACAGCGATTTTGAATCGTTCCGTCCGTATCTTGAAAAGATCTTTGAAACACAGATCCGTTTCGCAGGCTACTGCGCTCCCGAAATGAAGCCCTACGATTACTGTCTGAATCAATACGAGGAAGGCTTGACGATGGAAAAATGCGACGAGTTCTTCGCCACGCTGAAGGCGAAGCTGGTTCCTCTCATCAAGCGCATCTCAGCCGCACCGCAGGTGGATGATTCCTGCATCAAGGGACGCTTCAACGAGCGCGATCAGGAGAAATTCTCTTACGAGCTGATGAAGCTGATCGGCATCGATCTTGACCGTTGCGGTCTCGGCACCACCGAGCATCCCTTTACCACAAGTCTCGGCTCTCACCACGACGTGCGCATTACCACCAACTACGACGAGGAGAATCTTTCCTATTCTATGTTCAGCGTGATCCACGAGGGCGGTCACGCGCTTTACGATATGCATTCCGACGACGAGCTTGCCTACACGGTTCTCGACGGCGGTGTTTCTATGGGCATACACGAAAGCCAAAGCCGTTTCTACGAAAACCTGTTGGGGCGAAGCCGTGAGTTTGCGGAGGTTATCTTTGCCAAGGCGCTGGAAAGCTTCCCCGAGCAGCTGAAGGGATACACGGCAGAGGATTTTTACAAGGCGATCAATCTGGTAACCCCTTCTCTTATCCGTACAGAGGCTGACGAGGTTACGTACTGCCTGCACGTTATGATCCGCTACGAGCTTGAAAAGAGAGTGATCGGCGGTGAGCTGGCGGTCAAGGATCTGCCTGCAGAGTGGAACAGACTCTACAAGGAATATCTCGGCGTTGACGTTCCCGATGACCGTCGCGGCGTGCTTCAGGACAGCCATTGGTCGGGTGGCGGAATCGGTTACTTCCCCTCTTATGCGCTTGGCAGCGCTTACGGCGCGCACCTGCTTGCTAAAATGAAGGAGACCGTTGACGTTGACAAGTGTCTTTCCGAGGGCAATCTTGCTCCCATCAACGAATGGAACCGCGAGCATATCTGGAAATACGGATGCTTGAAGCGCTCGGAGGATCTGCTTCGTGATGCACTCGGTCAGGAATTCGACCCCGAATACTACACACGGTATTTGGAGGAAAAATACACGAAGATTTATAATTTATGAAAAAAACGATCATTCTGGCAGCTATCCTGCTTACTATGGTTTTAGCCGCATTGGTTAGCTCCGTTATGCTACTCTTCGCTCTCTTATCTTCGGAAGACCACGAGACGGACAGTGAGGCGAGCACTTCAAAAGCGCAACTGTTTGAAACCGAAGAAGACACTACACAGACCGAGCAAGCGAGCGAAGCCCTATCCGAAAGCGCTACGGAATACGTCCCCATCGTTGAATATACCGACGGATTGATCCTGATGACGACCGGCACAGTATATAGCGTCGTCGGATACGACGGTACGTCTCCCCACGTGGTGATCCCGGACGTTTATATGGGAATTCCCGTGACGGCAATCAGCAGCAACGCGTTTAAGGATTGTACCGTGCTTGAAACCGTCGTCATTCCCAAAAGCGTAGTGGAGATAGGCCGCGGTGCGTTTGAGGGATGCGTAAATCTCCACGAGGCAGTATTCAAAAACACCGAGCATTGGTGTTATGAGGAGTACAAGTCTTCTCAATACAGCGTTCGGATCGGTGAGCAATTTATTTCCAACAGCTTCGTTGCGGCAAAATATTTACGAGAAACACTTTGCAAATATCGTTGGATGGCGCCGAAGTGAGCGCAGCAGAGCAAAAATTTTGCAAATATTACAAACCTTACCAAAATGCACAAATTAAAAACCATCAATAAAGACAGGCAGTCGCACAGCGACCGCCTGTCTTGTTTCTATATTGCTGATCAATTTAATCGTCGCGCTTTTTCAAAAGCACAATTCCCGATGCGGCAACAGCGACTATAACCGCATATGCACCGCCAATAACGCCTCCGCAACCCAAACCATCAATATCAGTGTCAGAGAATCCTTCGACCACAGAATCAACTGTTGTAACAATCTCGGTATTAGGCGCTTCTGTTTTTGATGCATCTGTTTCAGATGCATCTGTTTCGGATGTATCCGTTTCAGGTGTATCCGTTTCGGGCACATCTGTCGTCACCTCTTCCGGAGCGCACTCACCATAAAGCTGACCGCACACCACGCACCGAGCAGGGATCCAAAAAGTTGCCGTGCCTCCGTAATGCGCCGCTTCATCAACACGGCACCCGAGGCTGCATATATGGAAATGGAATTCAGAATCAGCAAGCCAATCTTCTGTTAATAAATCATGAGCATCAGACGCAGGATCTCCCACATATTCACCCACCGTAATAGTGTTTCCGCATCTGCACACTATATCGCCTGTATATTTGGGAGTTTGACAATCAGCCGGTCTCTGTCCTATAACTGTAGGAGCGATACTTGAATAGTTGTAATTAATGCAATAATATGCACCGCATATATCACATATATCTCCGCAATTCACGCCCACAGAATGATCTTTAATGTTTGTTTTTTCCCCATGCTCACAGATTTGATAATGAGCTATGGAATTATCTTCACAGTACCACTTTCCATCCGTACTTTCACCGCTGCAAAGATCTCCCTGCACCTCAAATTCAAGCCCGTTGTCAGAAGCATATTCCTCTACACACGATCCACTTGGAGCTTTCAGCGTAGGAATTCCCGCACATTCGCCAAATGCATTTTCTTCAATTGACACTACATGTCCACCGAAACTGACCGATGCAAGCGAATCACAATCATAAAAAGCATATTTGTATATAGTAAACAATGAATCGGGCAAAACTATCTCTTTAAGGCCTTTACAACCAATAAACGCACCGCCCCCAAAATGTTCTTCACCGCCAACACCGACGAAATATCCACCGTCTCCAATAGATTCAATCGCGCAATCGGACATTTCCACAGACGTGAGATTATAGCACCCCGCAAATGCGGCTCTACCTATCGTTTTGACCGTCTTCGGAATCACCAACTTCCCATTAAATCCCGTGCAATAGTAAAAAGCGTAGTTTCCTATGGCATTTACGGTATATCCGTCTATCTTGTCCGGAATTATCAAATCTCCCGTCTGCTCCCCTGCGTAATCAACGATGGTACAAGTCGTTCCGTCAGGGTTGACATTATATATAAATTGCGGATCGCCAAAGTCATAATCAAGAGGCACCTCCTCATATGAAAAGTCGGTATTATCTCCCGTATACTTATACTGTGCTTCGGCGTGTGGCGGAAAATCCGTAACACGAAACACATTGTCAATATTTAGCATATAAGGATCATCATACATTCCAAATCCCGCTATAAAGGTATTATTGTTCAAAAACTCTTGCTCAGCATATTCGTCAACAGTCTGCAGCAGATCACCATCCCAGCCAAGTCGACATGCGCCCGTGATATCAATGCGATACCATCCGCCGTCATCCATTTGCACGAGATTCCATGCATGCGCGGCATTTCCCATAATTATACATGGGATATCAAGCTCATTGCACAAATGCTTAACTGTATCAGCAAAGCCACCGCACACGGCAATATTTTTCACCAAAGCACCGTAGACCGAGCCATTGTACTCAATGCCTCTACCTCCAAGTCCATCGTAGCCGGAATCGTTAATTTCAATCAGATAAGGATCGTAGAAAACATTGTCGATAATATAAGCGGTCAGCTTACGAAGCTTTGTATATCGGTCACCATCCCCAACAATCTCAACGATCTGCCTTGTGCGCGCTTCAATAACAGCTATCGCCTCTTTTGAGTGAAGGTCCGAACGCACAATACTCAGCTCGCAATATTGGCGTTCCTCTTGGGGAAATGAGTGCGCCCATCCCGATACACGACCTCCCTTGTAGCGATATGAGGGATCGTCCGCTTTCAGTGCCGCGTCTGCCACCAAAAAATCAACAGCCAGCTCGTAAACGTCATTATCGTCGGGATTCTCTGGGAGCATAAAACTAATATCAACTTTATGATCCGCCTCTTCTTTCGGCATATTATCATAAAAATCCTTCAACCAATTATAGCACCACTGTGCTCGCTCGGGAATTCGGTCATAATAATACGTGTCAGCATTATAAGTACCGGGATACTGCGGCTCGGGCACCTCTGCCGAGACCGGCAATGCAAATACGTTCATAGAAGCTATCAGTATAATGCATAAAACAAATGCCAAAATTCTTTTTTTCAAGATAACACCTCCGTTATTCTTGCTTAATATTTGTAATTATACAACATTTTCAGTTCAAAGTCAACCACAAATCCGTCCATTGTCAAAATATACACAAATATTTCGCGGGCATAATGCATAATTTTATATAAAGTGCATTCGGAAAAATCGCAAAATCCTATTGAAATCAAGGCAAATTTGTGTTATAATAGGTTATTAATTTTAGTTCGCTAAATCGCAAAAGCGTGCGAAATCCAACGAGGTATTAATTATGGAAAAGATGAAGGTCGGCGTCATCGGCGCCACAGGTATGGTAGGTCAGAGATTTTTGACTCTCCTTGAAGATCACCCCTATTTTGAAGTTACCGCTCTTGTAGCAAGCCCCAGAAACGCAGGCAAGACCTACGAGGAAGCGCTTGGCGGTCGTTGGAAAATGGCCACTCCTTTACCCGAGAAATACAAGAATATGATCGTTATCAATAGCGAGAACATCGATGAGGTTAAGGCACTTTGCTCTTTCGTTTTCTGCGCGGTCAGCCTGAAAAAAGAAGAAGTAAAGGAGCTCGAATACGCCTATGCAAAGGCAGAGCTTCCCGTAGTCTCCAACAACTCGGCACACCGTTGGACTCCCGACGTTCCTATGGTGATTCCCGAGATCAACCCCGAGCATCTTGAGGTCATCAAGGCACAAAGAGAGAGACTTGGCACCAAGCGCGGCTTTATCGCAGTTAAGCCCAACTGCTCGATTCAGGCATACGTTCCCGAGCTGACTCCCCTCCGCAAGTACGGCATCAAGGAAGTTGTTGCAACCACATATCAGGCGATCTCCGGCGCGGGCAAGACCTTTAACGAGTGGCCTGAGATGATCGACAACATCATTCCCTACATCGGCGGCGAGGAAGAAAAGAGCGAGCAGGAGCCCCTTCGCGTTTGGGGTAAGGTTGAGAACGGCGAGATCGTCAAGGCGACCGACACCGTGATCACCACGCAGTGCATCCGCGTTCCCGTTACCGACGGTCACACCGCGGCTGTATTCGTAAAGTTTGAAAACAAGCCCACCAAGGAGCAGATCCTTGAGGATTGGAAGAACTTCAAGGGACTTCCCCAGGAGCTTGGACTTCCCCACGCACCCGAGCAGTTCATTACCTATTTTGAGGAAGACAACCGTCCTCAGGCAAAGCTCGACCGTGACATCTATGGCGGTATGGGCGTAACAGCAGGACGTCTGCGTGAAGATACAATCTACGACTACAAGTTCGTAGGTCTCTCCCACAACACCCTTCGCGGTGCTGCAGGCGGCGCGGTTCTTATCGCAGAGCTTCTCTACAAACTCGGTTATTTTGATTAATTCATTTTTATATGCGAGGGGGAGAGGAAAACTTTTTGAAAAGAGTTTTCCTCTCCCCCTCGCGCTCCCCCTCTCTTTTCAAAAACTTTTCGAAAAAGGGATAAAATACGGTGACATGATCCTGCGTTGCCGCTTTTTGGTTTTGCAAACGCACCAAAATCAAGGTTTGCTATTGACCAAAAGCGCATCGGGTGGTATAATGAAGTATCCCAAAGAAGGAAGGAACCGCAAAATGTACGACATTCAACCTATTATAAATAATATACTTGACCGCATCGAGGCGCACAAGGTTGGCGAGGGCAGATATGCCCGTTGGCTTTGGCAAAATGCGGCGGGCAATCGCGAGCTTGGCATCAACCCTTACGGCTGTGCAGATGCGGCAAATCTGCTTTACATGCTTGGTCATTTTCCTCGCTATCTTGACGAGCGTGAGGAATGGATCGTGGCAATGCAAGAGATGCAGAACAAGGAGAGCGGGCTTTTCTACGAAAGCACCCATCACACGCTTCACACCACCGCGCACGTGACGGCGGCGCTGGAGCTTTTTGACGCGGCACCCAAGTACCGCCCCTTTGCGGCGCTTCCCTGTCTTGAAAAAGGTGGATTTGAAAAGCTGATGGATTCCTTGAATTGGCAGACTCCTTGGCCGCAATCTCATCAAGGCGCAGGCATTTACGTGATTCTCAACCTCTGCGGCGAGGCAACGAGAGAATGGAACGAAAACTATTTCAAGTGGTTTTGGGACAACGCCGACCCCGAAACCGGCTTTTGGCGCAAGGGCGACTATCAGAGCGAAGGGCACGCTCCGATCTGGCACTACATGGCAGGCGGATTCCACTATATGTTCAACCACGAAAACGCGCATATGCCGGTTCGCTATCCCGAAAAGATCATCGATTCCTGCATCAAGATGTACCGTGAGGGCGACATTCATCCTCAATTTGGCAAGCAGGCGAATTTTATTGAGGTGGATTGGGTCTATTGTCTGACACGCGCAAGCGAGCAGACCTGTCACCGCTTTGACGAGGTACGCGAGGTTTTACGTGATTTCACCGCAAAGTATCTACAGTTTTGGGAGACCGTCGATTGGGAAAAGAACGAATCGGTCAACGACCTGCACCTGCTTTTCGGCGGCGTTTGCGCTCTTGCCGAGCTTCAAAGAGTTCTCCGCGGAGAACTGCGCAGTGATAAGCCTCTCAAATTGGTGTTGGATAGAAGACCTTTTATTTGATTTTTAATATCGAACTTCGAGGGGGAAGGAAAAGCTTTTTGAAAAAAGCTTTTCCTTCCCCCTCGAGCTCCCCTATTCTTTTCAAAAACTTTTGAATTTTTTATTTTATCCTACCAATGTCTGTTTCTCAACTATTTATAATCACAAAAAACGCAAAAACAGCTCCGCAAGGCATGGTTGCGGAGCTGTTTTGTTATTATTTTTCCTCTGCATCTGCTGCATCGGAATCTGTTTTTTCATCGGACTCGGATTCATCATCCTTATCCTTATCTTTATTTCTCTTCTTTCTCTTCTTTTCGCCGTCTTCGTCCTCATCCTCGTCTTCGTCCTCGTCATCCTCGTCAACGGGCTTAGGCTTGACAGTAACGATGGTTTCTTCGATTCTATGATCTGCTACCGACTCAACCTTAATGGTCAGCTCATCGGTTTCAAGATCAAACTGCGTTCCGTCATCGGGGATCTCGCCGAGAAGTCCGAAGATATAGCCGCCAAAGGTATCGCAATCCTCTGCTTCAAGAGAAATCTCAAGCTCGGTTGCCAGCTTTTCAAGAGAGGTTGAGCCAAGCACCTTCCACTGATTCTCTTCCTCATTGATGCAAACGATCTCCTCGATGATCTCGTCATCCTTATCGTCCATATCACCAACAAGAAGCTCAAGCAGGTCGTGAATGGTAATAACACCGGTGGTTCCGCCGTATTCGTCGTTTACAATGGCAAAATACTCTCTCGTCTCCTTCATCTTTGCGAAAAGAACGTCCGCAGTAGTGTTTTCGGGAACGAAGTAGGGCTTATCCATTGCTTCCTCCAGCGCCTGCTCCACGGTGGTGCAACCGGTTCTGAAGAATTTCTTAACGTCGAGTACGCCAACGATATCGTCAACACCCTCACCGTATATAGGATAATAGCTATGTCTTGACTGACTGAGCTTTTCCATCCATTCATCGATGGTGCTGTCCGCCGCCAGCATCAGCACCTCGCGGCGGTGGGTACAAACCTCGGAAACGAGAATATCGTTAAATTCAAATACATTTTGAATCAGCTCCTTCTCGCCTTCCTCGATCTCACCCTTTTCACTGCTTGTGTCAAGAATGATCTTGATCTCGTCCTCGGTTGCTGCTTCCTCCTCCTCGTGGGGATTGACACCAAACATACGAAGCAGACCGTTCGTTGTCTTGGTCAGGATCCATACGAGAGGCGCAAAGATCACCGACATAAAGCGAATGAAGCCGGAAAGAGCGAGAGAAAGCTTTTCCGCGTTCTTCATAGCGATCTTTTTGGGGACAAGCTCACCAAGCACGATGCTGAAGAAGGAGAGCAGAAGCGTGATCACAACCACAAACACCGTCTCGGGAATAACGATTTTGTTTTCTACCGCAAAGGGCAAACCGTTAAACCACGTTGTCAAGGGGGTTGCAAAGCTTTCTGCCGCAAACGCAGATCCCAAAAATCCTGCCAAAGTGATGGCAACCTGAATGGTGGAAAGGAATTTTGAGGAATCCTTTGTCAGCTTTTGAAGCCTTTTCGCCTTTTTTCTGGTCTTTTTGTCGCCTTCTTCAATAATTTTTTCTATTCTCGCCGAATTGATCGACAGAAACGCCGCCTCGGCACTTGCAAATATCGCATTCAAAGCGATCAGAACAACCTGTAATAATAAAGGGCCTATGTAATTCATAATAAATGCTTCTCCTGTTATGTCCGTTTGTTGTCATTGATATTTTCTAAAAACGCAAAAAAGCATAGACCTATCCACTTCCCTTCCTTCGGGACTACGTGTTAGGCTATGCAGCAAGCTCACGAAATATAATGAAACGTACGCACAACAGTTAAGGCAATACACATACAAGTAGTGTCCGTACTATCGCCGTCATCCATTTTATAAATACCTTCCTTTTGAGTTATTTTGTCTTATGATATCATACCGTCGATATAAAGTCAAGGCAAAGGCGGTTTTGTTAACGGTTTATTTACAAAGTTTATTGATTCTTACCGAAAAAAGCAATCTTCATCCAATTATGTGAATTCTTTCCGCAATCCTGTGTCGATCATATTAAATATATAAATTTTTATATTTCTCTTGACAAATGAATAGGAAAGTGGTAAAATATAGAATAATAAGGGAGTAATCAGCGCCTTTTCGCGCGATAAAGTCAACACCTTGAGCTTTTGCTCTGGCTTTATCTTTCCATGATGAGACTTATCTGCTGAGCGGGTAGGTCTATTTTGTTGTTTACGAAAAACGCAAAATTTGGCGAATGAGCTCCCGCGAAAACAAAAATACGAAAAAGGAGTTTTCGACACAATGAAAGAGTATCTCAGATCCTCTGCCGAGGTTCTTGACGAGGTCAAATCTTCCACAGACGGACTTTCCGCTGCGGAAGCCGAGAAGCGTCTTGAGCAAAACGGCAAAAACAAGCTTGTTGAGGGCAAAAAAGAATCCCTCATCGTAAGATTCCTCAAGCAGCTCGCCGAGCCGATGACCATCATTCTTTTGGTAGCGGCAGCGATCTCCGCAGGCGTTGAGATCTACGAAGGCATCCACTCGGGTCATATGGGCTTCCCCTCCGACGTGGTCATCATTCTCGCAGTTGTTCTGATCAACGCGATCCTCGGTGTTTTCCAGGAAAGCAAGGCTGAAAAAGCAATCGAAGCCCTGCAGGAAATGTCCAAGGCGCAATCCAAGGTCATTCGTGACGGCAAACAGATCAGCATTCCCAGTGAAGATCTTGTAGTCGGTGACATCATCGTCCTCGAGGCAGGCGACGCAGTTCCCGCAGACGCAAGAATCATCGAGTGCGCTTCTATGAAGATCGAGGAAGCGGCGCTGACAGGCGAATCTGTTCCCGTTGACAAAAAGGAAGAGATCCTTAAGGCGGGCGACAACGGCGACGTTGCGCTCGGCGACCGCAAAAACATGGTATTTATGGGCTCCACCGTCGTTTACGGACGCGGTAAGGCGGTTGTGGTTGCTACCGGTATGGACACCGAAATGGGTAAGATCGCAGACGCGCTTGCACAGGCTGAGGAGGGCAAGACTCCCCTTCAGATCAAGCTTGCAGGTCTTTCCAAGATCCTCACATACCTCGTTATCGGTATTTGCGTTGTTATTTTCGGCGTACAGCTGATTCGTGACGGTATCGGCTTTGAGCCTATTCTCAATTCCTTCATGATCGCGATCTCCCTTGCGGTCGCGGCTATTCCCGAAGGTCTTGCAACCGTCGTTACCATCGTTCTTTCCATCGGCGTTACCAATCTGTCCAATCGTAAAGCTATTATCCGTAAGCTTACCGCAGTTGAAACCCTCGGATGTACACAGATAATCTGTTCCGACAAGACAGGTACTCTTACACAGAACAAGATGACAGTTGTCGACCACTACGGCGATGACGAAGCACTCCTTGCAAACGCAATGTCACTCTG
>JAFTRQ010000076.1 GCA_017462125.1 Clostridia bacterium | reverse complement strand
TGAGAAAATTCGAGAATAGAATTCGCGTTTGTGGATTTGAGAATCGGAAAATGTATCATATTACGCCTTTCAGTTCACGATTTTAATATTCTTGACAAAATATACTATTATCTTGGAGAAATATCAACTATAATTATATCAGAAAAATGATGGTATGTCAAGGAGGAAAATGAAACGATGCCATATCAAGCTGAAGCAATGACGCAAAGAATGAAGCGTGTCAAGGATATTTATCTTGGATTAACGGTTTCTACAACAAAGGATCCCTATCATCCCGACAAATATAAATGCTACCGTTCGGGTGACCGTTTGATTACTTTAGGGTATCTTCGCGGCTTTGACAAACACGCCGATGCGCTGACGACTCGTCTGCGCACGTCCTATGCGGAGGCGGAGGAGCTATATGAAGCGAAGCCGCAGATATATGACGATGAGCTGCTGTTGGGACATCTGTATCTTCCGGAATATACCGAGGAGGAGCAGGCTGAATATGACGCGCTCTGTGACAAGTTTTCTATGTCCTCCCACACCCTTGTAATGCGTCCGCCGAGAAAGGATCATATTTGCCTTGATTTTGACAAGCTCTTACGGCTGGGCGTGAACGGCTTGCGTGACGAAATCAAGGTAAAGCTGGAGGAGATCGACCTGAACGCCACCGACCTTTATCCCAATCTTGAGGGGATCAAGCGTTGGGAATTTTACCAATGTTGCTTGATCGAATTGGATGCGGTTTCCGATCTTGCCGCTCGATATTCCGAGGAGGCGCTTCGCTTGGCGGAGAAAAAAAACGAACCGAGGAAAAGTGAGCTTATGCGGCTGGGTAATATGTTGAAAAAGGTCCCCAATGAACCTGCAACCGATTTTTATGAAGCACTGCAAAGCGTGCAGTTCTTTCTGTCTACGCTGTTCGGTCTTTATCCCTTGGGCAGACCCGACCGCTATTTATATCCGTACTATGAAAAGGATATAAATAGCGGAAAAATGACAAAGGAATTTGCCCAAGAGCTGATTGACAATCTCTGCTTATACGTGTCGGATCGCGTGTTCTCCCGCGCCGCCTGCGGCTTTATTGTTGGTGGCAAGGACGAAAAGGGCGACCTTGTGGAAAATGACCTGACGTATATGTTTCTCACCGCCCTTGATCACCTAAAGCTCCCCGACCCTAACGGCGCGTTGGCGGTCAATCGGGAAACGAGTGATGGGCTGCTCGAGTATTGCGCCGAAGTCCTGTCTCACGGAACAACGCACCCTGCTTTTTACAATGACGATGCCATCGCATCGTCTCTTGTGAAGCATTACGTCGTGGAGCCCGTCGATGCGGTGAATTATATCCACTCCACCTGTGCGGAGATTTCGGTTATCGGAAAATCCAAGGCTCACACCACACCGTTTATGCTGGACCTTCCCAAATACTTGGTAGGGCTGGCGAAAGAAAAGAATTTTTCAAGCTTTGACGACTTGTACGACAGCTACGTAGCTGCGCTGAAAGAGGGTGTAAAAGCAAGGTCGTTGAAGTATGCCGTTCGGATTTTGGAGGGCGCGCGGATCGGAAACGAGGCGATGCGTATA
>JAFTRQ010000075.1 GCA_017462125.1 Clostridia bacterium | reverse complement strand
CGAGATGTACCGTAACGTTCAGAACGATTCCACCTTCCTGCGGTATCAGATCAACGTTCTCTCGGATACAACCGCCTCTGCTTTGAGAAAGGTCAACGCAGACAATTACCGTCACAAGACGGTCATCGATATGATGCGGAGGACACCGCTGTTTGAATTTACCGACCTCTATGCGGATACTCGCTATGACGTTTGCAAGCATTTCAAACGCCGTATGAAGAAGGGAAAGGTGCTGGTCACGGGTAACTATCAAACCCTGTTCGGCAACCCTTATGAATTCTTAAAGGCGACCATCGACAAGAACTACAAGGCTGACGAATCGCTCCTGCTCGGTGACGGTGAGATATACACCATACGATTCAAGGATGGAGTAGAGCTGGTCGGCTCTCGCAATCCCCATATCACGATGGGAAATATGCTCCTGGCGCGGAATAAGTACTGTCCCGAGATCGATAAATACTTCGAGCTGACGGACAATATCGTTTGCATAAACGCCATCAACAGCAATCTCCAGCAACGCCTCAACGGTTGCGATTACGACTCTGATACCATGCTGATTACCAACGATAGTTGGATCATCGAGGGAGTCAAGCTTTGCTACGAGCGGTTCGGTGTACCCGTATGTAAGATCGATCCCATGGGAAAGACGGCATACGAAAATACCCCCGAAGGATTGGCTCAGCTCGACCGTACCATTGCCAAGAATCATATCGGAGAGATCATCAATCTCTCCCAGTTCCTTAACTGCCTGTTCTGGGATCGCTTGATGGCGGACGAGCTGTTCGATTCCTTGATGCCATTGTACCGTGAGATCTGCAAACTGGCGGTTCTGTCCGGCATGGAGATCGACAAGGCGAAGCGTATGTATGACGTCAACGCGGACAAGGTTCTCCGTCTGCTGGAAAAGCCGAGGATCGAGTTCAAGAAAAAGAACGGCGGCAAGCTCCCGAACTTCTTCTACTTCATGGTCGGCCAGGAGAGCAACGTATCTCCCGACAACAAGGCTACGATGAATACGCCCATGGCGTACCTCTACGATGCCGTTGAAAACTTGGATCGCAAGCAACGCGAGAACCGCAGGGTAAAACTATCGGAATTGTTCGAACTGAACACCGCCGATGCCGATAGTAACGACAGCCGACGCAAGAGAAAAATCATCGAAACCGTTCTCGCGGCATACGATGAGCTCAAGCATTTGAAGATCAAGGAAGACGATACCGACTCCGATGGCGACACCGTCATTGCGGTGAAGCGAGCTAAGATATTTAAGAATTGCCTTGACACGGTTAAGAAAAACGTGACGAACGACCACGTGCTCCATCTCCTTTTGAAAGAGTTGGATCTCGGTAAAGAGTCCGAATACTCTGCATCCCGTGCCAAGAGCTTGCTGTTCGCCTGTCTGCTCTTTGAAGAAAACGGCAGACTGATCTCCAAGGTCAAAATCCCGGGAGGGTACAGCTGTGCCGAGCTCGATTTGGTTTTCGATATGAGTGAGATCGGCGAAGACGATGATTGGGTATCGATCTACGGTTACCCTCACAAAATTATTCTCATTTCCAAAGCATACTCGGAGCAATTCGGGGATGCCAAAAACTAAACAATACTCGCCTACAGGTGCTGAGATTTTCTCGGCACCTTATTTTTTATCATGGAGGATTTATTATTGAAATACTACCACGACAGCCGGGATAAGCCCGGCAACTATTTTCCTATGCCGAAAAGTATCTTTCGCCTGGGGCTTACTTCTGGCGAAATTCTTGTCTACGCCTATCTGATGTACTGCGAGGACAGGAAAACGTTTCAATGCCATCCGAGCTTCAGTACCATCGGAGAGGCAGTCGGTATGAGCAACAACACGGTGAAGAAATACGTCAAAGGTCTGGAACTCAAGGGGCTGATCTCGACCGAGCATACCAAGATCAAAACTCGCGACGGCAGAGTTCACAACGGCAGCTTGCTCTATACCTTAAAGCCCATCGAGCCGATTGAGGAAAGATACTTTCAGAAGGTGCTTGCCGAGCAAGCATCCAAGAGCGCCGTGCAAAATGCGCTTGCACGGTATCAAGAAAAACGCGCAAATATGATGAAAGGATTGACGGCGAATGAAAGCAAAAACCTTTAAGTCGATGGCGGACGTTCCTATGTTCATGACGGTCATGGACGTAGCAGACCTCCTCGGCATTTCCCGTGCCGGCGCATACGAGCTGGTGAAGGAAAAGGGCTTCCCGAAGATCAACGTTGTTCATGGCAGAATCATTGTCCCGAGAGATAGATTCTTCGAATGGCTGGACAGCCGAGAGACAAGCGGAAAGCTTATCTGAGTGTAAAAATATGACCGCTATAACCAAAGAAAAGAGGGTTGTTCGAGAATGTACAACT
>JAFTRQ010000074.1 GCA_017462125.1 Clostridia bacterium | reverse complement strand
GTGGACGGTATGCGTGAGCAGGATATTGACATCTACTACCGCTTTATCGGCAAAATTGAGTAAAAACAAGGATATGAGTGCCTATGCAAGTAGGTGTAGGCACTCGTACATAACCAATATCTTTAAGTACGGGAAACGGGCGGCAGTTATCCCGATATGGAGATCATGCCGTCTATCGCAAACTATTTCGGCGTTTCTATCGATGAGCTTTTTGGGTATAATAACGAGAGAGCCAAGAAGATAGATATGTTCGTGACCCGTATCAACGGTATGAATTCCGAAAATAACGGTGTGGATATCAATATTACCGAATGTATTTCTCTTGCGAGAGAAGCATTGATAGAATTTCCGGGTAATGAAAAAATCATGCTTTGCTTGGCATCGGTTTTGTTTAACGCGGGATACGTTCGTTACGGTGAATACCATTTGATCAACGAGGAAGGCTATGGAGTATATGACGTTGAAAGACACCGAAATTATGCCGAGTGGAAGGAAGCGATTATTCTCTATGAGAAGCTTTTAAACACATTGAAGAATGGAGAAGAACGAAACAAGGTAGTCAAGGAGCTTACACAGCTTTATTTGAATATTGGCGAGCGCGATAAAGCCTTGGCAATTGCCGATTCAGCTCCAAGTATTTATCAATCAAGGGAATTTTTGCGCATCTGTGCCTGCGATGGAAAGGAGCATGCAAAAGCCTACAGTGAAACAATATTAAAGACAGTGAGAGCTTGTTCCGAATTGATGATAGGTGGAGTTCTGTCATACGAGCAGAATATGACGGCTTCTGAGAAAGTGGAGAGCATACTCGGTGCGATAAAAATATTTGACGTTGTTTGTACCGATGGAAATTACGGTACGCATAATGCGTATATCGCAAGAATGTACACGTTGCTGTCGGTTTATCTATGGTTGGATGAATGTCATGATGAAGCCTTTGCGGCACTGGATAAAGCCCTGCATCATTTCAAGCTGTTCAATGATGCTACAGGCGAATTTACAGCTCCGCTTGTCTGTTTGGCAAGGGAAGAGATTCCGGAACGTTGCTCAAACTGTGCAAGCCTTGCGGAGGATTGGCCATGGTGGAGCGTTCAGGAATATTCAATTGTGAAACCGGAAATCCAAGCCGACCCCCGTTGGAAGGAATGGGTAGAGAAGACCCAGGCATAACTAAAGCCCCGCTTCGGCGGGGCTTTAGTACAATTGTTTATTGAGTGTTCGAATTTTTTCTCTTAAATATCGCCTCATCCGACGAGCAGAGCCACGCACCGACGATCATCAGAGCGAGTGCGGCGAAATAGGTGTAGGGCGGCATATCGCGGAAGATAACAAGCGAGAGCAACGTGCCGATAAAGGGCGCGATCGCGTAGTACGCGCTTGTCCTTGCCGCGCCAAGATTCCTTTGCGCGTAAACGTAGAAGAAAATGCTGAGTCCATATGCCACGAAGCCTACTCCGAGGACTGCTAAAATACTCCAGATGTGTGTGATCCTCTCACCAAGGACAAGTCCGATTATGATCGACCCCGTGCCCGAGCACAGACCCTTGACTACAACGATCTCAAGTGGGTCTTTTTCCGACAGCTTACGCGTGCAGTTGTTCTCAATGCCCCAGCAAAGGCAAGCCAAGAGAATGAAAAGAGAGCCAAAGGAAAATCTGAGACTTGTAACGTCCTCTACCGACAAAAGGGCACAGGACAGCGTGACGAATATAATACCGCCCCAAAGCCTCGGGCTGATCTTTTCCTTGAATATCATCAGCGCGATCAGCGAGGTGGCGACGATCTCAAAATTGTTGAGCAACGATGCATTTGCCGCCGTGGTGTAGGAAAGACCGAGCAATAAAAATATCGGAGCGGCAATGTCAAGCACTACCATAGCGATCGTGTAGAGAAGATCGCTTTTCGTCAGCTTTTCCTCACTTTGATTGATCCTTGCTGCCCGTCTGACCAGTGCAATGATAAGCATTCCCGCACCTGCGCCAATATAGAGAAAGCCTGCCATCAGAGTCGACGGCATATAGTCAAGCAGGATTTTTGAAAGTGGGGAGTTGATGGCGTAAAGCGCCGCCGCAAGAATAGCAAGTAAGATTCCGGTTGTTTTTGTTGATGCTTTCATAGTGTTAAATATGGGCGACTTCCGTCGCCCGTTAATAATCAGTTTTCTTCTTTACCCGTAAGGTATTTCTTATAAAGTCCGCAGGGATTGAACTCGGTGCATCTGCCTCCGCGATAGGAGCACATCGGCTCAAGCGTTCCAACGAATTCGGGGCACTGCTCTTCAACAAGACGCACGATCTCAGCCATAACCGCGCGGGTCTCGGCTGCTGCCTGCATACAGAGACGGCGACGTGCCATAAACATCAGCTCCTGTGCGTTTATGTACATCATATGAGAAACGGGAGCATCCTGCGGCGCTTTCGTTCTGTCATAGTTATCCTGACGGTCATTTCTCTGGCTCTGTACGAAGTGGGTAACTCCGATAAAGTGACGCGTGAAATGAACCGAAACGTAATAGGGAATCACCATCTTGATGCAGAAATTCAGCGTTCTGATAGGGCTGTGCTCACTTAACAGAAGCTTGTGTCTCCACTCAGCGGTGGGGAGCTTTGTGCTGGTCTTGCCAACGGTGTTGAGGGTACAGAGCTTGCAAAGCATCCAATCCTCTTCGGTGGGGTACTTCAAAAGTTCAACGGTGAAATCCATATTTTTATCTCCTTATATAGAGTTTTATTATCTATATTTAATTTTATCATATTTGCCGTATTAAGTCAAGAGGAATATTACTTAAATTATCGTTGCTGATTGAAGATGTACTTAGATTAAAATATACCACTGATTTTTGAAGTTTTGGGGAAGGATAGGGGTTTGGGGAAAGGAAACAATTTTTTCAAAAAGGGTTTCCTTTCCCCAAAATCGCTATTCTTTCTCAAAAGTCTCGGCAACCTGCTTGAGAAGCTCGCGGATCGACAGCTTCTGCGGGCAGATGCGCTCACACGCACCGCAACCGATGCATTCGCTTGCTTTTCCTGCGTTTTTCGTGTGAATGCTGTAGTAGTATCCTGCATTCCAATTGTTCCAAAGCGTCTTTTCGTTCATACAAGCGAACAGATTGGGGATTGCTATCTTTTTGGGACATCCCTCAAGGCAGTAGCCGCACTTGGTGCAGGGAATGATGTCCTTGGAGCGGAAGACGTCGCAAACCTTTTCAACAGCCTCTGCCTCGCGTGCATCAAGAGGCTTGAAATCGGTCATATAAGAAAGGTTGTCGTGCATCATATCCATGCTTCCCATACCCGAAAGCACCATAAAGATGCCGTCAAAGCCCGCGGCGTATCGAATGGCGTAGCTTGCGTAGCTTCCGCCCTGAAGCTCGTCCAAGATCGCCTTGGCTTCATCGGGAAGATTTACAAGGCTGCCGCCCTTCACAGGCTCCATTACGATCACGGGCTTGCCGTGCTTGCGACAGCATTCAAGACAAAGACGGGACTGTACAGATGCATCCTCATAGTCAAGATAGTTGAATTGGATCTGTACCACCTCGATCTGAGGGTATTCGGTAAGGATCTGATCAAGAACGTCGGCAGTGTCGTGGAAGGAAATACCGAAATGACGGATCTTGCCCTCTTTTTTCAGCTCCAAACAGGTCTCGTAAGCACCGTGTGCCTTGTATTTTGCAAAAAGCGAGCGGTTTTGCGCATGCATCAGATAAAAATCAAAGTAGTCAACGCCACAGATCTTCAGCTGTTCCTCAAAAAAGGGTCTGATATCCTCGTTTTTCTTGAAATAGTTGGTTGAAAGCTTGTTGGTAAGCACGAAAGCTTCGCGAGGATAGCGCGATGTCAAGCACTCACGCAGAGCAGTCTCGCTTTTTCCGCCAAGATAGCCGTGAGCGGTATCAAAATAGTTGAAGCCCGCTTCAAGAAAAGCATCTACCATACGGCAGACCTCTTCGTGATTGACCTCGTCTCCGTTCATAGGAAATCTCATGCAACCAAATCCAAAATTCTTTTTCACTTTATCAAATGCAGTGTTCATAGCCTTCTCCGTTTCATACGTCGTTTGTTTTATTATAACGCAAAGCAGGGTAGGTTGTCAAGTTTTAATTTTGTTTATGAATAACAAGATGTTCGTCCATTTAATAAAGTATGCTTTGAAGCACTTGACATCAGTTGAAAGAAATGATAAAATATTAATATCAATAAGATGTGGAGGAACATTACCGTGAGTATTATTGAATCTATCAAGAGCCGCAGAAGTGTGCGGAAATATAAGAGTGAGGCTGTGCCGCGCGAGGTGATCGAGCAGATCGTCGAGGCCGGTACGTATGCCGCAAGCGGTATGAACCGCCAACAGACGATCATCGTGGCGATCACGGATAGGGAGATCAGAGACAGGCTTGCCAAGGACAATGCGGCGGTTATGGGAAGAGATAGCGATCCCTTCTACGGAGCACCTGCGGTTTTGGTTGTTCTTGCGGCGGCAGATTGCCCCACGGGTATCTATGACGGCAGCCTTGTGATGGGCAACCTGATGCTTGCCGCTCATGCTCTCGGAGTGGACAGCTGTTGGATCCACAGGGCAAAGGAAACCTTTGAAATGCCCGCGTGGAAGCAGTATTTGAAGGATCTCGGTGTTGAGGGCGAGTATGTAGGTATTGGAAACTGCATCCTCGGTTATCGTGATACCGAATATCCCACAGCATCCGAAAGAAAGGAAAACCGTGTCTTTTTCTCTGAATAAGACCGTGAATTTGAATATGACCGATTATAAAGAATTGTGTGACGCACTTTGCGCGCTTGTAGAGAATGTACCGCACAGAACAGCAAATCTTGCAAATGCAACCGCGTTGCTTTATCATACCCTTGAAGATCTGAATTGGGCAGGCTTTTATTTGATGGAGGACGGCAAGCTTGTGCTGAATGCCTTTCAAGGTAAGCCGGCCTGCATCGAGATCCCCGTGGGCAAGGGAGTCTGCGGCACGGCGGTGGCAGAGAAGAAGACAAAGCTTGTTGCCAATGTGCACGAGTTCCCGGGTCATATTGCCTGTGATAGCGCATCAAACAGCGAAATAGTAGTACCGCTTTTTGACAGCGACGGAGAAGTGGTGGGAGTTCTTGATATTGATAGCCCAAGCTATTCGAGATTTGATGAGAGTGACAGATCGGGACTTGAAGAGTTCGCGAGAATAATTGAAAAAGTAGTATAAAAACTAATTCTGACGTACAAATAGTGAGTCAGCATTTATTTTATGAAAAATATGGATTATGAGCGTTGGTGTCGGGCATATTTGCTGGGAGACATACCGTAATGCTTTTTGAAGGCCTTTGAAAAGGCGAGAGAGTCGGAATATCCCACCGAAAGGGCAACGATATATACGCTTGAGTCCTCAAGCCTGAGTAGCTCCGCCGCGCGCGACATTCGATATGCGTCGAGATATTCTTTTGTAGAAATGCCCTCGTGCTTAACGAAAAGATTGCGAAGATATTGACGGTCGATGTGGAGAGCCTCGGCGATCTGCTCTACCTTCAGCCGTCTGTGGTAGTTGGACGAGATGTATGACTTTGCCTTGATTACCCAGCCTGCGTCGCAGGAATGAGGCTCGTCATCACTCTGGTTGAAATTCAGCGAAAGTATCATTTTTGCAGTTGCTTCGCCCATGATACGGTTGGATATATGAGCCGTTTTGTTGCCAAATAGGGCTTTTGATATGTCAGCCAGCCGCTCCGCATAATCAAAGTCGAAGCATCCGGTGGTGAGCGGAATTTTGCAACGGCGCAAAAGCTCCTCACTGTCGTCACCCTCAAGACGTATCCATATATATGTCCATGGATCGCTCTCGTCGGGGTAATATTCGCAAAAATCGTTTTTGTATACGATAAATGCCTGTCCCGCGCCGATGGAAAGACCGTTAAAATAGCCCTTTCCGCCGATGACGTAATGTATCCATATTGAAGGGCAGATAACTTGAAGCTTGCCTTTGTTATGAGTGCAATGCTCAAGAGCGCCCATAGTAACGAAAAGCATAACATCACCTCCGATAGTATCATTTTACCATATTTATATACTATTTGTCAACTTGCTTTTTTGTAATAATTATGTTAAAATTGATTATACCAAATTTCGGAGGTAATGTTATGATAAAAAAGGAACTGCTTGTAAATTCCGACCCCAATATTGAAAACCATAGGCTTCTGCATATAAACCGTCTACCTGCAAGAGCGACGGTGATCCCCTCTCACAAAAGAGGAGTGTATTACAGAAACAAATTTGAGTCTGCCAACGTTCGTTCATTAAACGGCGATTATCGTTTTAAATATCTCCTTGAGGATAGTATGAAGGAGTTTTATCGCACTGATGTGTCAGATGGCGATTGGGATACCATTGACGTTCCCTCAATGTGGCAGTACAGAGGCTACGGGAACCCCGAATATACAAATACGCTCTATCCCATTCCGTTCATTCCTCCTTTTGTGAAAAAGCAGAATCCCGTTGGACTCTACCGCAGAACCTTTACGGTGGACAAGAAGGCCGGTCGCAGTATTCTGCATTTTGCGGGAGTTGACAACGCGTTTTACGTCTATCTCAATGGGGAGATGGTGGGATTTTCAAAGGGAAGCAGACTTCCCGCGGAATTTGACGTCACCGATTTGATACGTGAGGGTGAGAATCTTCTCGCGGTCAAGGTGTTTACCTATTCTGACGCAACCTATCTTGAAAATCAGGATATGCTTCTTGCAAGCGGTATTTTCAGAGACGTTTTCCTTATCGAAACCGAGAAAAATACTCTCTGGGACTTCAGAGTAACCACCACTTATTCAAGCATTTCCGTGGAGGCGAAGCTTTGTGTAAATTCTCCGTACAAAGTGAGATTTACCCTTGACGGCAAGAGTGCTGAATATGACTCGGCAGAGGTGGTCAAGCATACCTTTGAGCTTGACGATCCGAGACTTTGGAACGCGGAGAAGCCCGAGCTTTACGATCTCAATATCGAGCTTATAGACGAAGACTCTGCTTTTGAGATCCATTCAAAGCGTGTGGGAATTATGCACACAAGAGTTTCGGGCAATAAATTCTTTGTGAACGAGCATCTCATTTATGTAAAGGGTGTAAACCGTCACGAAAACGATCCCTGGAACGGACGGACGATGACCGTTGAGCAGATACAGCACGACCTTGAAATGATCAAGGCGAACAGCCTCAACGCCATCCGTATGTCACATTACCCCAACGATCCCGCTACCTATGAGATCGCGGCAGAGCTTGGTCTTTATATTATGGACGAATGCGACCTTGAGACTCACGGTGCCCATGCCTTTAACGGGGATCAGGGCTTTATTTCCAAGTCGCCCGAATGGTATCCCGCTTATGAGGACAGAACTGTTCGTATGATCGAGCGAGACAAAAACGAAGTGGCTATCTTCCTTTGGTCTACGGGTAACGAGTGCGGCAGAGGAGAGAATCTCGATAAGTGTGCGGCACTCATCAAAAAATTCGATCCCACCAAGGAGGTCATCTGCGCTCAGGACCCCGGCGAGAATATGCCTTTCCGCAACTTTGGTTACTATCCTATGAAGATGGCAATGGATTTCCCCGACGAGGGCTATCCCGTTCTTGCCATCGAGTATGCCCACGCTATGGGTAACAGCCCCGGAACGCTCGAAGATTATTGGGATTACAATTATACCCACGAAAAGATGCTCGGCGGATTCGTTTGGGAGTTCCGTTCCCACGGATTCGGCGCGAAGGACGAGCAGGGGAACGTCTTTATGAAATACGGAGGCGATTTCAACGATATCTATCACTGGGTCAATTTCTCTATGGATGGATACTGTCTCTCCGATGGCAGACCCAAGCCCGCTTGGTTTGAGCTTGGTCAGGTCTCCTTTGCAGCGTATACCACTTATGCCGACGGTAAGATTACCGTGAAAAATACTAACGATTTTCTTACGCTTTCCTATCTTGAAGCGAAATATGAGATAGAGTGCGACGGCAAAATCATCAAGCGCGGTGAGCTTCCTATGCCCGAGATCAAGCCCCACGAAAGCGCGACCCTTGAGCCCGATCTTACCGTTGAAAGCCCCATAAGCGGCGCGAGATATTACCTGAACGTGCTTTATTTCAAGGACGGAGCACAGGTGCATAAAAAGCAATTCGCTCTTGGAGTTCTCGAAGCGGCAAAAGCCTATATGCCTCCCAAAAAGCAGGCAAGGGTCACCGTCAAGGACTATATTTTGAAGGTTGAATACGGTGACTTTGAGTGCGAATTTGTCAAGGGAATGATCGCCAACGTGAAGAAGGGCGGCAAGCTTCTCTTCGACAAGCCGATGAAGCTGAATATTCACAGAGCATATATCGATAACGACGGAATCCCGGGTCTTTTCCCGAGACGAATCGGTGAGTGGGAATACTTTATGCTCAAGCACTTCTATTTCAATCTTTTTGATATGGACGTTGAGGAGAGAGAGGACAGAGTGGTTGTCAAGGTAGACGGTGCTTTTGCCGTTCACTCTCATTACGAGGGCTTCCTTATCAAGATTCAGTATGAAATATTCGCTGACGGTAACGTCCTCGTTCATATCAAGGGCGAGCCATACGGAATGATTCCCAAGGTGTTGCCGAGAATCGGCGTTGTGTTTGAGATTCCCGAAGAATACGAAAGAGCTCATTGGCTCGGACGCGGTCCGCTTGAAAACTACCCCGATTCCAAGGCAAATGCACCTGTCTCGATCTATGACAGCGCGGTCAGCGAGATGAATTTCGATTACGATATGCCGCAGGAGACAGGAAACCACGAGGACACCTATGCTCTTACTCTTACAACCGAAGAGGGAGATAGCGGTCTTTCGGTTATCGGCTCGGACACCTTTGCATTCTCCTATCACGACTTTACCCTTGAAAATCTGACCGATGCAAGACATAAAAACGAGCTTTGCAAGAGCGAAAGGAATTATCTTTACGTCGATTATAGGATGAGAGGACTTGGAAGCCATTCCTGTGGCCCCGAGCCTGAGGAGCAATATGAGCTTCACCCTCACAAATTCAGCTTTGCTTTTGTTCTCGGAAGTGGGGGCTTTGCCGATGCTTGTGAGACGTCAAGGTATGATTTCGGCGAAAAGACAAGAGCGCTTTCCGACTCTTACGTATATACACCGCCCAAGAAGGTCAGTTATATCGCGGATTGCGAGCTTTAATTCGGCAAAATTAATAAGCTTTCAATTCTAAAAAACATTTTCAGAGAGGACTTTTATGAATATTCTTGTTTTGAACGGAAGCCCAAAGGGAAATTACAGCATTACTTTGCAAACTGTCAGATTTCTTGAGCTTGCTTGTGCCAATAAAGCAAAATTTGAAGTCATCAACGTAGGACAGAAGATCAGATCTCTTGAAAAGGATCTGTCCGAGGTCAAAACGGCGATCGAGAGAGCTGACGTGTTGCTTTTTGCATACCCTGTCTATACATTCATCGCGCCTTATCAGCTCCACCGTTTTATTGAGCTGATCAAGGAGTCCGGCATTTCCGTAGAAGGCAAATATGCCACACAAATAACCACGTCAAAGCATTTTTACGACGTTACGGCACACCGATACGTGGAGGACAACTGCCACGATCTCGGGCTGAAGTATATCCGCGGTCTTTCCGCCGATATGGACGATATTTTGACCGAGAAGGGGCAGAAGGACGCTCTCGAATTCTTTGAGTATCTTGCTTTTTGCGTGGAAAACGGCATTTGTGAGAAGAGCACGGTAAGCTATACCGAGCCGAAGCACGTGGCGGTAACCGTATCCGAGCGCAAGCCTCTCGAGGATGCCAACGTTGTGGGAGATGACGATATTGTGATCCTTACAAACCGTGAGGAGAGCGATCTTCAGCTTGAAAATATGATCGAGCGATTCAGAACCATGTGCCACAGAAGAACGCGTGTGATCAATCTGTGCGAATATCCCTTCAAGGGCGGCTGCCTCGGTTGCTTTAACTGCGCCGTGTCGGGAAAATGCGTCTATAAGGATGGCTTTGACGACTATCTGCGCAACACCATCCAAAAGGCGCGCGCTATCGTTATGGCGTTTACCGTTAAGGATCACTCTATGGGAGCATCCTTCAAGCTTTATGATGACCGTCAATTCTGCAACGGTCACAGAACGGTAACTATGGGAATGCCGATGGGATACCTTGTCAGCGGCAACTATTCCGAGGAGTTTAATCTGCAGATGATCCTGGAGGGCAGAGCACAGGTTGGCTCCAACTTCCTTGCGGGTATTGCTACCGATGAAACAGATCCCGACGGTGAGATCGACAAGCTTGCAATGAGGCTTGAATATGCCATCGATACCTCTTACGCACCGCCGCAGAATTTCTACGGTGTGGGAGGAATGAAGATCTTCCGCGATCTGATCTGGCTGATGCAGGGAATGATGAAAGCCGATCACAAATTCTATAAAAAGCATAAGCAGTATGACTTCCCGCAGAAAAAACGGGGAATGATGCTGAAAATGTATCTCGTCGGTGCGCTGATCTCCTCGCCTAAGATCAAGGCAAAGATGGGCAATAAGATGAACGAGGGTATGCTGATGCCGTATGAAAAGATGCTCAAAAACGCGGCTGAAAAATCCGAAAAATGATATGTAAAAACTGATATGTAAAAAACGACTGCTTGGCAGTCGTTTTTTACTGTCGAAATATGAAAAGAATTTAAATTTTTAGAAAAGTGTTTGCATTGAGTGAAAAAATATGCTATAATAAAAGAGATATCCGCGCCGATCAGATTTGCATCGGTGTGTTTTTATGAAATCCGTATTTATTTATATATGAATGGAGCTTTTATATGCCAAAATATGAGGTTTTGTCACAAGAGATCTCCTCGCAAATAGAACAAGCCAAGCAGACGGGGATCTATCCTCGTGTGGCGTTTGACGATAATGAGGTTATTCGCCGCCGCAATCTGAAAAAGGACGTCCCTACGGTGTGGCGCCCCACCTTTGTGCATGATATCGATAAGATCATGCATTGCCCCTTTTACAACCGATATACCGATAAAACGCAGGTCTTCTCGCTGTGCAAAAACGACGATATTACAAGACGTAGCCTGCACGTTCAGCTTGTGCCCCGTATCTCCCGTACCATCGGTGCGGCCTTGCACCTCAATCTTGATCTGATCGAGGCCATCGCATTGGGTCACGACATCGGTCACCCTCCCTTCGGTCATACCGGAGAGGCTTATCTTGATGAGCTGTATTTTGCTCATAGCGGCCGTCACTTTATGCACAATATCCATTCCGTCCGTGTTTTGGACGGAATTTATCCCTATAACATCAGCCTGCAGACCCTGAACGGTATCGCGAGCCATAATGGAGAGATCGAGTGCGAGGAATATCGCCCCGAGCCGCTTCGCAGCTTTGAGGAGTTTGATAAGATCATAGAGCGTTGCTATGAGGATAAGAGCTACGCGCAAAGGCTGATGCCCTGTACCTTAGAGGGAAGCGTGGTGCGCCTCTCGGATATCATTGCCTATCTCGGTAAGGACAGACAGGACGCAATGCGCGCCAAAATGGCGGAGGAGAGTATGTTCGTCAACGAGGACATCGGCTCCATCAATGCCGAGATCATCAATAATCTTGCAGTAAACGTAATTGAAAACAGCTACGGAAAGCCTTATATCAAGCTGGATAATAAGCATTTTAAGGCGTTGAAGAAGTCGAGGATCGATAACTACAAGATGATCTATAACAAATCTGTGTCCTATGCCAAGCTCGATACAACGGTCAAGCCTATGATGGCAGAGATCTACGGGCAGATGCTGGACGATCTGAAGGCAGAAAACAAGCATTCTCCGATCTTCACCCACCACATCGACTACGTCAATACAGCGCATTATAAACGTGATGTCCCCTATGAATCCACAGAGCCCAATCAGATCGTAGTGGACTATATCGCAAGCATGACCGATAATTACTTTATCGCGCTTCACGAATATCTTTTCCCGAAAAGTGATCTGAAGGTCGAATATAAGGGCTATTTCGATGAATTTGACAGGGAGGAGCAGAAAAATGTTTGAACAAATATTGCAGTGCATTGAAAAATATAATACGATCATCATCCACCGCCACAAAAATCCCGACGGAGATGCCCTGGGTAGTCAGGTGGGCTTGAAGCATATCATCAAAGACAGCTATCCGCAAAAAAGAGTTCTGACCGTGGGAGATATGACTCCTCGCTACAGCTTTATGGAAGATACCGTGATGGATACGGTGGAGGATTCCGATTATCAAGGCGCGCTTGCCATTATTCTTGATACCTCGGCTAAATCCCTGATCAGCGATGAGCGTTATACCTTGGCGGATATGACAGCGCGCATCGACCACCATATTTTCTGCGAAAGGATTGCTGAGGTTGAGGTGACCGACACTTCATTCGAAAGCTGTTGCGGACTCATTACCGCTTTCGCGATGGAATGCGGATTGCAGGTGTCCGCCTTGGCGGCAAAGTCGCTTTATACGGGAATGATCACCGACTCGGGGCGCTTCCGCTACGATTCCACAAGCGCAAACACCTTCAGAATGGCTTCGTTTTTGATGGAGCGCAAATTCAGCACGGCAGATATTTACAGAAATTTGTATGCTGACGATTATTCCTTCATTCGCCTTCGCGCGCAGTTTGTTTTGAAGATACAGTTTACCGAGCAGAAGGTCGCTTACATATATACCACGTTGGAGGAGGCAAAGAGCTACAATGCCGATGCCTTTACGCTCTCGCGCGGTATGGTCAACGTGATGGGTGAGATCCGCGGAGTAGATATCTGGGTCAACTTCACGGAAACCGAGGAGGGCGTGTTCTGCGAGATCCGCTCAAGCATGTATAATATCAATCCCATCGCCAAAAAGTACGGTGGCGGCGGACACGAAAAGGCAAGCGGCGCAACGCTGAAGGATAGAGAAGAGGCAATGCTTCTTCTTGAAGACCTGAATAAGATCGCGGAGGCAGGAAAATGATTACCGAACAGATGCAAAGTATATTTGATACGATCAAGGCGTTTGATAAGATCGCGATCTTCAGGCATAAGCGCCCCGACGGTGATGCGGTAGGCTCCACCAAGGGACTTTGTGAGATCCTGCGCATCACCTATCCCGAAAAGGACGTCCGTGTGCTGAATTGCGACTATTCCGATTACGTTAGCTTTTTGGGAGAAGAGGATGGAGAAGCGGAGGACGCATTTTATCAGGATGCACTTGCAATCGTGATCGATACGGGTACTCTTGAACGAATCTCCAATCCAAGGTATAAGGATTGCAAAAAGCTGGTGAAGATCGACCACCACATCAACGTTGAGCCTTACGGAGACCTGATGTGGGTGGAGGAGCACAGATCCTCCGCAAGTGAGATGATCGCCGAATTCTACAGCAGCTTCCGTGATGAATTGAAGATCAATACATACGCCGCGACCTGTATCTATACGGGAATGGTTACCGACTCGGGCAGATTTCGTTTCCGCTCGGTGTCGGGAGAGACGATGCGCCTTGCGGGTCTGCTCCTTGAGCAGGGTGTGGATACCGACGTGCTTTATGCGCGCCTTTACATGAAGGATTTCAACACCTTCAAGTTCCAATCCTACGTCTACAAAAAGATGAAGATTACGGAAAACGGTGTTGCGTATCTTTACGTGGATTCCGCTATGCAAAAGAAATTCTCGCTTTCAAGCGAGGAAGCAAGTGCCTGTGTTTCCTATATGGATTCGATCAAGGGAAGTCTTATCTGGCTTGCCTTCATTCAAAGTAATGATAAGAGCATCAGAGTGCGTCTGCGCTCCCGATTCGTCACGGTCAATCAGATCGCCGAGAATTATCACGGCGGCGGACACGCCTGCGCAAGCGGCGCTACGGTGTATAACAAAAAAGAAATGAAAGCGCTGATCCGTGAAGCGGATAAGACCTTGAAGGAATACAAGGAAACGCACGAGGGATGGCTATGAGAATACTTGTAACCAACGACGACGGAATCATGTCTCCCGCCTTGCCTCGACTTGTCAGATGGGCACAGCAATTCGGTGAGGTGGTGACGGTGGCTCCCAAGATCGAGCAAAGCGGCAAAAGTCAGGGAATCGAGATACATAATGCCGTTGAGATCAAGCAGGTTTTGCTTGACGGAGATATCCCTGCATACGCTATGGATTCCACTCCCGCCGATTGTGTCAGATTCGGGGTCTTGGGCTTGCATAAGGAATATGATCTTGTCATATCGGGAATCAACCGAGGCTTTAACGTAGGCCACGATATTGCATATTCGGGTACGGTGGGTGCTATTTTTGAGGGTGACCGACTTGGAGTCAAGGGCCTCGCGCTGTCCACCGATCCCCGAAGCTTTGACCGCGCCTTTGCCTGCTTGGATCGGGTCTGGAGCTATATCTGCGAGAACCGTCTTTATGAATATCACGACCTGTATAACGTCAATATCCCGCTTGAAGGCGAGCGTATCAAGATCACGCATCAAGGCGGTATGTTTTATTCCGATGCCTTTGAGCATCGCGGAGGGGATATGTATATTCAGGTCGGTGAGCCTGTCAAGGAGGATGCGGCACATCCCGACAGCGATATCAATGCCGTCTGCAGCGGAATGATCTCGGTCACCCCGCTGACAGCAAAAAAGACCGATCTGCCTACCTATGAAAAACTGAAAAGCTTGATATAATAAAAAGCATATACTTCTCTCGGAGAGGTATATGCTTTTTCAATTAACGCTTTTTTGAGTTGATGGGGAGCAGAAAAATCAGTTCCAAGAATTGATTTTCGGGGATCATTTCGGCAGCATCGCTGATACTGATGCTTGCCATCACCACGGGAACGTATGCGGTAGGATTGTAATCGGTCTTGCTGGAGATCTTACCTCCACCCGTGATATTGCCAAACATTTCACCCCAACCGCCATAATAATTCAGATATTCCTGAAAATCGTTGTAGTGATTGTAGGTGTAAAAAACGTGTTTTTCATTTGGCTCGATGATCTCGTTTCGGTTTTTATCGTACCTTGTGTAAACGATCCTTGCCGCACCTCGTGTGATACTCTGACCGTTGTTGTAAAGCGCCGCTCTGTACTTGGGATCACAATCGGTGCCTGTAGTGCCGATGTCGATCTCATAATAGTATAATTCGCCGCCACAGCCGCTGATATTGGGGAGCTCGGGCTCGTAAGGATATTTGTCGGTGTTGCCGCTGAAGGAGGAATGATTCAGACGAAGATATTCGCCCCAAATACTGTCCTCGGGCTCCATATCCTTATCGGAAACGTAATTTGCTGGCACGTTTCCAAAGGCATATACGTACGCCGCCACTTCTTCCAAGGTTATGTAAGCGCCGCCTCTGTAGACCGTAAGTACCGCCTCACCGTAAGCATCAACGACTACGTATGAGTTGTCGTCAAGATAGAACGTATCGCTGTTACGCACGTAATATCCGTCCTGCTGCGGACGGTATTCGGATAGCTCGGGAGCCTGGTCGGGAACGGTAAGCTCACCTGACATAAAACCGTGTTGCGTGCGGTAATATGCTTCGGTATAGCTGTCGGCAGGCTCGTAATCTGCGTAAAATTCCTCTGCGGACATATTTTCATAGGGGTCTCCAAGGGATCCGTCAACGCCAACCACCTCGAAGATCGCCGTGTCGCTAAGCTCGCCGAAACGCACCTTCACGGCAGCCTTGCCAACAGAGACACCCGTAACCAAGCCACTCTCGCTGACGGTGACGCAGTCGCTTGTAGAGCTCCATATCAGTTGTCCCGCCGCCTCATCCGAGACCGATACCTGCAATTGCACCGTTTCTCCGATACCGATGGTGTATCTGCCACCGTTTACGATCGAGAGGGAAGCACTGTTTATGCTGTCTGATGTCGGTATCTCGGTCTGACCCTCCATAGGCAGATAGGTACAACCCGAAAGGTAGGTTACCGCCAGAACAAGAATCAGCAATACCGATGCAAAACGCTTATATGAAATCATAATCTTGCCTTTCCGTTTTTGTGATATTTTATTATAAAACAAAATCATAAATAATGCAAGACATATTTTGAAAAAACCTGCTTTTGTTTCAAAAAGGGGCTGTCTCGTTTTTTGCCGAGACAGCCCCTTGGGGTTGAAAGATTATTGCTCGTTAACGGTTACAGTTGCGATCTGTGCGATGTACTGTGTGGTGCCGAGAGCACTTGCATTGTCACCCTCGATTCTCCAAGTATCGGAGAGAGAGAAGGTAGCGTATGTGCCATAAGTACCGATATAGAGTGTCTTATCAGTTATAGCGGTTGTGGTCCATGCGCCGGTAGTCTCGCTGCAGAAGAATACGCAATCGGTTGCTTCAACGTATCCGAGAGCGGTCTTGGAGCTGCTGTTCAGATAAGCCTCGAGATAAGACTTTGCTCCGTCAGCGGTCAAAACGTAGAGCTTGTAGCCGCCATCAGCCGCCTCTGCGTAGATCTTGAGAGCCTGCGCCAGATCGGTTGTTGTCTTGAGATATCTGCCGGAGTCGACACCCTCTGCAAGATAGAGGGTAGTGCCGAGATTTACCTGCTCAAGCATAAATACGTAAGCGGTGTCAGCCGCGGGAGCTTTTGTGATCTCAACGGTGAATGCGGGAGGAATAGCCGCAACCTCAACGGTGAATTCCTTGGTCTCCGTAGCTTCGCCACAGGTCAGGGTAGCGGTGATCTTAACGGTCTGAGCCTCTTCGCCACGGGTTACGGTCAGCTTACCGTCAGCAACAACTGCGCAAGCATTGTCGGATGTCCAGGTAACGGTTACGTCATCGTATGTGGTACCCTTTGCAGCAAGATCGATTGCCTCGTCCTTTGTGAACTCGGTCTTACTGAGAGTCAAAGAATCCTTTTCAGCAGCGAGCTTGTCAGCATCGGAAACAGAGCTTGTGTCAACGAGAGTTGCAAAGCGGGTGATGTAGTTGCCCTGAGAAGCGTACTTGATAGCGGAGGGACGGATATCGGTCTTGTCACCGTAGGTGCCAAGGAAGTACGTGGTCTCGCCGAGAGTAACGATAGGAGCGTTCAGCTCTTCGTCGATTACGAATACGCTTGCGGGAGTCTCGGTGGTCAGCTTAAGGTTGCAGTAAGTACCGGACATATAAGCCTCGAGGTAGGTCTTTACCTTGTTTTCGCCGTTGAGGAAGTAGATGTAGTATCCACCCTCGGCAGCCTCAAGATAAACGTCAACAGCCTTGGTCATATCGTCAGTGGTGTTTGCATAGTAGCTGCCGATAGAGCCGTCGAAGTAAAGATTCTTGCCGAGCTGAGTCTGGATATAAACGAACTTATATGCAGTGCCTGCCTCGGGAGTAGCAACGACCTGAGGAGCAACTGTGGGAGCCTCGGCAACGTTGAGCACGTATTCAACTGTCTTGGTCTCGTTGCCAAGCTTGTAGGTAGCGGTAAGCTTAACTGTCTGTGCTTCCTTCTGAAGAGTTACGGTAGCCTTGCCGTCTGCGATAACCGCGCAAGCGTTATCGGAGGTCCAGGAGACCGTAACGTCCTCGTAGGTGGTACCCTTGAGGGGAAGCTCGATTACGCTGTCAAGGGTGACGTTGGAATCGATCTTCACGGAGTCGATCTCAACCTGAAGCTTTTCAGCGTCTGTTCTTTCGATGAGGGAGTGATAAACAAATGCATCCTTGGAAACAGGGTTGAGGTAAATAGAGCCGCTGTAAATAACGACAACACCGGTTACGTCTGCGGTCCAGCCCTTGTGCTCACCGTGAGCTGCCATGATTGCCTGCATATCATCGTCGCTGACGCTTGCAGGGCAGTCGGTCTCATATACTCTGATGTAGGACTCGTTGTTGCCAAGCTTGAACTTGAAGTACATAGACTTCTCGGCAAGATCCTGATCGGTGATCTCAACACCCTTGATCGTAACCAGCATACCAAGCTTGTTTACAAGGTTCTCGTCCTTGCAGTCTGCCGCAGAAGAGAAGATCTCGGTAATATCAACGGGAGCAAGCTCCTTGACTGTGCTGTCAAGAACAGCAGCGGTTGCATCCTTGATTTCGTGCAGACCGTTGTAGATATCCTTTGTACCGGTGATCGAAACGGTCATACCTGCCTTGATGCCCAGATCCTTAACAGGGTCAATGGTCATAGAGTAAACGTAGTAGCCACCCTTGCCCTCTGCATCCTGTACGTACATCTGGTTGTACTTGTTGCCCTCGGTTACAGAGTGAACGGCAACAACCACACCCTCAACAACCACAGCCTTGCCAGCCTCGGTTGCGTAATATGCGTCGTAAGAAAGAACTGCATAAGCGGGAACGGTAAGCTTGAAAACAAGAGAATCTGTTGTTCCGTCGGGAGCGGTCACGGTTGCGGTAAGCTCATAGTCGAGCTTTTCGCTTGCCTTTTCGTCAAGATCGATCAGGACCTGCTTGTTTGCCTCGTCCTTTGTGACGGTGATCTTGTCGGTGTTGACGGTCCAATCAACGGTATAAACTGCACCGGATCTCATAACCTGAGAAATGAGATAATAATCGGCTGCTGTTTCGGTTTCTACAAGATAGTTCTTGTACATATTCTTGAGGTATGCGGTCGCATCCTCAACGCTGTATTCTACAGCCTCGTTGTTGTTCGCTTCTGTTGTGTTCTCCTCGTTGCCTCCGTTATCGCACGCTACGAAAAGGGAAAGGCAAAGAACTACAGCCAAAAGCAATGCTAAAATTCTTTTCATAAATGATAATTCCTTTCTGAACGAGTCTGTTCTGTCCGCACCTTGGGGGCGCGGAGGACAGAAAGCATAGCAAATAAACAGACTCTTGATTGGTATAATTATTTTACGACGATATCTTTGAGAGAGAATACCTTTATCTGGTAGCTTCCGTCGAAGTAATCGACAATACCGCGTACGTCGATGACCTTGCCCTTGAAGTATTCCTCTGTGACAAGCTTGCCGTTTTCATCGGTCAGAACCGTGGTGCGGACCGAAACGGTAATGCCGTCAGCCTTACAGGTAAGAGTCATCGCACCGTCGGAATCGCCGCCGTTATTTGTGGTATAAACGCTGACGACCTCAAGATCGTTCATTGCGATCGACGTGGACAGTGCAAGCTCGGCATAATCAAGCTGACGAAGCTCCTCCTCGCCATCCTCGTTGATAACGGTGACTCCAACCTTGGACGTAACAAAGGTCTCGGGGGAGGTCAGAACGTAAGCGGGAGCGTTGTCAGAGCTGATCTTCTGGATATTATCCGCCGCAGTGGGATCCATCATATCGTATTTCAGGTCGGATACCTGATAGGTACCGCCCGCCTCGTAGAACTGCATAGAGCCAACGATACGTACGCGGTTTCCAACGCTGAGAATGCCAAGTGCCATACCGTTGAGATTGTAACCGTAATAGATGGAGATACCGTGATACATTTGGGTCTCCTCGTCAAAGTTCTCAACGTAAACGCTGGCACCGTCGTTTTTGGTGATCACACCCTCAAATGCCACCGATTTGCCCGTGTAAAGCGCCGCGTTTGCGCGCAGCTCCTTCAAGGTCAGCTCAATGGCGGAACCGTAATAATAATCGGGATCCTTCTCGCCTGAGTAAACGTAGCGCTTGTGCGCCTTTGCCTGATCAATGGCCTTCATACAGGTCTGACCGTAGCGATTCTGAGAGGAATTGGAGGCGATCGCAAGACCCTCCTGCAAAATCTCAATATTCAGATTGCGATATTCGCCGTCCTCGCTTGTTTTATACCACACCCAAACGAGATATCTGCTACCCGTAGAATCTGCGTTCCAATTGCCGTCATCACTTTCAATAACGATCGAAACCGCGCTCTGCAGAGCAGCTTTGGTGTAGTTGGATGCCGCCTTACCCCATTCCTCGATCTGACCCGTGGATTCCGGGGTATTGATGGCAAGATATCTGCCCTTCAGCACACCGTTGGGCATTACGGAGGTGGGAACGTTGAAATGTGTGGTGTCTCCGTCGATGTATTGCTTGACAGTTACCTCCTCCTTCAACGTGTTAGAGGACATATCAAGCGTAACCGTTGCCGCATAATCAATGAACTCCAGCTCCTCAGCGGCAGATGACGTCTCCTCGCCCGTATGGTCGCTTTCACAGGCGATCATACAGGTAAGAGTAAGACAGAAAAGGAGAAGCAGGGATATAAGTTTAATTGATTTTGTCATAAGGCGAATGGCATTAAGACATATATTCGCACTCTGCGACAGCATCCTCAAACGCCTTCTTGATCATAGCGTCAACGTCGGTTGCGGTCTTGTACTGAACCATGCAGTACTGAAGGAGCGCGCCAACCTGATCACGAGCCTCGGAGGAACCGTTGAATGCGGGAGATACGTAGTAAGCGTCCTTCTGCTCAAGGCAAACCTTTGCGGAAAGAGCGGCGATGTTATTTCCACCGTCAGCGGCATCGATGAATGCAGCGTATGCAGCGTTGTCGGAAACAGACTCAAGTACGGGAACGTAACCGGATGTCATACCGAATTCAGCCTGAAATTCAACGGTGGTTGTGAGGTACTTCACGAAGAGCCAGGATGCGATAACCTCGAGCTCGCTTCCCTCAAAGATACAAAGGGAAGGACCCTGAGAGATAACCTTCTTGTTGCTTGCGTCTGCCTGAGGAATGGTAGCGATTCCCACGTCAAAGGGATAGGAGCCGTCATCATTCTTTGCGGGACGCTGGTAGTTAGCGCCTGCGGAGGAACCGATACACATATAAGACTTTGTCTTGTCTGCGGCGGTTTCAGAGAAAAGACCGGATGTATAAGCGCCGTAGATCTCCTCGGTTGTAACGTAGCCCTTCATATGCCATTCGCTGAATCTCTTAACGAAGGCTCTGTTGGTTTCGTTGTTGAAGAGGAAGTGGTCGCCTGTTGCGCTTGTGTAGGGAGACTTGAGCTGTTCACACATAGTGATGAACCAGTTTGCCTCGGAGTCGTAGCCGAGAGGAATACAGTTGGGATCGATCTCAAGAATCTTTGCGCAAACCTCTTCAAGCTCGTCCCACGTGGTGGGAACCTGAAGATTGTGCTCTGCAAAGAAGGTTTTGTTGTAGTAAAGAACCTCGGTGGACTTGGACATAGGAAGCGTGTACATAAAGCCGTCACCGAACTGTTTACCTTCCTCATAGTAAGCATCGATAAAATCGTCGATCTGAGCCTGTGTAAAGCCGAGTGTTTCGGTGGTGCCGTCAGCTCTTTCAACGGTTGCTGTGCTTGCGATGAGACTGTCAAGGGTTACAACGCCGCCTGCAAGGTTGTAGAGAGCAACGTGGTCGGGATAACAGTAAGCGATGTTGGGCTGGTTGCCAACGGTCAGCTCTGTGCTGATCTTGTCGCGAACGTCATCGTAGCTACCGACTTGGGAGTGGTTGACGGTAATGTTGGGGTAAAGCTCGTTGAACTTAGCAATGTACTTGTCAAGCACGCCGCGAAGGCTTGCGCCCATAGTGTGGTAGAAGGTGATCTCAACAGCCTCTCCGTTGTAGGTTGCGCCTTCGCTGATAGGGTTCTCGACGTTACCGCCATTGCCGGAATTGTCACAACCTACCAGAGCAAAGCAACCCAGACACATTGTGAGGATCAAGATCAAAGCTGCAATTCTTTTCATAATTGTTTTCCTTTCAAAACAGGTATTTATTGTGTTAAAGGCCGATAGCCTTATAACCGTGGATTATCCCTTGATACCGCTGCGCGATACACCCTTCATGATGTACTTACGCAGGAAGAGGAATACAAGGAAGAGAGGAAGCGATACGATAGCGACCGCCGCCATCTGAACGGGGAAGTTGACCATGCCGCCCTCCTCGACAACAAACGCGCCGCGCAAGCCGTTTGTGATCAGCTGGTGCGCGTCATCGTCCGCAACGAGATTAGGCCACATATAGGAGTTCCACGCGCCCATCATCTTTAGAATGGTGATAGAGATAAGCGTGGGGAGTGAGAGAGGTATCATTACCTTCCACAGATACTTCAGATCCGAGGTGCCGTCAACCTTTGCGGCAAGATAGAGCTCATTGGGTATCTGCATAAAGTTCTGGCGAAGCAGGTAAATGTAGAAAACACTTACGAGGAAGGGAACGATCAGTACCGTGTAGGTATTCATCCAACCGAAGGAGTTTACGGTTGCGTAGTTTGTGATAGTGAAAAGCTCACCGGGGATCATCATCGTTGCGAGAAGAGCCGCAAACAGTGTGTTCTTGCCCTTGAACTCAAGGCGCGCGAAGGCGAATGCCGAGAGAACGGTGATGACAAGCGAAAGGAGCGTAGAAACGATTCCCACGTATACGGTGTTGAGGAACAGCGTGCCGAGGTTTGCCGTCTCAAATGCCTGCAGATAGTTCGAGAAAAAGATCTGTCTGGGGAAAAGCGTAGGAACGGGGAGGATATACTCCTCCAAGGATTTTACGGAGGAGATCAGCATCCAATAGAAGGGGAACAGGACGATCAGCGCCATAATCCCGAGGAAGGTGTACAGCAGGATCTGTACGATGACCTTCATAACCTTTTGGTGGGAGGACACCTTGTTAAGATTCTTATCGGTCATTGTTTTGATGTTTGTATCCGACATGGTGCACCTCCTTAATAGTGTGTCTTCTTTTTGCTGACATACAGGTTGATCATCGTAACAACGAATATGATCGCAAAGAGAATCAGCGCAGCAGCGGAAGCGCGTCCCTGCTGGCTCTTGATGGAATCGTAGATGTAACCGACCATAGTGTTAAGGCTTCCCACCTTGCCACCGGGGGTCGTCATTCTTTCACCGAAGATACCAACAACGCTGGAATATTCCTTGAAGCCGCCGATAAAGCCGGTGATCACAACGTATGCAAGCATAGGGGAGAGCAGGGGCACCGTGATCTTGGTAAATACGCGGATACGGGGCGTGCTGTCTATCTTTGCCGCGTCGTAATACTGCTTGTTGATGCTCTGCAGACCGCCAAGCAGGATCAGGATTTTGAAGGGGAGCGCATTCCAAACGATGTAGATCGTAAGGACCGTGATGTTTGCCCAATAAGGAGAGCCTGCGTTGATCCAGTTGATAGGCTCAACACCGAACGCGCCGAGAATGTTGTTGATGATACCTGCCGTAGTAATGATCATATTTTCGGAGGAGGTGTTTCCGACGATGTTGAACATTGCCGCAAAGACCATTCCGATAGCGATGGAGTTGGTAACGTAGGGCAGGAAGAAGATCGTTTGCAGAAATCTCTGCAGAGGCTTGATGGCGTTGAGACAGACCGCGATGATCAGCGCAAGGATCGTTGAGATCGGAACTGTCAGCACGCACAGGAGCATCGTGTTCTTCAGACAGGTAAGGAATCCTTGGTATTCGATGACCTTCTTGAAGTTACCGAGTCCCCAATCAAAGCTGAATCTGCCGTTACGGATAGCGAGAAGGCTGTTGTAGTCCTCCTGAAATGCCATAATGACTGTGTTGATGATGGGCCATACCGTGAAGATAAGCAACAGCACTATGGTGGGAGCAAGATACAACCAAGCTTTCCATTGATGTTTGCTTTCAACCATATTACTTCACCTCAAAATAGATTCTGTTTTCATCCTTCTTGCCGAACAGGAATACCTTGTGAGGCTTCAGTGAATAGCTTGCAACTCCACCTGCGGCGATGCTGCTTTCATCGGCGTTGATGATCGAGCGGATCATAGGATTGAGGGAAGCGGGATGGGTGGAAACGATGCTGACGTCACGTCCCATAACCTCAATGCTGGAAAGATCACACTTAAGCGGTCCCGCGGCATCAAGCACGAAGCCTTCGGGACGGATACCGACGGTAACGTCCTGATCCTCAACACCTGCAACGTCAAGAACAGCGTTCTCTCCGATATAAAGCTTACCGCTCTTAACAGAGCCTTCAAATACGTTAATGGGGGGAGTTCCCAAGAACTTTGCAACGAAGAGATTGACGGGATTGTCGTAAACCTCCTGAGGCTTGCCTATCTGCTGAACCACGCCAAGCTTCATAACGACGATCAGGTCGGAAATGCTCATTGCCTCCTCCTGGTCATGGGTTACGAAAACGGTGGTAATGCCTGTCTCACGCTGAATCCTTCTGATCTCCTCACGGGTCTGCAGTCTCAGACGTGCGTCAAGGTTGGACAAGGGCTCGTCGAGCAGAAGTACCTTAGGCATCTTAACAAGTGCGCGCGCGATTGCAACTCTCTGCTGCTGACCGCCCGACAGCTCGCTGGGCTTTCTTTCCATCAGATTGTCGATCTGCACCAGCTTTGCCGCGTAAAGAGCACGCTCAAGCATCTCGTTCTTGGAGAGCTTGTCAGCGCCCTTCAGGTTTTCAAGCGGGAACAGAATGTTCTGCTTTACAGTCAGGTGAGGATAGAGCGCATAGTTCTGGAACACCAGACCTACGCCTCTGTTTTCGGCAGAGAGCTCGGTAACGTCATCCTCTCCGAAGAAGATCTGACCGCTCGTAGGCTTCTGCAAGCCGCTGATCATATAAAGAGTGGTACTCTTACCGCATCCCGAAGGACCCAGCAGACCTACCAGCTTGCCGTCGGGGATCTCAAAGGTAAAATCATTTACCGCCACGACCTCTTCATTGACCTTTTTGTTACGACCGGGGAAGATCTTAGTCAGGTTTTGCAATACAACTTTCATAAATCAAATCTTCCTTCCTAAAAATTTTTTATATCTTTGATTTGATAAACTAAAATAATGGCAGGATCAGTATTCCTGCTTTGCGGCAGCTTCGGCGTGGATACGCTTTTTGTATTCAAGCATATCCTCCTTGCTGTCGAATATCAGCTGACTCGCCATATCCACGGCTACGGTGCTGGCGATCATATCGTGAATGGGCGATCTTGTTCTTGTGGCAATTACAAGCACGGCCTGAACGAGCAGGATCAGCGCGATGACCGCAATACCAACCACCGTAATTACGTTGAAGAGTAGCATAATAACGATCAGAACGGGGATCATCGTTTCGACGGTGTATTTGCCGAGAATCGTACGAATGAAGAGCAAAGGAGCGTTCACCTTTACTCCGTCCAGACGCATAACCGCTACGCCAAAGACCTTTTTGCCCAGCGTCTGCCCGTTTTTGAAGAGCAGAGGAACCGTAAATTCAAGCAGCAGATACGCGATCAGAATGCTGAAGGTGACGATCAGAAGCGTCAGATTAAAGATCATAGAATAAACGTAATTTGCCTCACCGTCCGCCGCCAAAGCCTCAGCCGCCGCCTCATAATTCGAAAGCTCTTCCGCGCTCAGCGCGTCATATTCCTCGGCGGTAAGATCAAAGTCAACACCGTAAAGCTCCTCATACTTGCCATAGCACTCCTGAAGCCTTTCGGAGTAGGAGTCGTACCCAAGGATCAAGGACAAAAGAGACGCTATTCCGACGGTAATGATCACGAGCAGGATCATATCAAAAATGTAAGCGGAAATTCTTTTCCACATATTTGCTTTTTGAAGATCGTAAATCATAAACAAGACTCCTTTTCGTGACCGCTTTTCTGCTTTTATATCGGTATGGCATAATTTGTATAGTTATATATAAATATTATTTATGACATACTCACACAAATACTATTATAACATTTTTTGCGACAAAAAACAACCACTTTTTTTCAATTTGATAAATATAGTCAGCGGTTTTGGCACAATGAACAATTAATTTTATTGAAGTAAAATGACCTCTTGACACCTGTCGAAAACGTTTATGATAAAAAAGCAATACTTTTATCAAATTATTCCGCAGACTTTGTAATTTATCATAAAAATACCGCCGATAAACGGCGGTATTTCGACTCATATTTTGTAAAATGCGACATATACATTTTTTTCGTCAAAAAGCACAACGAAAAGGCTGTCACAGCTGCTTGCGGATGCGGGTAAAGATCATATCCAACGCGGCAGGATTATCGCCGCCACCGGGTACGATAATGTCGGCATAACGCTTATACGGCTCCACAAACGCGTTGTGCATCGGCTTGACGGTGGTGAGGTACTGTCCGATCACAGATTGGAGCGATCTGCCCCTCTCCTCGGTGTCGCGCAGAATGCGCCGAAGGATTCGCTCGTCGGCATCGGTATCAACGAATATCTTGAGATCCATCATATCTCTCAATTGCTTGTCTGAAAAAAGCAGGATACCCTCCAGAACGATTACGGGACGGGGAAGAACGCGGTTTGTTTTCTCCGAGCGATTGTGTTGAGTGTAGTCGTAAACGGGTACGTCCACCGCCTCACCTGCGCAAAGCTTTTCCAAATGCTCGCAAAGAAGCTCTGTCTCAAAAGCATCGGGATGATCGTAGTTTTGTACACAACGCTCCTCATAGCTTTTATCGTTTTGCGCGCGGTAATAGCAGTCGTGGGCAATGATCGCTACCTTGTCACCGAATTCGTCGGCGATATGACGTGCAAGAGTGGTCTTGCCGCTTCCCGTGCCGCCTGCCACACCGATGATCATAACGTTCCTGTTTCCAATCATAATGTGTTATCCTCGTTCTTTTGCTTATTGATCGCCTCGACCCAACAGGCGTGGCACATCGCAACGTAGGAATCGTTGCCGCCAAGCAGGATCTGACCGCCCTCGGTGACCACGCGACCGTTTCCGTCGATGCGGGCGTTGACGATGGCTTTTCTGCCGCAGGTGCAGATGGTCTTGATCTCCGTAATGGAATCCGCCACCTCGAAAAGTCTGTGGCTACCCTCAAAGGTGTGGGTCAGAAAGTCTGTGCGCAGACCGAAGCAGAGCACGGGGATATCCAATTCATTTACGATCCTGCGAAGCTGATCTACCTGTGACGATGTAAAAAACTGACATTCATCGGCAATGATAACGTGACATTCTCTGTGAGATTTGAATTCCTCAAAGAGATCGATCTCGGGGGTCACGGCATAAGCCTTTTCCTCAAGTCCGATGCGGGATTTGATCAGATCGGCACCGTCTCTTGTGTCGAGCGCAGGCTTGATCAGCCATACCTTCATTCCGCGCTCCTCGTAATTGAATCTTGTGATCAGCGCGTTTGCGGTCTTGGACGAGCCCATTGCGCCGTACTTAAAATAAAGCTTTGCCATTATTTCACCTCTGCCGCGTCAAGAATCAGTCTTTCGGCAATATCCGTAACCTTCTCAAGCGACTCTACGGGAATATACTCAAAGCGGGAGTGGAAATTCTCTCCACCCGTGCAGATGTTGGGACAGGGAAGCCCCATAAAGGAAAGCCTTGCGCCGTCTGTTCCGCCTCTGATAGGAACGATCTCGGGCTCCACACCGACTGCCTTCATAGCGCCGATTGCACGGTCGATGGTGTACATATGCTCGTCAATGATCTCCTTCATGTTGAAGTAGGAATCCTTGACCGTTACTGAGCAGGAGCCGTCGCCATACTTCTCGTTGATCTTTTTCGCGGTCGCTTCAAAAAGTGCCTTCTTTTCTTCGAATTTTGTTCTGTCGTGGTCGCGGATGATATAAAAGAGGGATGCGTTTTCGCAATCGCCCTGCATATCGGTCAGATGGAAAAATCCCTCGTATCCCTCGGTTTTCGCGGGGATCTGATCTGCGGGGAGCAGAGCGTTGAAGTCCATAGCCATCAGCTGTGCATTCTTCATTTTGTCCTTTGCGCTTCCGGGATGGATCGATACGCCAAAGAACTCTGCCTTTGCAGACGCCGCATTGAAATTTTCGTATTCCAGCTCGCCAAGTCCGCCTCCGTCAACGGTGTAAGCGTAATCCGCGCCGAATTTTTCCACGTCAAAGTGATCCGCACCTCGTCCGATCTCCTCGTCCGGAGTAAAGCAGAGCTTGACACAGCCGTGGGGCGCGCCGCTTGCAATAATGCGTTCAACTGCGGAAACGATGGCGCAAATGCCCGCCTTGTCGTCAGCACCCAAAAGGGTAGTGCCGTCGGTCACGATCAGATGATTGCCAATATAGCGGTCAAGAGAAGGATATTCCTCGCGCTTGAGGAAGATACCCTTTTCCTCGTTGAGACAGACGTCCTCGCCCTCATATTTGACAATCTTTGTCTTGATAGGTTGATCGGCGCAGGCATCCGAGGTGTCCACGTGAGCGATCAGACCCAAGGTGATCTTGCTTTCGGTGTTTGCGGGCAGGGTTGCGTAAAGATATCCCTTATCGTCAAGCTCCACGTCGGAAAGCCCCAACGCGGTCAGCTCGTCCGCAAGATAGCGGCTGAAGACCAATTGCTTTGGGGAGGAGGGCACGGTCTCGGAGCCTTCATCGGACATAGTGGGAAAGGAAACGTATTTTAAAAATCTTTCTGTGATATTCATATCGGTAAACCTCCGTTTATTGACTCATATACGATCATTATAACACATCAAGCCGCTTTGAGCAAGAGAAAAAATAAAAATCGAATAAATTTTGTCTATTCGTGAAGGTTTGTATTGAAAACCCTGTGAAAATATGATACAATAGTATAGATAATCGTGTCAGAAGGATAAATTTACGCATGAAGTCGATTTTTACGGAGGAAATCACGGCAAGCTTGCTTGCGTGGTATGAAAGGAATAAAAGGGACCTGCCATGGCGCAGAACGAGGGATCCTTATCGTATCTGGCTGTCGGAGATCATGCTCCAGCAGACCCGCGTGGAGGCGGTCAAGCCCTATTATGCAAGATTTTTGGAGGCTTGTCCCACGGTAGAGGTGCTTGCAGAGCTGCCCGAGGACAGATTGATGAAGCTTTGGGAGGGCTTGGGCTATTACAGCCGCGCCCGCAATCTGCAAAAGGCGGCGAGAACGGTGACCGAGCAGTATGGCGGAGTATTTCCCAAAACTTATGATGAATTACGCTCATTAAACGGAATAGGAGACTATACCGCAGGCGCGATTGCCTCGATTGCGTTCGATGTACCTGTGCCCGCCGTTGACGGAAACGTTTTACGTGTGCTTGCAAGACTTTTGGGCTCGTTTGAGGATATCGCGCTCCCTATTACCAAAAGGGAATGGAGCCAACGGCTGTCCGAGGTGATCCCCTGTGAGGCGGGAAGCTTTAATCAAGCGCTCATCGAGCTGGGAGCGGTGGTTTGTGTACCGAATGGGGAAGCCAAATGCGATAAATGCCCGATGCGAGAGGTTTGTCGGGCGGCAAAGGAGGCCTTGACCGACTCAATCCCCGTGAAAAGCGCGAAAAAGCCGAGACGGATCGAGGAGAGAACTGTCTTGCTGATCCGTGACGACAGCCGAACCGTGATCGGAAAACGCCCCGACAAAGGGCTTTTGGCAGGGCTGTTTGAACTGCCCAATCCCGAAGGACATATGACGGAAAAAGAGGTCGCGGATTACGTGCGAGCTCTCGGACTTGAGCCCATCCGCATCGAAAGGATCGAGGACTCCAAGCATATATTCACCCACATCGAGTGGCAGATGATCGCTTACGAGGTGACGGTGACCGCGGAATTTGATGGCTTCTGTCCGAATAGAGGGCTGATGATCGTGGAGAATGTCGCTTTGCGCTCCGATTATGCCATCCCGTCAGCCTTTGCGGCGTATAAAAAGAAATTGTGAAGGAAAAGCGTATGTTCAGAGAATTGATCAGGAAAAACAAACAGCTTTCGCAGGAAGAGTGCATTGCACTTTTAAAAAATGAAAAGCGCGGCGTGCTTTCGGTGTTGGGTGAGGACGGATATCCTTACGGGATGCCGATGAATCATTTTTACAACGAAGAGGACGGAAAGATCTATTTCCACAGCGGAAACGTCGGGCACAGACTCGACGCGCTGAAAAAATGCAATAAGGTCTCCTTCTGCGTATACGATCAAGGCTATAGAAAAGAAGGCGAGTGGGCATTGAACGTCAAAAGTGTGATCGCTTTCGGCAGAATCGAGATCGTGGACGACCTCGACGTGATCGCGGACATTACCGCAAAGCTGAGCCGTAAATTTACGAATGATGAAGACTATATCAAAGACGAGATCGAAAAGCACGCTCACAGAACGCTCCTGCTTGTATTGACCGTGGAGCATCTCTGCGGTAAGCTTGTTGAGGAGTCGTAATTAACAATTCATATTGTAGGAGAATAAAAATGTCAGAATTTTTAGCAGCAGTAAAAGAAATAAGCCCGATCCTCGTGTGCCTTTTGGTTTGTGCCGCGAAGATCATCGAGATCACCATCCAATCCCTCAAAACCTGTATGATGGTCAAGGGACAAAGGCTGAAGGCGGCAGGCCTCGGCTTTGTCGAGTGCACCATCTGGGGTCTTGTGATCTCCACCTTGATCGGAACCCTCGGCGATAATCTCCTGCTCCTGCTTTTCTATTGCGTGGGCTACGCTACGGGTCTGTTCTTGGGCTCTACCATCGAAAACAAGATCGCCCTCGGTACGTCCAACCTTGAGCTGATTGCAAGCGATGAAAGTACCGCCAAAATCACAGCCTATCTGAAGGACAGAAGCATGGGCTATACCGTGTTCGAGGGACACGGCTCTACAGATAAGATGAATATGATCTTTATCGTCCTTCCGAGAAAGGAGACTCCGAAAACGTTGAAGGAGATTCGCGGTGTCTGCGATAATAAGGTCTTCGTTGTTGCCAGCGAAGTCAGCAAATACGCAGGCGGCTACGGTATGGTGAAATAAGAACGTAGGTGGATCGAAATGGGAAGAAAATCGAAAAAACACAAAGGGAGAAAGATCCCGCTTTCGGGACTTGATCAGTTTATGTACGTTATTTTTTCGGTACTTGGGATTGCTATCACTTTGCTTCCGCTTATTATATTTTGCGTTGTGATTCCCGAAGCCATAGCATATTCGGATGAATCTGTGATAGCGCGCGACTTAACAGGTAACCTTTATGCTTTACCGCTTTGCTTTACTCTTATGTTGTCGACGATGATTCCGATCTGTATAGGCATTTCGGACAAACAGCCGATTTTCGGAAACAAAAAGTATAAGCCAAAATGGTCGGTTCCGATAATCAAAACATATCCCATATTCTCTAAAGAATTTCGTCAGCAGGTCTTATCGAAAAAAAGCACTAAGAGTATCATCTTCTCGTTTTTTGTTATTTTTCTTGCCTTTTTGTTATTGTCACTGACGATTCTTTCGTTCGGTATCTATCCGAGAAAGGTCTTGAATAAACAAAACGAATTTCAAAAGTATAATTCCTTCAATACTCTTGTAAGAACAGATAAGATCGAGGATGCCGATGAATTAATCATAAAAATCGAAAGAAGCAGTAGAGGGAGAAGCTATTCTATTAAGTTGAAATTCGTTTTTGACGGTGAATCCTATGTGATCGGAAGCTCTTTTAAGGATATGAGCCGAAAGGAATCGCTTGAATATCTGCTTTACTTGAAAAGCTTTTTTGATGAGGGTGAATATACCATAAAAAATGACGGGAGAATAGCTTCGCTTATTTATGATAGAAACTATACCGAAGAGGAAGCCGAGCTAATATATCAATTATTCGATTATCAGCAATAATAGAATTTAAGAAAGTGTAATAAAATGTCAACCCCAAAAATTAGTAAAAGAAAACAATACCTATACGGGCTTCGCGCAGGCCTGCCCGTCATATTCGGCTTTATCCCCGTGGGCATTGCCTTTGCCATTATGGCGCGTCAGGAAGGCTTCTCAATTTTACAGACCTGTGCTATGTCGCTGTCGGTCTTTGCAGGCGCAAGCCAAATGATGTCGGTGGGAATGTATGCGCAGGGAGCAAGTATTATAGCCATAATCGTGGCAACCTTTATTCTCAATCTGCGTCACGTGATCATGAGCACCTGCGTAGCAGAGAGAATGCCCAAGCTGAAGCTTTGGCAAAAGTTTTTGGCAGGCTTTGGTGTCACCGATGAAAGCTTTGCCATATTCACGGCCGAGAAAAAAGAGAAGTGTACCGTCTGGTTTTTCTTCGGTATGATCACGGTTACCTATTCCTCATGGAATATCGGTACGCTGATCGGCGCCGTAGCGTCAAACTTCCTGCCCGATATTCTGACCGCAAGCTTCGGCGTTGCGCTTTATGCGATGTTCATCGGTCTTCTCGTGCCAAATCTGACAAGAAATTGGCGGCTTGGTGTGCTCGTTGTGATGACCGCCGTTTGCAATACGCTTTTCAATCTCTTTATGGATCAGAGCTGGGCATTGATCGCCTCGACGCTGCTGTGCGCCGCTGTGGGTGTGTTCTTTGTGGATCTGAAGGAAGAGGAAAGCAGTGAAAAAGCGAAAAGCGATGAGAGCGGGGAGGTACTGACAAATGGACGGAACTAAGATCCTTTTATTGCTCCTCGGAATGATGCTGGTCACCTACATACCGCGTTTGATCCCGCTGATTCTCACCGATAAGATGAAATTCAGCGGCAAATTTGAAAAGTTTCTCAAGCTGATCCCCTATACGGCAATGTCAGCGCTGATCTTTCCGGGTATCCTTACCGTGGATGCCAATCCCATCATCGGCATCGTCGGCGGAGCGGTGGCAGGTCTTCTTGCGTGGTTCAAGTGCCCGGTAATGGTCTGCGTTCTCGCCGCCATTGCCGCAGATTTTCTGCTTTATCTTGTGATATGATCATAAATCGAGCCCTTGCGGAAAACCGCAAGGGCTCAATTTAGTATTATTATCAGATTTGCAAGCTTTGTACGCTTGCTTCAGTAAAGTCAACGGAGAGCTGTCTGACCTCGCCGTCCTTGGCGATGAAGAGCCTGCCTTGTCCGATTCCTTGAACGCTGACCGCACCGTTGCAAATCGAAAGCACGTCACAGTCCTCGCCGTCAAACCACGCGCCGACGTCCTTTGACACGACTGCCTTGATCATACGGCCAAAGTTGATATTTACGTCGTATTTATTCTCACCTATACGAAGCTTTGCAATACGTTCGGGCTCGTCGGAGCAATACCAATCGGTAGAGAGAAAATAGAAATGCATATCGCCGTTTTCCTGCTTGTATGCGGTAAACTGAACCACATCGTCGCCCTCTGCCCAGATTTTTTCTTGGTTAAAGACTTCGTCGCCCAATGCTTTTAAGGTTTTCTTGACTAATTCGTAGATTGCGCTGTTTCCTGCGTATTCAAGGGTGTTGAGAACGATAGCAGTTCCTTTTCCAACGTCAAGTGCATAGATCAGCGCCTTGCCGCCGTCGGTCTTTTCAAGAACGGTTGCCTTTTCGGGGATAGATGAACATACGCGAACCTTGTTGCCCTCGAAGCTATCCTCGACGAAATCTCCAAAGGTGGCGATCTGTCTTGCGAAGGGATGATCGGTATACTTCAACTCGTAATTTTCGATTGCCGTTCTGTCGGTGGTGACCGAGAGCTGGGGAAGACCGATAAAAAGCCTTCCACCGCCGTTTACGTATGCCGAGAGCTTATCCATATCCTCGTCAAGCGCCTTGTTATAGCCGATGGAGCAGAGAAGCGGGTATTCGGAGTAATCCTTTGCCTCGATCGGAATCACGTCTATACTGCCCGAGGGAGTTCCGCTGTAGTGACCGATGGGTCTGTCCTTGGGACAGCCGTGGCGGTAGATCGCGCCGGTCTTGCTGTGAGGATAGAAGGCGTCCAACATATCCCATGCGTTTTCGGCATCGGTATAGGGGCAATCCAAGCGTCCCCACGTGCTGTTTTTAGCACCGAAGAGCTTCCAACCGTCAAAACGGCCGTGAAGGAACGCAACGGGAGTGTAAAAGCTGCCCGAGCGGGTATGTGTGGACAGATATCTGTAAAAATCCTGATGCTGCTTTAAGTGAGAGAGACAAGCCTTTGAATGGCGATTGTGGTACGCAAAATACTCCTCCATTCGCCAAAGGCCCTCCTCGGTGTTGATGTCGTCAAGATCCTCCATATACGCCGTATATAGCGCGAGACGGTATCTCTTGGCGTGCTCGTCTGTGTCGTGCGGAGTGGTTGACCACTGTGTAGCCAGATGCGCGCCCTTAGCGCCGCCGTAGACCTTCGCCGCGCCGCGCAACACCGAGTTCGTGACCTCGGTAGTGCCGTACATCAGCTCGGCGCCCGTCCAGGAATAGCCCGCCTGATAGAAATACTTGAAGAGCGTTGCGGGGCCGGTATGTCTCGTCGAGTCGTAGCGACAGCTTGCAAGACCGTTGACAACAAAGCTTGCCATCGCCTCCATATCGCGCTTGACGCCGTAGTCGCGGCAGATCTCAAGCTTTCCTGCCGCAGCCTTATAGGTGTCGGGTGTGAATCTCATATTCGTCCGCTCGGGATCCTTCTGAAACATACGGACGAAAAGGTCGTAAAACATCTGCTCGTTTACGTTGTTGGTCGGGTCTGCCGTGCCGCCCATACCCCAATATACAAACTGACCGTCAAGCTCGTGGGTCTGTCTGCCAAGGAAATGGTCGGATGCCAATTCGGATTTTCTTGGATTTGCATCGCCGCCCTGATGCTCTCGTCCGTCCAGCATATGTACGTATTTCATATCAAGCTCATCAAGCAGGTCGGCGGTCTTTCTCCACAGTCTGCCGTCTGCGGCTTTAGATCCGCTCCAACGGTAGGTCGGGCGGAAGGTGATCAGATTACCGACGTTGTTGGAGAGGTACCAAGAAAGATAGTTTTCAAAATCAGTATCGTTTTGATTCACGTATACTGCGTCACCCGTACCGGTGCAAACGCCGTCTTCCTCGCGCACAACCGAGCGGGCAATGCGACATTCGATCCTTGAATCGCCACAAATGAGGACGAAGTCAATATCGTTTTTCGCTTTGTTGCAAATCAGATGCAAAACGTTCAATCCCGCCTCCTTGCATACAAGGGGAGATGCCGCAGTAATAGCACCGTCGATGCTTTCAAGGGTGTATTCTGCATTGTCCCGATCGGTTTTGACAAGAACGGCAAAGGGCTTGCCCGCCGTTACAACCTCGGGGCAGGCGATCAGAGAATCGCGTCTGACGCTGACCACACCGACCTCGTGAAGATTGTAGGGAGGCGCGTCTCTGTAATCGGACGTGTGCGTAAAGGTGACGGTATTCAGCCCCCTTTTGGCAACTCCGCGGGGGATAGTGACCTCCCACTCGGAGTAGCGGTGACAGCGCTCAAAGATCTCGCCGTCGTGGATCTTGACGCCGTTCAGCTCAATGCAAAGCGAGGGAGTTTCCTTCTTGGAAAGATTGACTCCTATCCAGTTAAAGTCCTTTTTGTCTTCTGTAAAAATTGAAAAATCCGCCAAAATGTTTTCTCCGAAGCCTGCGGTGCGCAGGAAGGGAGACTCACAGAAGACCCGTCCCGAATAATGCTCGCCTTCAAGATACACGCAGACGTTGGCAACCTGACCCGCATTAAACTTTACGTCGGTCACAAGCTCCGTCCAATCGTAGCTTCCCTCGGGAAGATCGATCTTGGCGGTCACGTCGGGCTCGGTGTAGGCAATGCGCTTGTCCACACCCTCCTTGATCAATCTGACTTCAATCAGAAAATGCAGATAACCGCCCTCGTGGAGCTTCAGATCCTCCGCCTTTACGGAAAGACCGAAATCCCAATTTGCACCGCCACCATAGAAGCGAGGCCACCATACGATCTTTTTGTGAGCGATCTTGGGATAGTTGAAATTGTCTGCGGACATATCGAGCGCATATTGCGAACGGTTCGCTTCTATGCTTGAGAGTGAATCATCCGGACGTCTGTATAAATATTTGTAATCGGGCTCGGTCTTCCACTGATAGAAAAAGCCTACCTCTCCGGTGAAAAAAATTCTGTCCGCGCTCTTCTCGTCGTCAAGCTCAAAATCAAGAGAATAAGACTTGCCTGTTCTCAAGGATATATCCTTGTCTCTCGGGCAGAGAAGAAGCTGCTTATAGCTTTCAAAGTTCATGATTTTTCTCCTACACAGTTAAAGATTGTATAAATCAGTATAACAGATTGTTTTGCATTTTGTAAAGAGGCTTCGGCTAGGCAAAGTGTATTTTTTCGCTCTTTTCCTTCGCATCAGACCCCTGTTCGTTTTTTACCGCCTCAATCGTTGATGCTTACGATTGCACCGTTTTGCGCAGCGCTTTCCTTCATTTTTTCGATCAGCCTTACACTCATCCAAGCGCTTTCGGGTGGATTGACCGTCGATGCCTTGCCGTCAAGGATCGCCTCGGCAATGGCACGGATCTCTCCCTCGATCCTGTCCGCGGGTGTGATATCCACAGAGTAGCATTCCTTGCCGTGCGGCTTGACCGTTACCTTCTCACCGTCACAGATCACACAAGCGTCGTCGAATTTCGCGTGATAGCCCGATGCAAAGGGAATCGGTCTTGCCTCGTCCCACGCAACGTCTGCAATCACGGTAACGTCCTTGTAAAAGAGACGGGTGTTCACCAGCTGACAGTGCGGCAGATTGTTATAGACCACCGAGCTCGCCGTCTCGGGCTCTCCCAAAAGGAATCTTGCAATATCGATATCGTGAATGTGCGTGTCAAGTATGCAACCGCCGGTTTTTTCGCTGTTTTTGAAATCGGATGCCCAGCCGGGATAGTCGCAGAGTCGCTCCATCGTCAGATAGCGGAGCGAGCCGAACGTGCTCTCGTCCACGCACTTTTTCAAGTAAAGATACAGAGGATCAAAGCGCAGGCATTGTCCGATCATAAGCTGCCTGTCGCTTTCCCTCGCCGCATACACCATTTCCTCGCATTGTGCGGAATTTAATGCCATCGGCTTTTCGCACAGCACGTGCTTGCCCGCTCGAAGAAGCTTGACAGTCACCTGGGCGTGCAGAAAGGTTGGGAGGCATACGTCTGCCATATCAAAATCTTCACGGCAGAGCAGGTCGTCTATATCGGAATAGATGTGTGTCCCCTCACGGATCGGTACCTCGTCGCAGGCAATATTGATCGTTACGCTCTCAAAAATGCGCGCTGTATCCTTGTCGCATACGGCAACTACGTCGATTGGAAAGCCCTTTTCGATCAAACGGTGATATGCAGCATAGTGGGAGCGTGCAATGCCTCCGTAGCCAATAATTGCGACCTTGATGCTTTTCATAAATTTCAAAACCTCCCAAAATATCTATTGATTTTTTTGAAAAAGTGTGATAAAGTATTATTAACGGTATAATTGATTATACACGACAGCGGCTTGAATTGAAATGGATATTCATTCGAAAAAGTTGAACAATATTCCGCAAAAGCGAAAAAGGAGAGTTTTTTATGTCAAGAAATCAGCAACAAAATACGATCGCGGTCGACAGAATTGTCGCGGTCAATTGCTTTGATCTGTCTCCGAGTTTCGCTCTGCCGGAGGATCGGCACGAATGCTGGGAATTCGTCTACGTGGACGGCGGGGAGGTAAATTGCCGTACCTGCGGTAACGATAGAATATTGGAGCAGGGTGATGTGATTTTTCACCGACCCGAGAAGCTCCACGGTACGATCTGTAACGGTAAGCGCTCCGCCTCGATCTTTAACGTCATTTTCGATTGCCGATCCGCGGATATGGATTTTTTTGACGAAACAGTTATAAAGGTTCCCCAAAGTCTTACCCCGCTTTTGAAAAAACTGATTGAGGAGTGTAAAAGCACCTATTATATTTCCAAATTCCCGTTGCAGATACGGGAGGATGCTCCCATAGGCGGGGAGCGGCTGACAAGACTTTATATCGAGGAATTTCTGATCCTTCTGATGCGCGCCTGTCGGGATGAAGCCGTGAATGCACCTGCTGTGTCAAACGGGATAAAGCTGAACAATGGCTTGGTGGAGGAGATCTGTGCATATCTGTCTGAAAATGTGTATGACCGCGTGACGCTGAAGATGTTGACCGAAAGATTTCATTTTGGAAAAAGCTATCTGTGCGAGCAATTCAAGCACGTCAAGGGTGTTTCGGTTATGAATTATTATCTCGAGCTGAAGCTGACCGAGGCAAAGCGCCTTTTGAGAGAGGAATCCTTGCCCATACACGAGATCGCCGAGCAGCTTGGCTTTGAAAGCCCTGAATACTTCTCGCGCTATTTCAAAAAGCGGGTAGGTCATTCTCCAAAAGCGTTCCGCAAAATGCTGATCAACGATTCCATTCTGAAGCACAGGGAATAAACGTAACAAATATATATTCGGAGGAAAACGTAAGATGAAGAAATACATACTTGCCCTCGATGAAGGTACGACGAGCGCCCGTGCCATCCTTTTTGATCATAATTCCGAGATCGTTTCTATGGCACAGCATGAGTTTCCCCAATATTACCCGCAGGCAGGCTGGGTGGAGCAGGATCCTATGGAGATCTATGCCAATCAATACGCCGCTTTGACCGAATGTATCGCCAAAAGCGGTATCGATCCCGAGGAGATCGCGGCGGTGGGTATCACCAATCAGCGCGAGACCGTAGTGGCGTGGGATAAGAAGACGGGCAGACCCGTTTGCCGTGCCATTGTGTGGCAATGCAGAAGAACGGCTGATATTTGCGAGACGTTGGAGAAGCAAGGCTATGCCGACTACGTGCGTGATACCACGGGTCTTCGCCTTGACCCCTATTTCAGCGGTACGAAGATCAAATGGATCCTTGATCGCGTGGAGGGGGCAAGAGAAAAGGCAATGTCGGGTGAGCTGCTTGTGGGTACGGTGGATACCTGGTTGATCTGGAAGCTGACCGAAGGCAGAGTATTCGTCACCGACAGAACGAATGCCTCGCGTACGATGCTTTGCAATATTCACACAGGTGAGTGGGATGAAAAAATGCTTTCGATCCTTGACATACCGCGCACGGTCCTGCCCGAGATCAGAAGCAGCAGCGAGATATACGGTTATTTCAAGTGTATGGGTGCCGATATCCCCATTGCGGGAATCGCAGGCGATCAGCAGGCAGCGCTTTTCGGACAGTGCTGCTTTGAATCGGGAGAAGCGAAAAACACGTACGGAACAGGCTGTTTTCTTCTGACTCATACGGGAGAAAGAGCGGTACAGAGCGGCAGCGGTCTGCTTACCACCGTTGCGGCAGGCGAGGCAGGCAGACCCATCGAATATGCTCTTGAAGGAAGCGTGTTTGTCGGAGGTGCCGTAGTCCGTTGGCTTCGTGATGAAATGAAGCTGATCCACGACTCCCGTGACAGCGAATATTTTGCGCGCAAGGTTCCCGATAGCGGAGGGGTCTATCTTGTTCCCGCATTTGCAGGTCTCGGAGCACCGTATTGGGATATGCACGCACGCGGAAGCGTCGTGGGGCTGACCGCAGGAACGGGTAAGAATCATATCATTCGTGCCGCCCTTGAATCGATCGCGTATCAGACAGAGGACGTGATCCATGCGATGAACGAGGATATCAGATCTATCGACGGAGATGGAATCAGGAGTCTGAAGGTGGACGGGGGCGCGTCGGCAAACGACCTTCTGATGCAGATGCAGAGTGATATCTCCGCAATCCAGGTCAGTCGCTCGGCTAATGCCGAAGCGACCGCGGCAGGCGCGGCATATCTTGCGGGACTTGCGGTGGGATTCTTCAAGGACAGAGAAGAACTGAAAAATATGATTGGTGCGGCCAAAGTATTCAGCCCCGAGATCGGTGAAATCGAAAGACAGAAGGCTTTGAACGGCTGGCGGCGTGCTGTCAAGGCGTGCAGAGCATTCAGTGAGGAGGAATGATCAAGATGATCGAAAAAAGAGAATTTACCTGCCCGTCAAGTGACGGAATACATACGTTGAGCGGAGCAATATATCTTCCCTCGGAAGAAATAAAAGGATATTTTCAAGTGGTTCACGGAATGACCGAGCATATCGAAAGGTATGACCGATTTATGCGAGATATGGCAGAGGAGGGCTATCTTTGCTTTGGATATGATCACCTCGGTCACGGTAAGACCGCGAAGGATGACAGCGAGCTTGGTTATATCGCCAAAAAGAACGGTTGGGATCTGCTTTGCCGTGACGTCAAGGCGTTTTCCGATGCTGTTTTTGCGGAATTTCCTCAAAAAGAAGGGAATAGAAACGTCTATTGCCTGATGGGTCACAGCATGGGCTCCTTTGTCGTCCGTCTGGCGGCAGAAAAATACGTCAAGCCCGACAGATTGATCGTGATGGGTACGGGCGGCGCCAATCCCGCGGCAGGCGCAGGCCTTGCCATTATCAGCTTGATCAAGTCTATCCGAGGAGATAAGCATATATCCTCGTTTGTGGATAAGCTTGCCTTTGGCGGCTACAACAAACGCTTTGAGAAGGAGCTTTCCATAGCCCCCAATCCTTGGCTGACAACAGATACAGAAAACCGAAAAAAGTATGCTGCGGATAAATTTTGCACCTTCAAATTCACCGTCAGCGCTATGGGAGATTTGATGCGCCTTTTGAAAAATTCCAACCGTGCCGCGTGGTTTAAAAACCTGCCCAAGGAGCTTCCCGTGCTTCTGGTTTCGGGAGAGGATGATCCTGTGGGCAATTACGGCAAGGGTGTTTTGCAGGTGGAAAGTAAGCTGAAAAAGCAAAACGTCAATGTTAAATGTGTCCTGTACAAGGGCGCGAGACACGAAATTCTGAATGACTTTACCTATTCTGACGTGAAAGAAGAGATAGTCAGATTTTGTTTTTGTCACTGACCGAGTCTTTGTTCCCGCAGGAAGATACGGATTGCTGACATTTCCAAAATATAATTAACGTGAGAACTGAAATGAGTATCTTTATCAAAGAAAACAGAGAGTATGATGTTATAGTTATCGGCGGCGGCCCTTCGGGTGTCTCGGCGGCGGTAGCTTCGGCTCGCAGAGGGGCTAAGACCTTGCTTATAGAATCAACCTATTCCCTCGGTGGTATGGCGACAAGCGGACTTGTAACTAGCTTTGCCCCCTTTGACGACGGAATTCGTCGGATTTCCTGCGGAATTGCCGAGGAGATCGTAAGAGCGAGCAACAAGGCCACCTTTGGAGTTGATGAGGACGACCTTGGCTGGTTGCCGATCTCTCCCGAAGATTTCAAGATGATTCTTGATAAAATGGTGACCGATAGCGGAGCTGATATCTGCTTCGGAACCGTTATCTGTGGCGCAGACAGCGAACGGGGAGTAGTAAAATCTATTTTGGGAGCGAATAAAAACGGCCTTTGCCGTTACCGGGCGAAGGCGTTCGTCGATTGTACGGGTGATGCAGACGTGGCGGCATTTGCAGGCGCAGAGTTTGTAACAGGCGACCGTAACGGCGAAACACAGCCCGCTACCCTTTGTTTTATTCTCTCGGGAGTCAACGATGAGACCTTCCGTCAACCGATCGTCTACGGCGGAAACCCCGCTTCACCGATCCATAAGATCAGAGCGTTGGGCGATAAATATCCCCTTATAACCGATGATCACCTGTGCGTCGATAAGATCGCCCCGGGGGTTGTGGCGTTCAATGCCGGCCACGTGCCTGTCCTTGATTATACAAGCAATGCAGATGTTTCCAAGAGCATTATGCTTGGCAGAAGGGTTGCAAGACAGTTCCGCGATGCCTTGGCAGAGGTCGATCCCGAAACCTTTGGCAACGCATATCTCGTCTCCACCGCGCCAAATCTCGGCGTAAGGGAAACGAGACGCATCGTAGGCGAATATTCCTTGACCGTGGATGACTATTTGGCAAGGCGCACTTTTCCCGACGAGATCGCAAGAAACTGTTATTTTATCGATATCCACACCACGACGATGCACACGCTTCACGGTGAAGAGGCAGATAAGGAAAGGTGCTATTACGAGCCGGGCGAAAGCCATGGTATACCATTCAGATGCCTTATTCCAAAAGGCTATTCCAACCTTTTGGTGGCAGGCCGCTCAATCTCCTGCGAGCGAGCGGTGCAGGCAAGCATCCGCGTAATGCCCAATTGCTTTACTACGGGCGAGGCTGCGGGACTTGCGGCGGCAATGGCGGCAGAGAGGGCAATTGTCGTCACCGAGCTCGACGTAAGCCTGCTTCGTGTGGAATTGAAGAAAAACGGGGCGTATTTTCTTTAAAAAACAGCATACGCAACCGATAGTTGCGCGATAGTTGGTAGACAAACGGAGAAGGATGAAGTATACTGTATTCGGAGGTGATGAGAATGACCATAGGTCAGCGAATCAAAGAACTAAGAACTGCACGGTCTTTATCACAGGAATACGTAGCAATACGAATGGGTGTCAGCAGGCAGGCGGTGTCAAAATGGGAGACCGATAGCGCAATGCCGGACACCTACAATCTGATCGCGTTAGCGGAGCTTTTTGAGGTTTCGGTGGAAAGTATCGTTTCCACGGATGGTGATGCACCTGTGGATGTACTGATCAATGAGGTTGATGTAAAGTCGGAAAAAAAGAAAAAAACGGGACTGTTTGCCGGTACTGTGTGCATTCTGATCGGTATCGCATTGGTGTTGCTTTGTTATTTGGGAGAGCAGGTCAGCAGTCGCTTCATTCCCGTTTATGAGATGCTTACGCTTCTGCCGATGATACTTTCTCCGCTTTGGATGCTCTTTTATAAGCCTGCAGAGCTTGCTACCGACAAAAAGAGTCTGCGAAAGCTCTGCCTTCGTTCGTTAATATACGCTTTGATCATAGAAGTCGTTTGCGCTTCTTTGTTTGTCGGATATTATTTGTTGGTTTACAGCTATCGACTTTTGGAGTATCATTACAGCTTTATCTGGCCCTTGGTTGTTTTGCAGGTGAATATGTGGGTTTTGTTGGAGCTTGCAGTTCAGATCCCGCTGCTGACAAGAAAGCGCTTCGGTCAGCCTTTGCGAATCGTTCTTTATCTGCTCCTGACACTTCTTTTGATACCCTTTGTTGCCGCCTTGTTTCATCTGATCAGCCCTATGACGTTAAACAGAAGAATTGTGATTATGTGAATTGCCACAGCCATTTCCGCCGCGCTTTTTGCCTGTTGTTGGATTTGGCAAGAAAAAACTTGAAAAAAGATGATCAGATCAGTATCCCGCTTTTAATGCGTACCCCTTGTCAAAAAAGGACAGAGAATTTCACGTTCTCTGTCCTTTTCAGTTTGTGCATATCAAAGATTATAATACTTATCAAACTCTGCGGGGTGGGGGATCTTGCTCATTTCCGCGCACTCGGCTCTCTTGGTCTTGATAAAGTTTGCGAGAAGCTCCTTGGGGAATACACCGTCGGCGGTGAGGTAGTCGTTGTCGGCTTCAAGAGCGTCAAGGGCCTCGGGGAGGCTTGTGGGCAGACCCTTCAGCTTTGCCTTTTCCTCCTCGGGAAGGTGGAAGAGATTGAAGTCGTAGGGACCCCAGCCCTCGGCGTGGGGATCGATCTTGTTCTTGATTCCGTCAAGACCTGCCATAAGAATTGCCGCGTAGCAGAAATAGGGGTTGCAGGTTGCGTCGGGATTGCGGAGCTCAAAGCGGCGCTTGTCGGGGCTTTTTGCGTAAGCGGGAATTCTGATGACCGCGCTTCTGTTGCTCGTTGCATAGCCCACGGTAACGGGAGCCTCAAAGCCGGGAACCAGACGCTTGAAGGAGTTGGTAGAGGGATTGGTCAGCGCGCAGAGGGAAGCGATGTGCTTCAGAAGTCCGCCCATAAAGTAGTGCGCGGTCTCGGAAAGGTGAGCGTAGCCGTTGTCGTCGGAGAAGACGGGCACGCCGTCCTTGAGGAGAAGCATATGCACGTGCATACCGCTGCCTGCCTCGCCGTAGATCGGCTTGGGCATAAAGGTTGCGGTCTTACCGTACTTCAGCGCGGTGTTGTGGATGATGTATTTGATCATCATCGTAGCATCCGCCATATGAACCACCTCGCCAAGCTGAGGCTCGATCTCAAACTGACCCGAAGCGGCAACCTCGGGGTGGTGATAGTTGATCTCAATGCCCGCGTCCTTCATATGCATGCACATTTCGCTTCTGCACTCAAAGGAGACGTCAAAGGGCTTTGCGATATGATAATTCTTCTGCTTGGGCACGATCACACCCTTGCCCTCTGTGGCGCTGTTCCAATAGGACTGCTGCGCGTCAACCTGAGAAAAGATGCAGTTGGGCTCAACGCTCCAATTGACCTCGTCGAAAAGATAGAACTCAAACTCGGGGAGAATGAGCATCGTGTCGGCAACACCGCGAGATTTCATTGCCTCAACCGCCGCTTTGATGATGTTTCGGGGATATTGGGGCAGGGGACGGTTTTCGGGGTTGTCGATGATCATAGCGTTACCCGTCATAGAAAGCGTGGGAATCGAGCAGAAAGGATCGATCACCGCAGTATCGGGGTCGGGGATGAATACCATGTCGCTCTTCTCAACCACCGCGTAGCCGTAGTTGGAGGCGTCAAAGCCAATGCCGCTCTTCATCGTCTCCTCGGAAAAATTCTCCGCAGGGATGGTAACGTGACGGTACTGACCGTTAATATCGACCATCTTGAAGTCGACCATCTTAATATCGTTTTCTTTGATGAGATTTATAATATCTCTGACGGTTTTTGCCATAATCATCTCTCCAATCGGATTTTTTAGATTTATGCTATTATTATACCATTTCATAGAAAAATTGTCAATAAAAATGCGAGAGTTTTCGCACTTTTTCTCTCCATCCCCACTTGATTCTCAAAATACCCCTGAAATCGACCATGTTCCACCACCGAAAAAATCGGATTTAGAAAAATCCCCCACCGAAAGCGAAAAAAGTGCCAAATAAAAAAACTTTTCACCACCTTATTGACTTCGATTTTTCGGTATGTTATCATTAAACTTGTTAGAATGAAAAATATGAGGAGGGACACTAAAAATGCTGAAAAAAATACTTATCGCTCTGCTTTGCGCCTGCACGCTCACGACCGCGATGGTCTCCTGCGATCATTCAAAAAATAACGAAAATAACGATGCGGGCAGCAACGAGCAAAGCACTGAGAATACAGAAAAAAACGAGATCACTGCCGAGGAAGCACTTGAAATCGCGAAGGAATATTGGAAGGATCACGACGTTGAGAAAAACGGATACTTGATAGCTGAGGCGGTCAACAAAAACGCACCCGATACCGTCTACGTCTTCGTTATGAAGCATCTCGTCGTGATCGGCGACAGCTCGCATTATTCCACCATAGACGAGGTCTGGGTAGATAAGAGCACGGGCGAGGCAATGCCGCCATACGACGCAAAGCCGTGACATATGTTCGACTACGACGAGGTGCTTCGGTGCTATAAAGTAGATAGAGAGAATTATGACGAAACGAAAGATCATTATTGGAATAATTATCGCGGCAACGGTTATTTGCATAGCTATGACAGGTCTGTTGGCTCTTGCCATACAACCTTACTTTTATGGCTTGAATCAAATCGGAGGAAGCTTTGATAAGGTTTATATCACCTGTACAGAATTCCGTAATTATTCAATTGAGACTGTAGGAGTTGACGCAACGGCATATATGGGTGAACGGGAATGCACAATTAACGGTGATTTAGGCTATTATATTCTGAAAGTCGGATTTGATGACGCTGAAGTGTCGGAAGGCTTTTATAAAATGTACTCTCCTTGGACGACTTATAAAATCGAAAATTCGGAATTGTCGTTTATGTATGCGTATGATTCTGATCACGGGTTTGATATTTTCATCGGAGCGGATAAGCCGATAGAGGAGAGCAATATTGTTGTAATAGGATTGCGAAATCCTTAGTATTAGTCGCATTTTTAAATCCATAATAATACCCTTGCACGGTCAGAAAACTCACGCAAGGGTGTGTTTTTATATTCACGTTTTTACGACAGACCTTAAATAATCCACAAAGCCCTTGACGTTGCCAAAGCATGTCTTGGGATTATAGTAGCAAAAGACAGAATACCGCTCGTCGAAGTCGGCAACGTCGATATACTGCAAGGCGGGGAGCTCTTCGTCGGGGTTTTCGCGGCCGAGACCGATGCCAACTCCCGCGCGGAGCATCTTGTCATAGCACTCCTTGTCGTTGAGCTGTACCGCGATCCTCGGGCTAAAGCCCGCAGATGCGCAGGCATTCATCAGAATCTTGTGCATATTACTGCTCTCACCCCAGGAGATAAAGGGATAGCTTTGCAGGTCAGCGAGCTTCAGCTTTTTCGGAAGATCGAAGTAACCCCTCGCCGCTTTCATTCTGATCTGCATATCCACAAGGCAAAATCCCGAATATCCCGTGTAGGAATTGGATTTTTCATCGATGATGACGTCGTATTTTTCAAAATCACGCTCGTTAAAATCAAAGACCGCGTTGAATTTTACCCCTGTGTGGCGGCGGTTGTATTCGATTATGCAGTCGCTGATGTCGCTTCGCACCGCCCGAACCAGCAGATTGATCTCTCTGTCGTCCTCAGCAGTACTGATGTCGGCGATGGCTGCATCGATCTCGAAAAACGCGGTTTGAAGGGCATCCTTCAGCCGCTTTCCGTGCTTGTTTAGCGTTATTTTGTTGGCACTTCGGTCAAAAAGACGGAAACCAAGCTCATTTTCCAATCTTTTTACAGCCGCCGACACCGAGGTGGTTGGTACCATGTGTTTTTTCGCCGTTTCGGAAAAGCTTCCGCTTTCTGCACTGTCTAAAAAGTATTTTAACTGTAAAAGCTCCATTATTTTGCCTCCAATTCGTCACTTTGCTTTATTATACTACATTGTTCGCGATGTAGCAAGACCATTTTACATAATTATTTACATTCTGGTAAGAAAGTGCTAAAATTAAATACAGTAAATACCGAAGGAGATAATTATGAGCAACGTTGATATCATTTTTTTGAACAATAAGGCTATGGAAGAGCTTGGCATTATGGATATGCGCGCCGCAATGCATGACGTCGAGCGAGTTTACGTTATAAATCAGGAGGGCGATGTGATCGCCCCCGGAAAATGCGTTATGAGATGGGGCAAGACCACCGAGGATGAAAACACCCTCGGAAGGATCAACGCGATGCCCGGATACATAGGCGGAGAATACAATATGGCGGGTATCAAGTGGATCGGCAGCGGTCCTCAGAACTATAAAAAGGGACTTCCCAGAGCAAGCGTTACCGTGATCCTCAACGATCCTGATACCAAGCTTCCCGTTTGTATTGCGGACGGTACGGCTGTCAGCACCATGAGAACGGGCGCTTCGGGCGGTATAGCCGTTAAGCTCCTTGCCAAGAGCGATGCCTCCACTATGACGATCTGTGGAGCGGGCGCACAGGCTCCCACACAGCTTGAGGCGGCGCTTATCGGTCGCCCCACTATCAATAAGCTTTACGTCTACGACATCGTTTTAGCCAATGCCGAGAGATTCGCCGCGGCAACGAGAGAGAAGTATCCCCACCTCACCGTCATTCCCACTCTCGACGTGGAAATGGCAACAAGAGACAGCGATATTATTGACTGCGTAACACTTGCGTCCGAGCCATTTATCAAGGGAGAGTGGCTGAAAAAGGGCGCGTTGGTTATGAATATGGCGGACTATGAGGTTGACTATGAGTGTATTAACCGCTCGTCCAAGATCGTCGTAGACTATTGGGATAACATCAAGCACAGAATGATCAGCACGGTCGCTTTTATGTGGAGAGACGGTCTGATCAAGGATTCCGACATTCACGCCGAGCTTGGCGAGATTCTTAACGGTACGAAATCCCCAAGAGAGAACGACGCCGAGATCATCTACTTTAACGCTGTTGGAGCGGGCATCCTTGACATCGCTATCACTGCACGTTGCTACCGCGACGCGAAGAAATCCGGAAAGGGAATTACCCTGCCTTTCTGGGAATAAGAAACAATAAATAGGAAGAGGCTGAGACAAAAGCTTAAAAAGCAATTGTCTCAGCCTCTACTTTTATAATTTATGAAGCTCGCGGCGCTTATTCCTGTCGCTCGGCAAGCTTTTTGACAAACTCTGTGATCTCGTTGCCAACCTGTGTGACCTCGTCCCAAAATTCCTTTGCAGTCATACGCAAAATGCCCGAGTGAACGGCGGAGAATTGCAAAAGCCTATCGTCCGTAACCATACGGATGCTGTAATCGGGGCCGAGCTCGTGCATCATTCTTTCGATGTATGCATCTGCGGTCTGATCGGCTTTGGTAAAGACCACCTTGAAGCCGTCGCGCGTGAATTCCGAGCCCTCGCCGTCCTTTACAAGATAAGCGTCAAAAACAAGCACAAGCTCGTTTTTGGTGTAAGCGACGTAATTGCTCATAACGTCCATCAGCTCGTCTCGCGCCTTTTCGAGGCTGAAATCGGCAGTTCCCTTCAGCACCTCCTGCGAATAGATCAGATTGTAGCCGTCAACGATCACCATTCGTCTCTGAGGCTTGACCGCCTTAACCTTGGGGACCTTCGCGCTTTTTTCTGCCGAAATGCTCTTGGGCTCGCTGTATCGCTTTCGCTTGATAGGACCGAATTCGCGGAGCATAATAGCCTCCAATTCCTCGTCGCTGATGCTGTATTTGCGCGCCAGCGTGGTAGCCTTCGGAATGATCGTTTCGCTGTTTGGAGCAAGTGCTATGGTTGCCTCAAGATGCTTGTAGCTGTCCACCTGCTGCCAAGGGACGACAAAGCCCGCGCCGTGTGCGCAAAATACGGAATGGGGAGTGTTTTCAAGGTCTGCCTCGGGGTCGTAGCCTGCGGAGGTCACGATCTCCTCTTGGTTGTGGCAGGGCTCGTAGCCGTCGGATGTACAGAAGAGCCTACCGTTTCCGCGCGTGTAGGATATCACCTCTCGGGTGTAATCGTGAAGCTCGGATACGGGTGCTCTGCCCGTGATCGTGGTCATTTCCTCGTCAGAGCTCTCGATCTCAAATTCTGCTCCGCGTATCTGCAGATCTGACATTGCCTTTCCTACGGCGTTGCAGGGAATATCCAATTGGAATTTATAATATGGCTCAAGCAAAACGCATCCCGATTTCATCAGTCCGTGTCGCACCGCGCGCAAGGTAGCCTCGCGGAAATCACCGCCCTCCGTGTGCTTCAGATGGGCTTTTCCTGCCACAAGCGTGATCTTAGTATCGGTCAGCGATGCACCGATGAGCACGCCGCGGTGATTCTTTTCGTACAGGTGTGAGAGGATCAGCCTCTGCCAATTGAGGTCAAGAGTGTTTTCGGGAAGCCTTGTATCAAATATCAAGCCTGTGCCCTTGGGCTGTGGCTCGATGAGCAGCTGTACCTCTGCGTAGTGACGCAGAGGCTCAAAATGACCGACACCGATCGCTTTTTTTGCCGCCTTCTCTTTGTAGAGGATCTTTCCCGCATCAAGGGTACAATCAACGGAAAAACGCTCGCGTATCAAATGCTTCAAAAGGTCGATCTGAATATCGCCCATCAATCTTGCCTCGATCTGTCTCAGCTCCTCGTTCCACAAAAGGTGCAGGGAGGGCTCTTCCTCTTCAAGCTCCTTGAGCTTGGGAAAGTAGAGCACGGGGTCACATTCGGGAGGAAGCTGGATACGGTAGGAGAGCACGGGCTCAAGGATCGGCTTGCAGGTATTGCTCTCGAGACCGAGTCCTAAGCCTACGTAAGTGGCGGACAAGCCGCTGACCGCGCAGATTTCACCCGCTTCTACAGAATCCGTCTGCTCAAATTTGTCTCCCGAATAAAGCCGAAGCTGACTGACCTTTTCGGTGTATCTCTGCCCGTCGGCTGCAAGGTATGTCAACTCATCCCGAGCAGTCAGCCTGCCCGACGTGATCTTCATATAGGTTAGACGTGTGGCTCCGGCACGGGCGATTTTGTAGACCCTTGCACCGAATCTGTCGCCTTCATATACGGGAGAAAGTGTGTATTTGTCTACCGTTTCAAGCAGAAAATCAATACCGGTCATGCGCAGAGCGGAACCGAAAAGACAGGGAAAGAGCTGACGGCGGCTGATAAGCGTAGCAATATCCTCGTCGTCAATGGCTTCTCCCGCCAAAAAGCTGTCAAGAAATTCCTCGCGCACCATGGCAAACTTTTCATCAAGCTCATTCTTGGTTTGAGCCTCGTAAAAGCCGATGCAGGGAGCAGAGAGCGCTTTTGCGATCTCTGCTTCAAGATCCTCCTTCAGCTTGATGCAAACGTCGGTCTTGTTGACGAAAATAAAGGTCGGTACGTTGTAGAATTCAAGTAACTGCCAAAGCGTACGGGTGTGATTTTGCACACCGTCGGGCGCGCTGACAACAAGTATGGCATAGTCTAAAAGCGAGAGCACTCTCTCGGTCTCTGCGGAAAAATCCACGTGACCGGGAGTATCCAACAAAATGAAATCGCAACACTCACTTGAAAAGCGTGCTTGCTTTGAGAAGATCGTAATGCCTCGCTCTCGCTCAACCGCATTGGTATCAAGATACGTGTTTTTATGATCCACTCGTCCAAGAGTACGGATCCTGCCCGAAATATAAAGCAATGCCTCGGACAACGTAGTCTTTCCTGCGTCTACGTGCGCAAGTATCCCGATCGTCAGCTTTTTTTTCACGGCTAATCCTCCTCTCACGGCATTTTGCTGTAAACAGTCCAAAATGAATAATATACCATATCATTATATCATCCTTTTACCATTTTTTCAAGTCTTTTTCACCATTGGAGTATAAATATTTGCGTCCGCGTGGAGAGAAGGGCTTGCAATTCCAATCAATTTGTGATAAAATGAGAGTATCATAATCCTTTGGAGGAACTGTCATGACTTTAAAGATAACCGTGATCCTGTTGGCACTTTTGGGGAGCCTGTACTCACTGGTGCTGAGTATTGTAAAATATCGCTCGGCAAATAATCCCACTCCGAAAAATCTTTCGGACGTTTACGATGCTGAGACCTATGAAAAGTGGAAGAAATACAGTGCGGAGCACTCAAGACTCAGTATTGTATCCGCCATAGTGTCCTGTGTGGTAACGCTTATTCTGCTGGCGACGGACGTTTACGCCGCTTTTGCATCGGTTTTCCCGAACAGGCTTTTTATGCAGACCTTTGCGGTGGTGCTTCTCGAGACCGCGGTGGGTACGGTAGTCGGAGTTATTGAAAGCTACGTTTCCAATATGATCATCGAGCAGAAGTACGGCTTCAACCGCACCAGCATCAAAACCTTTATTTTTGACAGGATACGTTCTCTTGCTTTAGGCCTTCTTTTGTCGATAGGTATTGCTATGCTCATCGCCGTGCTTTATGAAAATCTCGGCGTTTGGATGATCGTGCTTTTTGCGGCGATCGCCTTCGGTTGGGCTATGATTTTCACCTTCCTTTATCCCGTTTTCAGCCGCATCGGAAACAAATTCACCCCTCTTGAGGATGGCGAGCTGAAGGAAAAGCTGATGGCGCTTCTGAACAAATACGGTTATAAGGTAAAGGCTATCGAGGTAATGGACGCGTCTCGCCGCACCACCAAGCTCAACGCTTATTTTACCGGCTTTGGCAAGATGAAGACGATCGTGCTTTACGATAATCTTCTGAGCGCTATGAGCGAGGACGAGATCTGCGCTATCTTTGCTCACGAAATGGGGCACGGACTTCACAAGGACGTGCTTAAGACCCAGATATTGAACGTCTTCTATATGCTTCTTATCGGCGCTATGGCTTGGGGTGCGCTGAGTCTTCCCGAGCTTTATACCGCTTTTGGCTTTGACGGTATCAACTATGGCTTTACTTATATTTTGCTTGGCATCGGTCTTGGCGTGCTTCAGCCGCTTATCAGCCTGATCCTCAACGCTATGAGCCGTGCGCACGAATACAGGGCAGACCGCCAAGCGGTAATCGAGGGCTATGGCACAGCGATGATCAGCGCGTTCAAAAAGCTTGCCAAGGACAATTTCTCCCATCTTGCGCCCTCCAAGCTCAACGTGGTGCTTGAATACAGTCATCCGCCCCTTGACAGACGCGTCGAGGAGGTCGAGAAGGCAATGAAAAATATCTGAAAAACCCGGAGGACTAACTTTATGAAATACGATTTTGAATCTATTATTGACCGTCGCGGTATGGATGCACTTGCAGTTGATGCTCTTGGTAGCGGTTGGGCGCCCGATGCTCCTCAGGAAGGCTTTGATCCCATTCCTATGTGGGTTGCCGATATGAACTTTGCTACCGTGCCTACCGTGTGCGAAGCGATTGCTGAGAGAGTAAAGCATCCTGCTTTCGGCTATTTTGACCCGAGAAGGGAGTATTTCGATTCCATTATCCGTTGGCAAAGCTTGCGCAACGGAGTCAGCGGTCTCACGCCCGAGCATATCGGATACGAAAACGGCGTGCTTGGCGGTGTGCTTTCCGCTCTTGGCACCTTTTGCTCGCGCGGAGACAGTGTGCTTGTTCTTGCCCCCGTTTATATGGGCTTTACGGTGAGCCTGCAAAATAACGGATACGATATCGTGGAAAGTCGACTCGTACAGGACAGTGAGGGCATTTGGCGTATGGACTTTGAGGATATGGAGCGAAAGCTCACGGAAAAGCATATCCACGCGGCGATCTTTTGCTCTCCGCACAATCCTACGGGCAGAGTGTGGGAGAGATGGGAGATCGAGCGCGCAATGGAGATCTATCGGAAGCACGACGTTTACGTGGTGTCGGACGAGATCTGGTCGGATATCATTTTGCCGGGGCACAAGCATATTCCCACGCAGTCTGTCAGTGAGGATGCAAAAAACCGAACGGTTGCAATGTACGCTCCCTCAAAGACCTTCAATTTAGCGGGACTTATCGGAGCATATCACGTGATCTATAACGAACGCTTGCGCGACAGGGTCAATAAAGAGTCGTCTCTGACCCATTATAATTCCATGAACGTGCTGTCGATGTACGCGCTGATCGGCGCTTACAAGGACGAGGGCTATGAATGGACGGACGAGCTTTGTCAGGTCATCGAGCAGAATGTGGATTATGCATGCAATTACGTAAACGAGCACTTTGAGGGTGTCAGCGTGTCGAAGCCGCAGGGAACCTATATGCTGTTTATCGACTGCGCGGAGTGGCTTGAAAAGCATAAAATGACTCTTGATGAGCTTGTCAAGGCGGGTTGGAACGTAGGTGTCGCATGGCAGAACGGTACGGCTCACGGCGGTACGACCCATATCCGTGTCAATCTTGCCCTGCCGCTGTCCCGCGTCAAGGAGGCGTTTGACCGTTTGGATAAATACGTTTTCAATAAATAATTTCGGTGTGATGATGAAGATCTACGATATATCTCAGGAAATATTCACCTGTCGGGTCTACCCGGGAGATCCTGCGCCTAAAAGAGAAGTGCTTTGTTCAATGGAGCAGGGCGACCTCTATAACCTTACTGCGTTTGAAATGTGTGCCCATAACGGCACCCATATTGACGCGCCGGCTCATTTCCTGTCCGAAGGTGCTACGGTAGAGCAGCTTCCGCTATCCAAAACAGTTGGACTCGCGTACGTCGCCGAGCACGAGGGCACGTTGAATGCCCGTGACGCTGAGCGTATATTGCTTCGCGCAAGAGAATCCGATAGGGAGGCGGCAAAGCGAATTTTGATCAAGGGTGACGCAGAGGTGTCGTGTGAAGCCGCAAGCGTATTTGCGGAAGCCGCGATCGACCTGCTGGGAAATGAATCTCAAAGCGTGGGACCAGAGAATGCGCCAATGAAGGTGCATCAGATTCTTCTTTCAAAATCTATCGTTCTTTTGGAGGGAATCCGATTGGAAAACGTACCCGAGGGAGTTTATTGGCTGTGTGCCGCGCCGCTTTCTCTTGGAGGGGCCGAGGGCGCGCCCTGCAGAGCGATCTTGGTCGACGGAATCCGATATTGATACCTTTTCACGTAGGAGATGAAGCTTATGGGCAACGAAAAAATCTATAATATGCTGTTTTCAAGGGTCTACCCGTTGCTGATCGCCAAGGCAGAGAAAAAAAGCCGTACACGTGCCGAGGTGCTTGAATTGACCGTGTGGTTGACAGGATATACGGCCGAGCAGATCGAGGCATTTCTTGAAACCGATCTGACTTATGGCGACTTTTTCCGAAATGCCCCCGCGCCTAATGCGAAGCGAGGGTTGATCACAGGTGTGGTTTGCGGTGTTCGCGTGGAGACGGTGGAGGAGCCTTTGATGCGTGAAATGCGCTATCTTGATAAGCTTGTTGACGAGCTTGCCAAGGGAAAGCCTATGGAAAAAATTATGCGGGGTAATTAACAAGGCATCACACGGTGTGATTCGTACCGCCATCCGGCGGAGAAATGGAGTATGCAATGTTCAATTTTCAAAATAAAATCGCAGTTGTGACAGGCGGCGCGCGCGGTATCGGAAAATGTATCCGTGAGCAATTTGAGGCGGCGGGGGCTGCAGTTTGTGTCATCGACGTGCTCGAAAACGATTATTTCGTGGGCGATCTTGCAGATAAGAAGGTGTTGGAACGCTTTGCCGAGAAGGTGATCGGTCAGTACGGTCATATTGATTATCTCATCAATAATGCCGCACCCTTGATGCGCGGCATAACCAACGGAAGCTATGAGGATTTTGAATATGCCTTGAGGGTAGGGGTGACCGCTCCGTTCTATCTTTCCAAGCTCTTTGCTCCTCATTTTGCCAACGGAGCAAGCATCGTTAATATCTCATCGTCGAGAGACCGTATGAGCCAACCCGAAACCGAGAGCTATACGGCGGCAAAGGGAGGTATCTCTGCGCTTACTCACGCAATGGCTACAAGTCTTGCGGGCAAGGTGCGTGTCAATTCGGTTTCTCCCGGATGGATCGATAACGCTTATACCGTGTATGAGGGAGCCGATGCCACGCAACAGCCTGTGGGCAGAGTAGGTAATCCTCCCGATATCGCCAATATGGTACTGTATTTGTGCTCGGATATGGCAGGATTCATTACAGGCGAGAATATCTGTGTCGACGGCGGTATGACACGTCAGATGATCTATCACGGCGATCACGGTTGGTCGCTGAACAGCACTTCGGATGTAAATGAAAAGTGACGTCGTGGACTTGCTCAATTGTTGAAAATAACCAAAAACGAGACTCGAAAATCGGCTTTTTTTCACAGATAAAATTTCAAATAAGTATTGACAAACCTCAAAATATGTGGTATAATGTTCAAGTCGTCAAGAGATGACACAAAAATAGGTTTCTGGGTGTGGCGCAGCTGGTAGCGCGCTACCTTGGGGTGGTAGAGGCCGCAAGTTCAAGTCTTGTCACTCAGACCAGAAAAAGCAGAACAAACCTTGGGTTTGTTCTGCTTTTTCTATTCTAAGTAACAGAAATTGAAGCTGTGCTCCGATAGCGCGCCGCAACGCAGTTGCAGGGGGTAGGGCGAGCAAGCAAAAAGGCTCCTGTGGAGCGTTTTTGTGAAGCGAAACCGCATAAGCAAGGAGTAGGGCTCGCCGAGTGTAAGCGAAGCGTCGAGGAGAGGCGTACGACTATGCGCCTGCGGAGGGGCAACGCAAGTTCATTATGTGAGTGAAAGAAAATTGAAGCGAAAATGCGGAAGCAGAACAAACCTTGAGTTTGTTCTTTTTTGATGCCTATAAACATTTTTTGTTGACATTAATGAAAATATGTTGTATACTTTAAGTATATAACGAACCGAGCATTGTATGTGTAAGCCTGTAAAGCTTTAGATGAAAAAGTATTTTGCGCGAAAGGGGAAACCATAATGGCAGTTTCCGAAAGAATCAAAATGCTGTTTGAGCGATCAAGAAGGATCGCCATAGATCCACCCCAAAGCTCATTTAAAAACGATATCCATTCTTCTGCACTCACAATATATAAGGATCTGCCGAGGTGGGAAAAGCAGGCGCGCGCTGTGGCGTTTGCCGTTGTGAATCAGCAGGTATTTGTTGAGCCCGATGATAAGATCATCGGAAGAGTTTACTATAAAAACGAGGTGCCCGTATCAGCATACGACCCTGATTTCGATTTCAATACCCAGCCCCGCAGAAACACAGAAATAAATGATCCCGCATATGCAGAGCTTTGTCGGTATCAGCTTGCTACGTACGGCACTCCCGGACATATTGCTTGGGATTGGAATAAGGTTCTGCGCCGTGGCACCGAGGGGCTCAGACAGCAATGCGAAAAAGGGCTGATCCGCCACGCGGGAGACTTGGAGGCGGAGCATTTTTATAAGGCGTGTTGATCATGCTTGACGCACTTGAAAAATGGAACGATAAGCACGTAGAGCGCCTTGTGGAGATGGGTATGACCGAGGAAGCGGAGATCTGCCGACGCGTACCGAAGTATCCTGCAAGAACCTTCAGAGAAGCTCTGCAAGCCTTCTTTATGCAGTTTATCATCGTGATGAAGGAGGAGCCCGACGGAGGCAACAGCCCCGGGCGTCTTGACTATTACCTCTGGCCTTATCTTGATGATGATCTGAAGGCGGGAAGGATCACGCTTGACGAAGCGGAGGAGCTTATTGAGGAGCTGTTCATCCGCATTGACGAGAGACTCTATCACGCTGATATGTGGGTCGAGAGCATTGTGCTTGGCGGAAGCTACCCCAACGGAGCATCTGCCGTGAATCCTCTCACATATATTATGATCCGTGCTTATATGAAGCACGACATCACGCATCCGCATATCTATTGCAGAGTGCCTAAGGATCCTCCAAAGGAATATATTGAAATGCTGGCGGATTACGTAATAAACGGCGGTAACCGTGCACAATTGCTGTGTGACGAGGCTGTTATCAAAGCATTGGTCAAAAACGGTGTTAGCGAAACAGATGCGGTGGACTATTACTGCGGCGGCTGTATGGAGATCGGCGTGCAAGGCAGAACCAGCGATTTTCTGTTTACGGGTTATCAGAGCGTTCCCAAAATGTTGGAGCTTTGCATCACCGGCGGATATTGCCTGACGGGCAAAAAGGAGCTTGCTTATTTAAAGCCCAAGCCCCTTACCGATTTTGATAATTACGAGGATTTTTACGCATCGTTCATTGGTGAAATGGAGAAAGCTCTGATTGCCAATCTGCGTTATCAGGATAAGCTGAGCGAGTACGTTGAGACAGCGCGCCCCGCATATCTGATCTCGGCAATGATAGACGATTGTCTTGCAAAGGGAAGAAATATGCACGGCGGCGGAGCAAGATATCACGACTACGGCTCATCCTTGGTAGGTGTTCCAAATGCCGCGGATTCTCTCATTGCCATTAAAAAAGCGGTTTTTGATGATAAATTATGTACCGCAAATGAGCTTGTAGAAGCCTTAAGGGCTGATTTTGTAGGATACGAGGCACTGCAGAGAAAGCTTTTGGCTTTGCCGAAATTCGGTCAGGAAAATGCCGAAGCAGACGGGATCGCATCCCGCCTTTGCACGGATCTGAACAGAATATACAGCTCCTACGTCAACCGCTTCGGCGGCAACGGAAAGCTTGTGATGCTTACCTTTATTTGGGCACCTACCGCAGGCCATCTTCTCGGCGCAACCCCCGACGGAAGAAGGGCAGGTGTTCCCATTGCGCACTCGGTCACACCGCAGTCTATGGCAATGACCAAGGGTATCACGGCAGCGATCAATTCCTGCGCTTCGCTTCCTTTTGAGCTTTTCAGCGGAGGGGCATCGACGATGTGGGACCTTGACGCATCACTTGCCACTCCCGAGATCGTGACCGCACTCTTTATGACCTTCTTTGAGCAGGGCGGTCATATCTTCCAAGGAAACGTGACCGACGTAGAGGAGCTTCGCCGCGCTCTGGACGCTCCCGAGCAGTACGGACATCTGATCGTCAGAGTGGGAGGCTATTCGGCAAGGTTTGTGAACCTCCGCCGCGATCTTCAAGAGGAAATAATCAACAGAATGAGGCATTGTTGCTGATATGGAAGGTAATATTTTTGACATCCAACGCTTTTGCGTTCACGATGGCCCGGGAATCAGGACAACCGTGTTTTTTAAGGGCTGTCCGTTGAAATGTATCTGGTGTCACAATCCCGAGTCGCAAAAGGCGGCTGTCGATCTGGCATATTATGCAGATAAGTGCTTTGCCTGCGGCGATTGTGCGCAGGCTTGCCCCGAAAGCTGTCATACGTATACCGAGGAAAAGCATATTTTCAACCGTTCTGCGTGTACGACCTGTGGCAAATGTGCCAAGTCCTGCGCGTTCGGCGCACTTGAGCTTTTAGGCAAGAGGGAAAGCGTTGAAGGCATTCTTTCCGAGGTCATAAAGGACAGTAAGTTTTACAAAAATTCGGGAGGCGGTATGACCGTTTCGGGTGGAGAGCCTTTGATGCAAAGGGAATTCCTTGCCGCACTTTTGAAGGGGGCAAAGGAGCAGGGCATCCACACCTGCATCGAGACCTGCGGCTTTGCATCCCAAGATGCTGTGGCGGAGATCGCAAAATATACGGATATTTTCCTGTTTGATATCAAGGAAACAGATGATGACCGCCATAAAGAGCTTACGGGTGTGCCGTTTTCACCGATACTGAGCAACCTGATGCTTTTGAATTCCATTGGCGCAAGCGTTATTCTTCGTTGCCCCCTTGTTCCCGATGTCAACACAAGAGAGGAGCATCTTTTCAATATCGCGAAAATCGCATCTTCGCTTGACAATCTTCTTGAAGTCAACGTGATGGCATACCATTTGCTCGGAAACAGCAAATACGATGCACTTGATATGAAGAATAAGCTGTGCGGTCGTAAGGCAATGAGCGCCGAGCAAAAAGCCGAATGTATTGGAAAAATTTCCGAAAATATAAAACAGATAAGCGGAAAGCATATCAGAGTATGCTGATAAAAAGCTTAATATGAAAAAAAATCGCCGAGAACGGCTAATGAAGCCGTTCTCGGCATTTTATATTATTAAAAGTTATTCCGAAGCGACCTTAACACCCGTCACGTGTGCGAGGATGCAGAGCGTATCGGTATCGCTTGCGGGAACTACAGCAAAGGTCACGTCCACGGTCTGTCCCGCAAATGCGGACAGATCGGCGGCAAGACCGTTTGCCGATGCAGGACCGTTCAAGGAGCCTTGGTAGGACGATTTTTCAAGATTGGCAGAGAAATCGACAGCAGAGCCGTATTTGTTGGTGGTGTAGGAGATCATACCGCTGCTTGCCGCCTTCAAAGCACCGCTCTTGTATTCCTTCGCGTCGTTCCATGTCTTACCTCCGTCAGCCGACCAAACGTACTTTTCAACGCCGCCCTGGACAAGATTCCATCCTGCGAGAACGAGGCATTTGTCGCTTGTGGAGCTGTTATTGAAGGCAATGGAGACCGTGCCCGCAACGTCGTTGCTTCCCGCGTCGAAGGCTGTTCCCGTAACACAGTTGGGGCCGTATCCGTTGATGCTGTCGATACGGGCGAAGTAGGGAACCTTGGAGATGCTGTAGCCCTGTGCGTTCTGTGGATCGATCAGAGTCGAGGGATTCTTGATCGAGGTGATCTCGGTGGTAGAGGGTGTTTGCGTACTGCCGCCTGTGCCGCTGCCCGAGCTTCCGGAATCGGAGCCTGTGGACGAAACGGCTTCTCCTGTCTTTACGTCAATGATCTCGGTCTTACTCTTGTAGTTGACCGTGATCGTCTCCATGTCGGAGTTCAATTCACACAGCTTTTCGATGCTGTCGCAGATACCAACGTAAGCGATATCTACGCAAGAGTTGACGGACATAGGAGAATTGAATACGTCAAAGCGGATATATTGGCAGAAGTATTTTCCGTTCTTATCCGCCATAAAAGTTTCGGGGCGGTATGCGGTTGCATCCACAACAAGCACGTGCCATTCTCCATCCTTGTCAACGAGGTTTCCGGGAAGCCAGATCGAATCCGTACCCTTGGCGCTGGAATTGATTGTGCTTGCGAAGAACTCAAATTGGTAGGAATCCTGTGTCGCGTTGGGGATGCGATATTTTACTACAAGATACTGTCCCGTAGGAGAAGTATCCGTAGCGGAAAAGACGCTGATAGAGACCTCGGGAACGTTTTTGCCGTCACCTGTGATGCGGATATATTCCTCATCCTCGGAAAGCACGGCGGAGCTGACACCGGGGATCGCGTTTGTAAAGGTAGCCGCCAATTCGGAAGCATCCATATAATAATTGATGGGATCCTTGCTGCCGCTATCGATCTCGGGCCAAGGCTCGAAATCCTTGTCTGCTTCGATCTTAAAGGTTCGCTCGCGGCTTTCATCCATATTGACGGCGAAAGCGTACGAATAGGTTCCGTCGCCGTCGTAGTAGACAGAATAACCGTCATAATAGTGCTTGACACCCGTTGCGTCGGGGCTGTTGATGGAAGAAACCTCGTATTCGACCCACTCGCCGTCGACCTTTTCGTAGATCTTGGGCGCGGTCAGCTTGTTGAAGCCGTAAATACGAACGGAAGCATTGTTCGCACCGCCCGAAATGGTGAATTCAGCGCTTTTTCCGTTGGTCGTTTTGATTCTGGGCATATAAACGCTGTCGATGACCTCTCCGTCGATGGCAACGACCTTATAAGGATCGATGGCTGTGTTCTGGCGAAGCGTTGCCAGATTGGAGGAGTTTGTGGAAAGATGAGAGCCCCACGGGATCATCAGAATGTTGAGGGTTATATAGTCGCCCTTCTTCAGAGTGATCTCTCCAAGATCAAGAGAGAGTGCAAAGCGATTTTTCGCTTCCTCGGTCACAACAAAGTTGCCGTTAAACGTCTGACCTCCCAAAACGATCTCGGAGGAGTGGATCAGAAATCCGAGGTTGGTTGCGTTGCTGGATTTGATACCGTAGTTGCCGAAATAGGGACTGCTTTTACCGAGGATATACTCGGTCACGTCGTCGGTAGCGCTGTATTTCGCTTCCTTGCGCTCGTTGGATGCATCAAGGTAACCCACGTACCGTCTGTCGGTCTCCCAAGCGTAAAATGCAAAGTCCTCCTTGAAATTCTTGATGCTGATATCGTCAAGAACCTTGATCTCAACTGTGTAGTAGGTGCGGAGCTCGTCGGTTTGAGGCATTTCAAGATGGTTGTAGGATATCTTCATCTTACCGTCGTCGGAGAGATAATCCATCTTGACCTCGGCATACACGGGGCCTGATGCGTCGATCACATTTTTATAGTTTTCGGATGCAATAAAATTGCCGTCTGCATCGGTGTACTGAATGATCTCGAAAAGTCCTGCGTTGGTGTGCTGGGGCTCGTTTTTGAAGGCATCGCCATCAAGCTCAAACCAATAAGGTGCGGAGATCGCGCGGAAATCGGGAAGCGTCCAAAGCGTTCTGCCGCGTACGTACCACGGGGAGATACAGCTGGTCTCGGTGATACCTACCGAGAGATGATAGTAAGGAGCGTAATATGCAATGGACGAGAGCTGCTTAAGAGGGAATTTACCCCAATTCTGATAGAGATTAAGCACCGTGAAATCATATTCCGTGTTTGCGGTAGCCACAAAGGGAAAAACGGTCTCGCCATAGGTTTCGTCGCTGTAATTCATAATGGGCTCTTCACCCTCACCGAAGTTCTTGGATACCTCGAGAGGAATGGGAAGCAGCATTCCGCCTGCATCCATGATCGCCGCGCCCTCAAGACAGCCCGAGGTGGTGGCGGTGCGGATGTAGATGGGGCGGTCAACCTTCTCGCCTGTCAGAGAAACGTCGGCATAGAAGTGCTGATTCTGATTGGAGAAGAATGCGGGATTGAAGCTTGTTCCGCCAATGGTGAAAAGATATGCGCCGCGCAGAGCGTCATAGCCTACGTAGCTGTCACCGCCAATGCTTTGAAGAGGATTTCTTTCCCATTCGGCTTCCTTGATAAATGCATCAAAGCTGTGGCTTTCATCGGTGTAAAGCCGCTGTCCCATAAAGAAATCGTTGGCTGTGCTGTCCACCTCGACGGGGGAGCGGATCTCTCCGTTTTCGGGAGATGCCTCCTGTACCACGGTGTATTTTCCGCCGTCAAGAGTTACCATGATCGAGCCGCTTGCATCATCCGCGGGCATAATATAACCGAAGATGCCCGCATCCTTGACGTCGAAGCCTACGTACTCCGCGCTTGCCCAATCAATTCCGTCAAGAGAATCGTGAGTGCCGTTTTTATCCTTTACGATCAGCTTTGCAACCGTATCGGCAGAGATCTCGGTAACCATACCGAGCGCGTCGATGCCGTCCTGTCCTTCGGGAGCCACAAAATGAAGCTCCTGATGTACCTTGTCGGGATAGGTGTGCCAGGTTCTGTCAAGGAGAACGTAAGGCGCATCGGATTCCAGCTTGACAGCCTTCATATCCTTGACCTCGATGACCTCTCCGGCTTTTCCAAGGTCGAAACGGAATCCGATCACGTTGCCCGTGCTGTCGGGAAGAGCGCTCAGCATAATGTTGTAGGTGTGGAATTCTCCGTCGTTTTTGACGTTGAACATCACCGATTGTGTTGCGTTATAGGAGGGCTTTTTGTCGGTGACGACAAAAAGCTGTGCCTGCTCGGAGGCTGAGGATTTGACCGTCAGCTGTATGGCGTTGTAGTCTTCGGCGGAAAAATTGATAGCATTATTTGAGCAGGAGAAATAAGGGTCGCTGCCCGAAACCGCGTACTTGATAACACCGTCGCGAACCTTGTAGGAGGAGACGCAGGCGGAATTGTAGTATGAGAAAAGTGCCGCGTCAAAGCTCAGCTCCTTGCTTGCCACAGCGTCCGAATAGAAGCTCTGCTCCAAAATGCGGACGTCATAGTAATAATAGCCGATCCTGTATATGTTCGCGCGCGCGGCCTTGTCGGAATCGGATGCGAAATAGGTCTTTCCGTTTTTCATACGAACGAATACGTCCATAGTGTCGGAGAGATAGGTTCCGCCGCTACGGTTTTTCAGATAGCTCAGCTTTTCGGATTTGCCCGAGCCAAGCGCAAATTCTGCCTGCATATTCAGGTTTTCCACAACGTAGGAGTCTCTTGCCACTCCGTCGGGATAGTAGCTCTGCACACCGTTCTGAATCTTGTAGGCATAAGCGATGGAGTTGCCCCAAATGCCGTCGGGAACAACCACCTCGCGAATCTCGGTCTCGGTTTCTGATTCGCTGTTTCCATCGGAAGACTGCTCGGTCGATTGCAAAGCGTCTGAGGTGTCGGATGTGTTCTCATCCTTGTTTCCCGAATCACCGCAGGATGCGAAAGCGCTCGCAAGCATACAGCAGACGAGAAAAACGGATAAGAATGACGTGAGTTTTTTCATGTTTGAATAACCTCCAAGCGATGTAATATAAATATCTATATATATATTAATTATACATAAAATCCAAATTGAAAACCTTGATTATTTTGATGTGTTGAATGGATATCTCTAAAATTTCTTGAAAAAATTGATTATTTGTGATATAATTGAAAAAGAAGGCAAAAAAAGCGAACCACCCCACCTTTCGGGCAACTAAAAAGGTGAAAACAGCCCGTAAGGCGGAAAGGAGAACCCGAAATGATCAATGACCAAGCATTTGAGCGCGAATGTGAGGAGCTTTTGCTCTATCTTTATGATCTTGCCGTAAGCAAGTATCAGGATCATGACGATCTCGATGCGCTGATCCAGGACACGATTCTTGTGTATGTGGTAAAGCGGAACGAGGGAGAACACATAGAATATCCAAAAGGATTTCTCTCCACGGTGATGAAAAACAAATACAATGCGTATCTGCGCCGAAAATATCGAAACCGTACGGTATCTTTTGAAAATTTTGATGTTTTCAATGACGAAGACCTTCAAAAGCTGGGTAGTGAAGATGTTGCCGCAGTGAATGATGGCGAAGACGAATATGCCGCAGTGCGCCGTGAGATCGGCAGACTGATTCATATTTACCGTGAGGTGACCGTGCGCCACTATATTCACGGTCATACGGTGGAGCGCATTGCAAAGGATCTCGGTATTTCGCCGGGAACGGTGAAATCGCGTTTGTCAAGTGCTCGCAGTCAGATCAAAGAGGGAATAGGAAATATGGAAAAGTATTCAAGTGTCAGCTACGAGCCAAAGAACGTTGGCATAGGCATCTGGGGCGGTGACTCGATGAGAGGTGAGCCGTTTACTCTGCTTCATTCGCTGATCGAAGGTAATATTTTATGGCTTGCTTATGAAAAGCCGATCTCGATCCGTGAGATCTCGGACACGATGGGAATGCCCACAGCGTACGTTGAGCCTTTGGTCGACCGACTTGTGACGGGAGAGCTTATGGGCAGGACGGACGGAGGGCTTGTCTATACCCGTTGCTATATGGAAAAATACGCGGATACCTTCGGTGATATCGAGCGTCAGGAGGCTTTGGCGGAAAAATATGCCGAGACGGTATGGAATGCTGTGTGGAAGCACGTAAAGCCCTTGACGGAGCGGGAGCAGTTTGCCTCTATGAGCGAAAAGCAAAAGGCGACGATGATGCTTTTTATCATCGATCGATGCATCAATCAGGTAGCGCTGATGTCCAAGCCCTCGCCTCCACCCGATTGGTCGGAGTACCCCGAGCGTCCCAACGGCGGAAGATGGTGGGCGATACTGACTGTCAGCGAGCACGATGAAAAGCGTGACAGTAAATATATCCGCTCGGGACCGGTTCACGTGGGATGCTCAAAAAACAACGACGGAAATTATGACTGTAAGATGTACGACCTTCAATCCTGCTTCGGCGAGGCGCATTGGGGGTATGATAATATGAAATGCAAGGTGTCCTTGCAAAGCGCGGTAAGATTTTATGCGTCGTTGGTCGGTTGTAACGTACACGTGGATAACTACGTTTCGGATTTGATCCCCGATTTTGAAAAGCTCCATATACTTCGCCGCCGTGATGACGGCGAGATCGCCCTTGATATCCCCGCCTTGACCTTTGAGGAGGCAAGATTGTGGAACGACGCGATGAAAAAGATACGCGAGGAGTTGTTTGCCATTATGGGAGATGAGGTGAAGCAATTGTGGAATAGCTGGACGCATAAGATCCCGATGCACGTGGACGGAAGAGAACATTTTCTTCATGATAGTGCCGTAAAAGTTTTCTCGGTAGCCACTATGCTTGCCATAACCGAGAAAAAGCTGATGCCATATAAGGTTGAAGTCGGAAAAACGCCGATCATCTTCGTGGAGTATCGAAAAAATGAAGGGAATTGACACGTTCACATAAAGTTTACAATTAAATTTCTTTAATCCTTGACAAAATATAGTTTTTGTGGTATAATTCTTATTTGGTACGGCTTGTGATGCCAACAGCCGTCTCTCTACCGCGCAAAAAGACACAGCGCGGTCGATATAAAGTCCATAGGGAGGTAATAAAACATGGAAAACATCATCAATTCTTATGAAACTCTGTTCATCACCGATCTTTCTAACGGTGAGGAGGCTACAAAGGCAACAGTTGAAAAGTTCACAGGTTTGATCGCTTCCAACGGTGAGATCGTTGAGGTCGCAGAATGGGGCAAGCGCCGTCTTGCATATCCCATCAACGATATGAACGAGGGCTACTACACCATTGTAACGCACAAATCTCCTGCTGCTTTCTTGGCAGAGCTTGACCGTCTTTTCAACATCGACGAGTCTATCATGCGTTCCATGACAGTAAAGCTCGAGCATGAGCCCGTTACTGCTGTTAAGGAAGAAGCTGCTGAAGAAGTTGTTGCTGAAGCAGTTGAAGCTACCGAAGCTACAGACGCTGAATAATCCGAACCGATCAAGGGAGGACTATTATGGCAAACTTTAATTTCAATAAGGTCATTCTTGGCGGAAGACTTACGGCTGATCCCGAATTGAAGCAGACACAGAGCGGCATCGCTGTGGTAACCTTCAGCATCGCGGTAAACCGCAGATTTACAAGAAACTCCGGCCAGCAGACCGAAACAGACTTTTTTAACGTAACCGCTTGGAGACAGACCGCAGAGTTCGTTTCCCGTTACTTTAAGAAGGGCTCGTCCATCTGTGTTGTGGGCACGATCCAGAACAACAAGTGGACAGATCAGCAGGGCGCAAATCATTACAGAACCGACATCGTTGCAGACGAGGTTATGTTCGTTGACAGCCGCTCTGAGTCGGGCAACTCCTACGGTGGAGACGATTCCGACACATTCGGTGGTTCCACACCCTCTTTCTCCACACCTATGGGAACAACACCCAAGTTTGAGGAGATCAAGACAGACGACGATCTTCCTTTCTGATAAGATCGTCGACACAAAAATATGAATTGGAGGATTTTATAAGATGACTGAGAATACTCGTCCCGCACGTCCTGCAGTACGTGCGAAGAGAAAAAAGGTATGTATCTTCTGCGCTGACAAGGTTTCCTTTATCGATTACAAGGATTCCGCAAAGCTTCGCAAGTTCATCAGCGAGCGCGGCAAAATTCTTCCCAGAAGAATTTCCGGTACCTGTGCAGTACATCAGAGAGAGCTGAACACCGCTATCAAGCGTGCTCGTCAGGTTGCTCTTCTGCCTTACATTACCGACTAATTTGGTAACGTTTAAACCGCCGACAATGTCGGCGGTTTTTTTGTTGACAAAATCGTTTTTTGGTATTATAATTGTTTTATAAAGTGGATTTTGAGGTGCGGTATGTGTAATCAAAAAGAAGCTATATGCAGATTTGTCAAGGGGCAGACCGATGATGCCGGAAACGAAGCGATCAAGCTTTTTTTGCCCGTAAATAACGGATATGTGAACTACAATATCGTCCATTCCGTCAATGCGCGCAGCAACTGTGACACGTGGCGATTGAGTGTAGCTTATTGGTGTGATGACAAGCTTTCTCCCATAAAGCCTCTAACCAGAGCAGGTGCCGAATGGGAAATGGCGCTGAAAATACAGCAAAGACCGGATTTTATAGGCGGTTATGCCCACGGTGACGAGGTTTTTCAGAAGGTCAAGCTTACTGTTGACGAAAAAGAAAGAGAATTTGAAGCAATCACCGAGCTTATACCGTTCAGAACGCTGGTGCTTGAAGTGTGGTCGAAGGGGTTCGATCCGATTGATTCCGTAACAGAAGCGCTTCTGCACTATAAAAAAATAACCGTTTCCAATAGGGAGGTCAGCGTAGAGCAGAAGGTTGAATGGCTGAACGATTATTTGTTAGGCAATTCTTATATGGCGATGATGCCGCCCTTTAAGGAGGTAACCGATCATTATTATACGGATGCGGATGCCGATAAGAAGCCCATATCCGTAAACGTGAGTATTTCCGAAAGCGGCTTGCACGATACACTTTACCTCTGCGGCGAATCGGGCTTTACCTTTGGGATGAAGGTCGGAAAGTCGCTGTCGGGCGGAGAAAACAGATTCCTTATCACCGACAATGGCGGTGTGCCGTACAATAAGATGTATTTTCTGCTTGATCACAGCGGATCGGTGAAAAAAGGCAACGCTTGGGAGACTTGTACCGTCTATACGATCAAAAATTGACGTTGAATTTGCTGAAATTATAAAAAAGATATAGACAATACGGTTTTTTTATGGTATGATATGTTTAAACGGTAATCATAACGTATGATTCGTAATAAAAGGAGGGTAACATTATGGCAAACAAGTACGCAGGTACACAGACAGAAAAAAACCTGGAAGCCGCTTTCGCAGGCGAATCTCAGGCAAGAAACAAGTACACATATTTTGCATCCAAGGCGAAGAAGGAAGGCTATGAGCAGATCGCGGCTCTTTTCCTGAAGACCGCCGATAACGAGAAGGAGCACGCAAAGCTTTGGCTCAAGGAGCTTGAGGGTATCGGTGATACCGCTGAGAATCTTCTCCACGCCGCAGAGGGTGAGAATTATGAGTGGACCGATATGTACGAGGGCTTCGCAAAGACCGCTGAAGAAGAGGGCTTTACAGCTCTTGCGGCAAAGTTCCGTATGGTAGCGGCTATTGAAAAGCACCATGAGGAAAGATACAGAGCATTGCTTAAGAACGTTGAGACCGCTCAGGTTTTTGCAAAGAGTGAGGTCAAGGTTTGGGAGTGCCGTAACTGCGGCCATATCGTGGTAGGAACCAAGGCTCCTCAAATGTGCCCCACCTGCGCGCATCCTCAGAGCTACTTTGAACTTCACGAAGAGAATTATTGATAAGAAAACAGAATTTCGGGGGAAAACTTTTTGAAAAAAGTTTTCCCCCGAACCCCTTTTCAAAAACCTTTAAAAAGCGAATCGCGAATTTATTACTTACCGTCCCACAAAAAGCAAATGATTGCTTGCGCCGAGAAATTCGGGCTTTTCACAGATATAGAAGTGGTATTTCAGATATTGCTCATAGCTTTCATCGTCAAGGGCGTTGATCCTATCTGCCATAAGCTCTGAAAATCCGTCGGAGGCAACGGAGTGCCTGATTTCGATACCACCGTCCTCGAGCATTTTTCTGCAACCGTCCGCGGTAAAGAAAACGAAAGGGAAGTCCTCGACCTTAAAGCTGTCGTGGTCATAGCTCTCGCCTCTAAGATAATCCTTGTCGTAGTCAAGCTCGGTGATGATCACCATATCGTTGCAGATAAAGGAAAAGAAGATGGTACCGTCGTCCTTGCAAACTCTTTTGGCTTCGGATATGCACTTTTGGCGGTCAGCCTCATTATGCAGATGATAGAGCGGACCGAAAAGCAGAACGATGTCAAAGCTTTTATCCTCGTAACACGAAAGGTCAATTGCGTTTCCTTGAATAAGGTCGATATTGTCCCCATCATTCATTTTAGCGCGAAACGCTTTGATATTTGCATCGGTCAATTCCAGCGCAGAGACCTGATAACCTTTACGCGCAAAGTAAAAGCTGTATTCACCCGCTCCCGCACCGATGTCAAGTATGCGGTCGCCGTCCGTCAGATATTTTTCGATGTATCTGACGTTGGTGAGGAATTCGACTCTTGCCGCCCTTGAGCGATTCAATCTCGTGTCCTCGTTGAATAATTCGTATGTTTTCTGTATTTGCAGGGTTTCGTCTTTTATCTTATAGATCTCGTTAAAATCCATTTCGGTCTCCTTTCTGTGGATCGTTAAGCTTTTTTATATATAAACTCCCACATATTTTTTGATCTGTTAAATCTTGTTGTTTCTACTTCGCAAAGCGCGATCTTTTCCCAATCCGAGAAGAAATGATCAAATTGCGCTTGGTCGAACAATCTTACCGACCGCCCACCGTCCTCAAGATAGAAGCCCTCCTCGATCACTTGGGATTTATCAGCGATGTAATTGTATGCCTTGCTTGAATTGCAGGAGCCTATGAAAAGGCCGTCGTTTTTTAGTATTCGTTTTACTTCAGTAATCAAGCGCGCGGTGTCCTCGCTTGAAAAGAAATGGATCGAAAGATTGGCAAACACGATGTCAAATGCGTTTTCTGCAAAGGGAAGGGGCTCGGTCATATCCAGACGTACCGTTTTTATCTCGGGCATTTTTTGCGAAAGATATGCCAGCGCACGCTCTGAAATATCGCTTGAGGTTACTTCAAATCCCTTGCTTGAAAAGTATTTTGAGTATTGTCCCACACCGCAGCCAAGATCAAGCAGCGTGCCGTGATAAGATGTAAAAATCTCTTCGTATTTTTCGATCCACGGGTCTTCAATGTGGTCAAGATCGTCCTTTTCCATATGCCTGACCCAATATTTCTCGTTCCAATAGCTTTTATCCATTTCCATATTCGTTTCCTCCGATAAAAAACAAGCTTCCCACGTCCTGCAACTCACCGTCTGACAGAGATACCGCTATTTTACCGTTTTCTTCGCAGAATTTTTTAATTCGCTCGCCGTCGGGATGCTTGTTGATCGAGCCGCAGAAGCAGACCTTGTTACCGCAAAGCCCGCCGGCGCCGCCGATAAAGCCGTAATCGTAGGGCGGCAGAGAAATATGCCCCTCCGTAACCGTCAAAACGTCGATCCCTGCCGATCGACAAGCTTTGGCAATGGCCTTGTCTGCCGTAATGATGGCGTTGTCCGATACTGCGCAGACCGAGCATTTTGCGTATCCCTGCGGCACGTGAATGATTTCATAACCGGATTCATTTGCCGCGTCAAGGATCAGCTTTGATACCGTGTTTTTATTGCAGATCAGCCTGTTCCCAAGAATACAAGCGTTGAAAAGAACGTCATAAGGGTATCTCTCACCCGTAGGCTCTTCCGAGACGGTCAGCTCAAGTTGAGCAAGGGAGGCGATGCGCTCCACAAGGGCTCTATTACTTTCAACGTATTTTCTATGACAAAAAAGCCTCCCGAAGCCGAGAAACATCAGCATGTCGGTGTGGCTTGCAACAGCGCTCTCCAGATAATCGGCGGAGGGGAGCAGGATCGGCTCAACGCTGTTCTTTTTCAAGAAATCTATAGAAGCCGCCCCGATGCGGCAGTCTGTGATCACGTACATAAGATCTCCTAAAATGCAAAAGGGTGCGACACGCGCACCCTTTTTGTAAATTATGGATATTTAACCGAAATTAAGCACGGTTAACCTTGCCCGAACGAAGGCAACGGGAGCAAACAGCAACAGTCTTAGGCGTACCGTCAACAATTGCTTTTACCTTACGGATATTGGGCTTCCAAGTTCTGTTTGTCTTACGGTTAGAGTGAGAAACATTCTGACCGAAAACAACACCTTTTCCACAAACACTGCACTTTGCCATGATAATTTACCTCCTTGCAATCACTTGCATCTATTGTAATGATTTTTTAAACATTATGCAACTCCGTTATTATATCACACTTTTTTGGAAATTGCAATAGCTTTTTGAAAAATATTTCAAATTTTTTTGATTTTTTTAATTATGCCCGTAAAAGCCCACAAAAACGGTGTTTTTTGTATGCTTTTTGCACTTTTTTACGGTTGATCCTCTGCCAAAACGCCCTCGCAAACGTCTCCGTCGTGGGAGAGCAGCCGAACTTGACGGAAAAGTCCGTGCATTTGCTTGTCCGTTTTTACCTTGACCTCAATAAAGTCTGCGGTGTGTCCGTAAGCGTATCCTTTAGAGCTGCTTTCGAACAAGACCTCCACAGGGTCTCCCTTGGCAATCTTGCCGTCAAGAATTTTGCCGCGGATCTCACGGCTGATCTCTGTGAGTATCCGCACTCGCTCGCGCTTGATCTGCTCGGGCACCTGTCCGTTCATTTGTGCCGCAACCGTGCCCTTGCGCTTGGAATAGGGGAAAACGTGTATCATCAAAAACTTGGCTTTGCGCACGAATTCGCAGGTCTCGGCAAAATCCGCATCGGTCTCTCCGGGAAAACCTACGATAACGTCCGTGGTGAATTGCACGTCGGGCATCGCCTCGCGCAGCCTTTCAATGCACCCCATTGCCTGCTCGGCATTATATTTTCTTTTCATAGAAGCAAGCGTCTTACTGCTTCCGCTCTGTAGGGAAAGGTGAAAATGCGGGCAGAGCGACCTCAGATCCTTGATCCTTGCGACGAAATCCGGTTTGATGACAGTAGGATCAAGCGATCCTGTGCGTACTCTTCCGATCCCCTCGATCTCGTCAATGGCACAGAGGAGCGAAGCAAAGCTTTCGTGCTTTGGCAGATCTTTACCGTAAGAGCCTGTCTCGATGCCTGTCAAAACCACCTCTCGAACGCCGTTGTCTGTCAGTAAGCGAACCTCGTCGATGACCTCGCCGTATGGCTTGGAACGAATCGGCCCTCTTGACGCGGGGATCGTGCAATAGGCGCACTTAGATTCACAGCCATCCTCAATTTTTACGTATGCGCGCGTGCGGTTGAATCTGCGGATCGACATCTGCTCAAAGCCCGACGCGTCAAGGTCCGGTACGCAGACCTCTGCCTTAACGTTCTTTGCGCCTCGGCCGATCAGCTCTGAAAGCTTATCCGTCACACTCATTTTGTTGGAGCTTCCGCAAACGTAATCAACGCCCTCGATTTCGGCAACCTCCTCAGGGGAGACCTGTGAATAACAGCCGGTTACAAGCACGTATGCAGCAGGATTGCGCGTGATCATACGACGTATCATTTGACGTGCCTTCCTGTCCGATTCTGCAGTCACTGTACAGGTATTGATCACGTAAGCATCGCATATCTCCGTGTGAGGTGCGATTACAAAGCCTCTTGCCTCGAGTGCCTCCGCAATAGCCTCGGATTCGTATTGGTTGACCTTACAGCCAAGTGTGGTGATCCCGACCTTAAAGTTGTTTTTCATATCTTATTTACCTCGTTGCCGCTATCGGGCAGTTTCAGGGTCGTAGGCTTTTTTGTATCCTTTCTCGTTTCACGGGGGGTTCTGCCGTATACCTTGCGGTATTCTGCGATGAAATAAGAAAGATTGCTGTAGCCGCAGGATGCTGCTACGTCGGTTATGGGAAGAGCGGTGGAGATCAGAACGTTGTGCGCTTTGGCAAGTCGCACACCCGTCAGATATTCCTTGAAGGTTTTGCCCGTAACCGCGCGGAACAGCTTGGCGAAATAGCTGTAGCTCAGATGTATGCTTTCGGCACAATCCGTGGGTGTGATGTCGGATGCGTAGTTTTCATTGACGTATTTCACGCTTTCATAGATCAGCCCAACGCTCTTTTCGCTGATCTCACCGCCCTGAAGGTAGCTTTGCGGCTTGATCACGGTGCGGAGAAGAGAGACTAAAAACGCCGCGGCGTACGCGCGCTCAATGGCGAAAAAGTATTTATCCGAATGATCGTATTCATCGATCATAGAATCCAGGATCCGCTTTGCTTCGATTGGAATATCCGATGCGGCAAAGTGAGAGATATCGCCGGGGTTTCTGTGCAAAAACGGGATCACATATCCCGTGATATCCTTGCCGAGAAAGATCTGAAAAAGCAGGGTGGGATTGATCTTAAGCACGAAGTATTCACCGTATCCCTCTCCTACGTGACGGGTGGTGTGAACGGCATTGGCGCGAAAGAGCACAAGGTCTCCCACGGTCGCCGTAAGCTGCTCGCTGTCGATACCGATCTCAAAGGTACCCTTGGTTATGTATATAAATTCAATGGCAGGATGTATGTGCGCCCTTGCGATCACTCCCGCATTGTCTTTTGTCTGAGAGAAAAATTCGATCCCGTATTCCGACAAATGCGGAGGTGCGGTTTCTGTATAGACGTCGGTCATATTGATCTCCAATTATAAAAATAGATTTTTTACACTTTAAAGTATAATAATTATAGCATATAATTTTTAAAAATGCTATAATGATAATAGAAATTAACCGTTACTTTGCAAAAAGTTAATATTTTGATCTTTGGAATAAAAATATTGTACCGATCGGCTCAGAACGGTTGTTTTGATCGCGTTATGATAGAAAAACGACATTTCTGTCAAATTCTTTGCGCAAGAAAGGAATTATTATTATGAGAACAGTAAAAGTAGGTATTATCGGTTGCGGCGGTATCGCCAACGGTAAGCATATGCCCTCGCTCCGTCAGGTTGCGGGCGTTCAGATGGTCGCGTTTTGCGATATTATCGTTGAAAAGGCGCAGAAGGCGGCGAAGGAATACGGAACACCCGATGCGAAGGTCTATGAGGATTATAAAGAGCTTCTGAAGGACCCCGAGATCGAGGTTATTCATGTTCTGACTCCTAACCGTTCCCATGCGGATATCTCTATCGACGCGCTCTACGCAGGCAAGCACGTTATGTGTGAAAAGCCTATGGCAAAGAGTGCTGAGGACGCAAAGAGAATGCTTGAGGCGGCACGAGAGACGGGCAAGAAGCTGACCATTGGTTATCAGCACAGACAGAAGGCAAGCGCCAAATATGCAAAGCAGTATATCGAGCAGGGCTCTATCGGCGAGATCTATTATGCAAACTGTTATGCTATCCGTCGCAGAGGTACTCCTAACTGGTGTGTGTTCCTCAATGAATACGAGCAGGGTGGCGGCCCTATCATCGACATCGCCACGCATTCTCTCGACCTGACCCTTTACCTTATGAACAACTACGAGCCTGCAATGGTCCTCGGTAAGACACATAAGGCTCTTGAGCATCCCGAGGCAGGTAATATCTGGGGCGACAACGGTGTCAGCACCACACCTCTTGAGGAGGCGGCTTGTGCAATCATCGTTATGAAAAACGGCGCTACCATTATGCTTGAAACAAGCTGGGCGCTGAACACAGACACACCGATCGAGGAGGGAAGCTGTCGCCTTTGCGGCTCCAAGGCGGGTCTTTCTATCATCAACAACGAGCTGAAGATCAATAAGATCGAGCTTGACAGACAAGTCAACAGCAAGGTTGAGCTTGGTGCGGGCGGCGTTGCCTTCTACAGCGGCGGAGCAAGCACTCCCCCCGTGGCAGAGGCTCGTCAGTGGATCGAGAGCATCGTAAACGATACTAACCCCACCGTTCTTCCCGAGCAGGCTTGCGTGGTTTCTCAGATCCTTGAGGCAATCTATACCTCCTCCAAGACAGGAAAGGCGGTTTATTTCGAATGAAAGTAGCAATTTTAGGCACTTGGCACGTCCATGCTCCCCAATATACCGAGATCGCACAAAAATACGGCGAGGTGGTCGGTGTTTATGAGGAAAATGCCGCTTGGAGAGCGGATTTTGCGAAAAGATATAATATCAAAGAGTTTACAAGCGTTGAAGAGCTGCTCGCAAGCGAATGCGAGGGCGTTATCGTCTGCGCGGCGACAAATAAGCACACCGAGCTGATCGTCGCAGCGGCAGAGGCGGGAAAGTATATCTTTGCCGAAAAGGTGCTTGCTCTCACCGTAGAGGATTGCCTCAAGATCAAGAATGCGGTAGAGAAGAACGGAGTCAGATTCGTGATCTCATTCCCTTGGAAGAGCGTTCCCGCATTTATGGCGCTGAAGAAGGCGGCTGACGACGGACTTGTCGGTAAAGTTAATTACGTTCGCTTCCGTAACTGCCATAGCGGTAGCGTCAACCATTGGTTGCCCGCCCATTTCTATAACGCGGAAGAGTGCGGAGGCGGCGCAATGATCGACTTGGGCGCCCACGGAATGTATCTCACCCATTGGGTGCTTGGCGAGCCCGTGACCTATTCGTCCACCTTCACCCACTTCTGCCGTGATGAAAAGGATGCTGTGCTGAACCCCTCCTGCCTTGAGGATAACGCGATTACCGTGATGTCCTTCGAGAGCGGCGCGATCGCCGTCAACGAGACGGGATTCGTCAGCCAAGGCTGTCCCGAGACCTTTGAGATCGGCGGAGATATGGGTTATCTCTCTTGCACAAGAGCGGGAGCGACCTACACCGCCGCAGGTAAGGCTCCCGTATCTCTTGAATTGCCCGAGCCCTCGATCAATCCCCTCGTCGGATTTATGACCGGTGAAGCCGTCGAAGGCTGTGGAATGGATGAAGCCATTGCCCTCACCAAAATGATGGTTGGTGCGTACGGTAATGTTAAATAATTTGTAACGAACAAGCCCCACGGCGACGCCGTGGGGCTTGATTGCTATTTGTTGATCGTCTAATTACCAACCGGTAGTCTCTTTAATAAGCGGCCAAACTATGTCCTCACACCACCAATGCTCGCGAGGTGTGACCGTTAAAGAAGCGTTTTCGGGAACGCCTGCGGCGGCGTAGATTTCTTTAACCGTTTCGTATCCGCGCTTGACACCGTCAATGGGGAAGATGGGATCAAGCTCACCCGCCACGACAGCAAGCTTTCGTGGAGCGATAAGACAAGCGAGATCCTGCATCTCAAAATATCTGCGCGCTGAGGGGATATAGTTGCATCCGCAATGAAGAAGAGCTATGATCGAATCGTCGTAAGGGCAGAAGGAACAGCTTGGAATACTGACCTTGATACGCTCGTCGATACAAGCGGCATAGAATGACGCCGTACCGCCGCCCGAATTGCCCGTGATACAGATCCTGTCGAGGTCACATTCCTTGAAATTAACCAACAGATCAATGGCGCGGCTGATATCCCACACGCGCTCGCCTATTGTGGTTCTGCCGAGCATAAATGCGTTGTGCGCTTGGAAGCAACAGTTGTGCGCTCTGTCGGCAGGATCGGGAGGACGACGCTCACCCATAGATCTCTGCTCAATGCAAAGTGCGATAAATCCGTTTTGCACTGCTTGCAGTCCAAAGGCCTTTCGGGGCTGACCCTCTGCGTCGCGGTCGTACTTGACAACGCCGATGGAGTTGTGAAATCCGGTTGAATGCCCCTGCAGACAGATAGCTACGGGATATTTTCCCTTGCCTGTGTCGGGAATGAGCAGATAGCAGGGAACGGGGGCGTCTACCTCGCTGAAAAAGACGAAGCGGATGCGGCGGTAGCCGTCCATCATAATGTCTTCCTCAATTGTGAGGTTAGGCTCGCAAGCGTTTGCGGCGATCAGATCAAGCCCCATAAGCTCACGCAATTTTTCGTCAATTTTTGCTCTTTGCTCGCCAAAATCCTTGCTTTTGTCAAAGGAGAGAGAGGGAGAGAGCTTACCTGTTATTGTTTTATGGCAAAGGTTGCCGTTTATTTCTATCATATCGTATTCCTTTACTGTGAAACCTTGATTGAGAACGAAGGACAGGGCAGATTGTTGCCGTTATAAAGCTCGGGCTCGACGCGGATGGCGAAGCAGTAGTTTACAAAGGCTGTGTCCGCCCCCTCGGGAACGGTGACCGTAACCTGACCGCGTGAGGTAATTTTCGCCTCGGCAGGCTTTCTGTCCTCGTAAGGTCCAACGGTGAAGCCGCCAACAGGGAGACCGACGCTGCACTTGGGGTCTTGACCCGTAACGATAAGGCCTGTGCCGAGATCGGTGAAGTCGATCACGATCTCCTTCTTATCCTCGGAGAGCGATGCGCAGATAGGACGGGGAGAGACCGCATCGACAAGAGCACCCACACCGTATTCCTTAGCAAGCGCAAGCCTTGCAAGTCTCTCGGCAAGCTCAAGCTTGCGGGGCGAGTGTGCCCAATCGAAGCCCTCGGGAGAGGGGAGGTCCATATCCACGGTAAGCGTCATGTCGGGGATGAGTGCGAGGGCATCAAACTGCTTTACGCGCACGATATCAAGAGCAGGGAAATATTTAAAGCAATTGTCGCCGTAGTCGCAAAGCTGAACGTTGTAAATGGGGAAATGCTGACCGAAGCGCTTTCTTTCATCCTCAAAATATGCCGCAAGATCGGTGTCGTACTGACGGGCGCAGGAGAACCAGCAGCCCTCACTCTCACCCTGGAAGAAGATCTGTGCCTTGAAGGACAGAGGAACGATGGGATTGATCAGCGTGTCGTATGCGCCGCCGATTCTTGTGTTTGCGCCCTTGGTGTAGCCGAGGGAGGTGGCAAGGTCTACGGGCATCAGCTCACGCAGACAAACGCCGCCGGCCGCCATCATAAGCATACCGAGCGGTACGCCGATGTGCTTTGTCACTTCCTTGGCAAAGTACCATCCGATTGCCGAGAAGCTTTTAGAGCTTTCCTCATTGGGACGGCTCCAAGTCCACTCGGGGTTAATGATATCGGGCTGAACAAGGTTGCTTTCCTTGCCAAGCGCCATTCCACTCCATCCGTGCTGGAAGAAAAGACGGAAATTGTCGTTTTCGTCAAAATCCACGCTCGGAGTCAGAGGCATACAGGGATCCAAATGAAGCTCCGCGTTGGACTGACCGCCGATGATCCATACGTCGCCCACAAGCACGTCCTCAAAGGTGACCACGTGGTCAAATTCGTCGGAAATTACCATAACCTGAGGATCCGCGCAGGCGGGACGGGCAGAGAATTTCAACTCAAAGCGGTTATCCTCGCCAACGATAGCGGTGGAAGTCTCCCCCATAAAATGACCGGCCACCTTTGAGCCAACCTTTTGCGAAAATCCCCATACCTTTATAGGCTTTTCACGCTGAAGCACCATGTGTGACGCGAAAAGACCCGAAACCTTGAATTCGGGGCAATTCCACACATCCTTTTTGCTGTCGTCCGCTTCTACGTTTGCCTCGTTGGTAGGAAGGGCTACCTTATGCTTATCATCCATATCTATGTCCTCACTTTCAAAAGACTGTATTATAAGAAAATTATACATCTACCAATATAAAAAGTCAATAGAGACAAGAAAAAAAGATATTTTTAATCCAATTTGCAAAAAGCTCTTGAAAAAGAGAAAATAATGAGTTATAATATATAAAGACAATAAAATCTGCTTGACAGAAAGGAAAATAACTATGAGTACACTTCACGTTGTAGATCATCCCCTTATCGCGCACAAGCTTTCGATCATGAGAAACAAAAAGACAGGCTCCAAGGACTTCCGCGAGCTTCTTAACGAGATCGCTATGCTTATGGGCTACGAGTTGACCCGCGATCTGCCCCTCGAGGAGATCACCATCGAGACTCCTATCCAGAAGACAAAGGCTTACACCATTTCGGGTAAAAAGCTTGCTATCGTACCGATTCTCCGTGCAGGTATCGGAATGGTTGACGGACTTCTTGACCTCGTTCCCGTTGCAAAGGTTGGACATATCGGTCTTTACCGTGACCCCGAAACTCATCAGCCCGTTACCTACTATTGTAAGCTTCCCGCAGATATCGATCAGAGAATCGTTATCCTCGTAGACCCTATGCTGGCTACAGGAGGCTCTGCAAGCGACGCGCTCACCAAGCTGAAGGAAGCAGGCTGTAAGCAGATCAAGTTTATGTGCCTCGTTGCCGCTCCCGAGGGTGTTGCAAAGGTTCAAGCCGACCATCCCGACGTTGATATCTTTACCGCCGCTCTCGACGAAAAGCTCAACGATCACGCATACATCGTTCCCGGTCTTGGTGACGCGGGCGACAGAATATTCGGAACTCTTTGATGAGATTGCGGAACTCCTTTTTAGGCAAAAAGGAGTTCCGCACCTCCCCAAAAACCTTAAAATAAGGATAGCTTTATATACGGACGGTTAAGGTTTTAAGATGGTGGAGTTAGAAGCACAAACCCATTTTGTTAAATAAACCGTCTGTTTTATCTACTATCCTTCGGGAAGCTTTTTGGGTATCTTTTTCTCGAAAAAGATACGAAAAAAACAGTTCAAAGGCTAATTATGCAAATATTGAAAATCAACAAAAACGACGCGGGGCAGAGACTTGACAAATTTCTTACGAAAGCCGTCAAGGGGCTACCTGCGTCGCTTATGTATAAGTACATAAGAACAAAGAAGATCAAGGTCAACCGCAAGAGATGCGAGCAGAAGCAGATACTCCTTGAGGGCGACGAGATACAGCTCTTTATCAGAGACGAATTTTTCGATTCACCCGAGAAGGATGACGGCGCGCTTGCGCGAATCACACCCAAGCTTGATATTGTCTACGAGGACGACAATATCATTCTGTGTAACAAGCGTCCCGGAGTGCTTGTCCACGAGGACGACAGCGCAAGGGAAAACACTCTGATCATGCATATTCAAGCGTATCTTTATCAGAAGGGCGAGTATGATCCCGAGGAGGAGCAATCCTTCGCTCCCGCGCTTTGTAACCGAATTGACAGAAATACGGGAGGCATCGTGATCGCGGCAAAGAACGCAGAGGCTCTGCGCGTGATGAACGAAAAGATCAAGAATGACGAGATCAGAAAGTTCTATCTTTGCGCGGTGCACGGAATTCCGCAAAAAAGAGCGGATACTCTGACAGGATATCTGAAAAAGAACAGCGCAGATAATCTTGTAACCGTCTCCGATAAGCCGCGTGAGGGCTACAAGAATATCATAACGAAATATAAGGTCCTGTCGGGAAAAAAAGATATTTCGCTTATTGAAGTGGAGCTCGTAACGGGCAGGACGCATCAGATCCGCGCCCATATGGCGCATATCGGTCACCCTTTGCTGGGAGACGGAAAATACGGTGTCAACCGAGACGATAAAGCAAGGGGATACAAGTATCAGGCGCTGTATTCTTACCGCTTGATCTTTGACTTTGGCAAGGATGAAGGCTATCTCGGGTATCTTTCGGGAAAGCAGGTCAACCTCGACGCGTCGGATATCTGGTTTGTCTCTGAATTTGCGGGCGCTGAGGAAAAGATACGTCGGATCACGGAAGCGCACAGATAAAAAATCTTGCCGATGTGGCAGAAGGGAGCATATGATATGAAGGATATCTTAAACAAATACCGAGCGGTCATATTGCTCGTTTTCAGCGGTCTGCTGACCGCCATTCCCGTGGCATTTCCAAAGCTTGGTTTTTTGCAGTGGATATCAGCCGTTCCTGCCGCGCTGATCCTTTTGGAATCGGCAGAGTGCAAGGAACTGCGCCTGAGAAAAATATGGGGCAGGGGATTGCTCTTCTTCTGGACGTATTATGCCGTGGTGTTCCATTGGTTTTTCTATATGTATCCCTTGGATTTCGCGGGCTTATCCAATTTTGCGTCGGTAGTGGTGGTGCTGTTTGCTTGCTTCGGCCTTTCTTTCCTGCAGGCTCTTTTCAGCGCCTTTGCTTTTCTGATCATCGGCTACCTGTCCCGAACCGAGACCGCAAGGCGGTTTCCCATGGTCTGCCCCTTTCTCGGCGCAGCTGTGTGGACCGTGGCGGAGTGGTTCCAGACCGTAGGCTGGTGGGGCGTTCCATGGGGAAGATTACCCTTGGGACAGGTTGAAGCGCCTCTGCTTTTGCGGAGCGCCTCGCTCTTTGGCTCCTATTTTGTAACGTTCATTATTCTTGCGGTGAATTTCTGCATCGCCTATGTAATATTGCATCGAAATACGAAAAAGATCCTCTCTGCGGTCGCGGTGCTTCTGTTCTGTCTGAATTTGGCGGCAGGCTCTCTCGTAACGCTCCTTTATCGCGAGGAGGGCGAGCAGATCACGGTTGCGGCTGCACAGGGAAATATCCCGTCGGCAGATAAATGGGATAGCTCGAGCCTTGAAAGAAACCTCGGTATCTACGAGGGCTTGACCGTGTCGGCTTCAGCGAACGGCGCGTCCGTGATCGTTTGGCCGGAAACTGCTATTCCGTACGATTTTTTCAGCAGATATGATCTGCAATCGTATATGAGCAGTCTGGCAAAGGAGAATGAGATCACCATCCTGTTTTCTGCATTTACGAGCGATGAGGAAAGCGGTATGCTTCGCAATTCTATCATCGAGGTAAGACCCGACGGAAGCTTCGGGGAGACTGTTTATCACAAGCAACGGCTCGTCCCGTTCGGAGAGTTCGTTCCTATGAGGCGTCTTGTGATGTTCCTTGTTCCTCCCTTGGCGGAGATTGGTATGCTGTCGGAGGACCTTATGGCAGGCGAAGAAAGTGTGGTTTTCCAAACAAGCGTGGGAAGGGTAGGATGCGGCATTTGCTTTGATTCGATCTATGAGGATCTGATCAGGAGCTCGGTGCAGAACGGCGCGGAGATCATCGCGATATCGACCAATGATTCCTGGTTCGGTGATTCGGCTGCTTTGGCAATGCATAACTCTCAATCTATTCTTCGCGCTATCGAAAACGGAAGGTACGTCGTCCGATCGGCAAATACAGGCATCTCCTCGGTGATAGACCCTATGGGAAACGTGGTAGAAGCATTGGAAGCCGACCGTGAAGGCTATGTGATTGCAGATGCCTGTATGCGTCAACAGACTACGCTGTACACGCGTATAGGTAACGTATTCGTGTATATCTGTATGACTTTTGCGGCAGGCATATGGTTGAGTTCTCTTTATTTTATAAGGAAAAAAGCAAGCCAAGATTAAGTTTGTTACGAAAGTATTAATTTGTTTTTTGTGTGATAAAAATGTGAATAAATACTTGACAAAAACAAAAAAAAGTTATATAATGGTAGTACCATTTTTAGAAAGGAGATTTTTTGTCATGAAAAAATCTATCGTTAAAGTTCTTGCACTTACACTCGTTGCAGTTATGATGTGTCTCGCACTTGTTTCTTGTGGTGGTCCCGCAAAGGATCCTGCAGATGCAAAGGCAGCTCTCGATGAGAACGGCTATACTGCTACAAAGATCGATAACGACGGTCTTGGCGCACTTGCTCTCGCAGCTCTCTCCGTTGCAGGCATCAAGGATGTTGAGTGTGTTGTCAGCGGTACAAACTCTGACGGCGAGCACGTAACCATTATCTACTTTGAGGATAAGGACGCTGCAAACGCTGAGTGGGAAGACGTTCAGGCATATGCTGAGGACGAAAAGGATGACGAAGAGACTGACTGGGTTGTTAAGAAGTCCGGTAACATGATCTACTTCGGCACAAAGGCTGGCGTAAAGGCTGCAAAGTAATTTGTAACTACATAAAAAAGAGTCGCTTTAAGCGGCTCTTTTTTCGTTATATAGATTATCGGTTGATTTTTTGCAAACCTCTTTACAATTGCCGAAAAAAATGCTATAATATAATTTGGATGCTTGTGCATTACGAAAAGAAAGGGAGGATGCTTCCGTGGGAAATGAATATCAATACCTCGGACGGGTGAATTCTCCCGAGGATCTGAAAAAGCTTGATAAGGATGAGATCGCGGCGCTTTGCGGTGAGGTACGTCAATGTATCGTCAGCACTACGGAGAGAAACGGCGGACATCTTGCGTCGAATCTTGGTGTTGTGGAGCTGACCGTAGCGCTTCATAAGGTTTTTGATTGCCCTCGCGACCATTTTATATTTGACGTGGGGCATCAAAGCTATACGCATAAGCTGTTGACAGAAAGATTTGACCGCTTTGATACGCTTCGCCGTGCGGGAGGGCTGACCGGTTTTACAAACCGCGACGAAAGTAAGTACGATTGCTTTGGCGCAGGACATAGCTCAACCTCGCTTTCAGCCGCCTTGGGCTTTGCAAAGGCAGATAAGCTGTCGGGCTCGGATGCATATACCATTGCCGTTCTCGGAGACGGTGCTTTCACAGGCGGAATGATCCACGAGGCATTGAATAACTGCGACAGAGATCTGAAGCTGATCATCATTCTGAATGAAAATGAGATGTCGATCTCAAAAAACATCGGGCGCTTTGCGGGCAGTCTTGCCAAGCTTCGCCGAAAGAGCGGGTATTTTAAAGCCAAGCGTGCAACGGGCTCCTTTATCAAAAAGATCCCGTTGATCGGAAAATGGCTTTTCCGTGCGCTCAGGGATATGAAAAAATCTCTTAAAAATACGCTTTACGGCAGTAATTATTTTGAAGATATGGGCTTGTATTATCTTGGCCCTGCCGACGGAAACTGTTATGAGGACGTGGAGGCCTTGCTGAATGCCGCGAAGAGTGCGGGTGAGAGCGTGCTGGTGCATCTTAAAACAAAAAAAGGAAAAGGATATGCGCCTGCGGAGGAAAATCCCGACAGATATCATGGCCTCGCGCCGATGCATATGCCTTGTGCCGATACGAGCTTTTCACGCGAGATGGGAGAATGCCTCTCGACAATGGCAGATGAGGATGAGACGATCTGCGCAATTACAGCCGCGATGAGCGGAGGCACGGGACTTGACGGATTTGCAAATAAATATCCAGAGCGCTTTTTTGACGTTGGTATTGCCGAGGAGCATGCGGTCACCTTTGCCGCAGGACTTGCCGCAAACGGTATGAAGCCTGTTTTTGCGGTCTATTCCTCATTTTTACAGCGATCCTACGATCAGATGATCCACGACGTGGCGCTGCAGCGGCTTCCCGTTGTTCTTTGTGTGGACAGAGCGGGATTTAACAATTCGGACGGTGCAACGCACCACGGAATTTTTGACGTGGCGTTTACCTCCCAGATCCCGAGCTTCAGAATATACGCTCCCGTTACGTACCGTGGACTTGCGCTGTCCTTAAAAACAGCACTCAACGGAGATATGCCTGCCGTGATTCGATATCCCGCAGGTAGTGAGTGCAGAGAGATTGTCTGCGCGTTTTATGGAGACCGTGCTGATGAAAAAATCGGTATCAGATGTGATTTTGTACCCAAGGATCAGCCGAAAATATTGATGATCACCCACGGACGCATCGCAAAGGAATGCCTTGCGGCTGAAAAACTGCTATTTGCGAGTGGCTTGTCCGCAGGTACGGTGCTTTGTGAGTATATCGCTCCGTATGATCGCCTTTCTCGCGAGATAGGCGAGGTGATCGCAGAGAGTCGCCCCGAAATCGTGCTCTTTGTGGAGGAGGAGATCAAAAACGGCGGATTCGGTATGCTGCTGGCGGAGGAACTGCAAAAGCACGGTCTGCTTAAAGGTGTTCGGTTCGACATCCTCGCCACGGAGAATCCTTTTGCAGTACGAAAGCCCGATGAAAGCTATCTCAAGGCGGCAGGACTTGATGCGGGCAGTATTGCCGATCGGGCAAAGAATTTGATGGAATTATAATATTTGGTAAGGAAATGAGCTTTAACGAAAAAACTTTACGTTCACTTGAATTTGACAAAATATGCGAGATGCTTGCAACCTACGCTCCTACCGAGGGGGCGAAAATGCAGGCAAGATTGCTGATGCCCTCCGACGACGCGGATACCGTGCTCAAAAGACAGAGAAGGACTACGGATGCCAAGCGTCTTTGTGACGCCAAGGGAATGCCCACCTTCGGAATGGTCAAGGACGTATCCGAATCCTGCGAGAGAGCAGATAAAGGTGCCGTGCTTTCACCCGGTGAGCTTTTGAGCGTGGCGGGTGTGCTTCGCACCTCAAGAATGCTTGTGGATTATTGCCACGGCAATCATCTTTTTGATACGGTTCTCGATGAGATATTTGACCGTCTGATGCCCAACAGAACTCTCGAGGAAAGGATCAGCCGATCGATCATCTCCGAGGAGCTGATCGCAGACGAGGCATCCGATACGCTGGCAAATATTCGTCGCCAGATCAGAATTACAAACAACAAAATAAAAGAGACCCTGCAGAAATACGTGCAGGGAGGCTCCCACTCGAAATATCTGCAGGAAAATATCGTCACCACAAGAAACGGACGGTACGTCATTCCCGTAAAGGCGGAGTGTAAGAACGAGGTCAAGGGTCTGATTCACGACACCTCGTCCTCAGGCGCAACTATATTTGTGGAGCCTGTGGCTGTGGTGGAGGCGAACAATGAGCTTCGCGTTCTGGAATCCAAGGAACAGCATGAGATCGAAAAGATTCTGACGGCGCTTTCCGCCGACGTGGCGAATGTGTCCGATGCACTTTGGCTCAATTACAGAAATATCACCGAGCTTGCATTTTGCTTTGCTTGCGCACAGATGTCCATTGCGATGAACGCTTCGGCTCCCTCCGTGTCAAGCGATAAGATAGTAGACCTGAAGAGGGCAAGACATCCTCTTATCGATAAATCCCGCGTGGTGCCGATCAACGTTGCTGTCGGAGGTAGCTACGATACGATGATCATTACAGGCCCCAATACGGGAGGAAAAACGGTTACGTTGAAGACCTTGGGACTCTTCCTTCTGATGGCGCAGGCAGGTCTGCATATTCCTGCCGACGAGGGCAGTGTAGTCACCGTTTGCGATAACATTCTCGTTGACATCGGTGATGAGCAGAGCATCGAGCAGTCCCTTTCTACCTTCTCGTCCCATATGGTAAATATCGTATCCTTTATGGATGCGGTCAACAGCCGTTCCTTGGTGCTGTTTGACGAGCTTGGTGTGGGAACCGATCCCGTCGAGGGTGCGGCACTTGCCGTTTCGATCATTGACTTTGTCAGAAGCAAAGGGGCAATGTGCGCGGCTACCACGCACTACGCAGAGCTGAAGGCATATGCGCTTGATACCAAGGGCGTTTGTAACGCATCCTGCGAGTTTGACGTGGAGACCTTGAAGCCGACCTATAAGCTGATCATCGGTACGCCCGGAAAATCCAATGCCTTTGCGATCTCCGAGAAGCTTGGTCTTCCTCGCGAGATCATCGACAGTGCGGAGAATTATATCAGCAGCGATAACCGCAAGTTTGAGGATATCATCGGTCAGCTTGAGCAGACCCGTCTTGAAATGGAGCGCAACCGCGAGGAAACGGAAGCAATGCGCGCCGATTACGAAAGATTCAAGGCAGAGTCTGAAAAGCAGATCAAAAAGAGAATCGAGGAATCCGAGCGCGAGCTTGAAAAGGCAAGAGCAAAGGCAAGCGCGATGGTGACAAGCGCCAAGGCATCCAGCGATTTTATTATGGAGCAAATGGATAAGGTACGCAAGGCTAAGGATTCCGAACGGCTGGGTAGCGAGCTTGACAGCGCGCGCAGAGCCGTCCGTGAGCATCTCCGAGATAATTCGGAGAAGTTTGACCCCGTGGAAAAGCCTAAGCGTGACGAGCATTACGTTCTCCCGAGGAAGCTGAAAAAGGGCGATGAAGTCACGATTATGACCATCGGCGCGGATGCTACACTCCTTGAGGATCCCGATAAGTCCGGAAACGTACGCGTTCAGGCGGGCATTATGCAAACGAGAGTCAATATAAAGGATCTTCGTCTGAAGGAAAACGAGACCGTTGTAACGAGCGGCGAGAAGAAGGTGAAGGCTTCGTCCTATACCGTGAGCCGCGCTACCGCGTTCCGTGATGAGATCGATCTGCGCGGAATGACGGGCGACGAGGCTTGGCTTGCCGTCGATAAGTATTTTGACGAGGCTACCTTGGCGAACGTCCGCACGGTTCGCTTGATCCACGGTAAGGGTACAGGTGCGCTGAAGAGTGCGCTTTGGAAGTTCTTAAAGGGAGATAAGCGCATCTCAGGCTTCCGTATCGGTCAGTTTGGAGAGGGCGACGGTGGTGTCACCGTGGTCGAACTAAAATAAGAAATTTGCATATAATATCCATAGACAGAGTATTACCTCCGACTACAGACGTAGATCGGAGGTAATACTTATATAAACTGCAAAAGGAGAATATTCTATGGATAACGTGAAAGTGTCCCGCCTGTTTGATCTGACGCATACTGCGGCGGGTGCATATCTTGCCGACCTTCAGTACCCGTGGGAGGCGCTGGACAGGATCGGGGATATTATAAAAGCGATCGGATGCACGCTTGCCTCTGAGCTGTACGTGCGGATGACGGAAGACGTATGGGTCTCAAAAAGTGCCACCGTTGCGCCTACCGCTTTTATCGGCGGACCTGCTATCATCGGGCACGGGACGGAGATCCGACACGGCGCTTTTATAAGAGGCAACGCGCTAATAGGAGAGGGCTGTGTGGTAGGAAACTCTACAGAGCTGAAAAACTGCATCCTGTTTGACGGTGTGCAGGTGCCCCATTATAATTACGTTGGTGACAGCATTTTGGGCTATAAGGCACATCTCGGAGCAGGCGCGATCACAAGCAACGTAAAATCAGATAAAAGCCTTGTGGAGATACGGCTGGGAGATGGTGCGCGGTTCTCCACGGGCAGGAAAAAGGTGGGCGCGATGCTTGGGGATTTTGTCGAGATCGGTTGCGGGGCGGTGTTGAATCCGGGAGCCGTAATAGGCAGAGAAACCTCGGTCTATCCGCTAACGTCAGTCAGAGGCGTGATCCCCGAAAACTCGATCCTGAAAGCGGATGGAACAGTTGTCAAGCGTGTTTGATAGGTTCAGATTGGAGCGTGGAGAAGATGGGAAGATATTTTGGAACAGATGGCTTCAGAGGTGAAGCAAACGTTGTGCTGACGGTGGAGCATGCGTTCAAGATCGGCAGGTTTTTGGGCTGGTACTACGGACAAAAGCGCGTCGGCAAAGGAGAGAACGCGAAAATACTGATCGGCAAGGACACCAGACGTTCGTCCTATATGTATGAATACGCACTTGCCGCAGGCATAACCGCATCGGGTGCGGATGCCTGCCTGATGCACGTTACCACCACGCCGTCGGTGGCGTATATTACAAAGGTAGATGGTTTCGATTGCGGCATTATGATCTCTGCAAGCCACAATCCTTATTATGATAACGGAATCAAGCTGATCAACGCAATGGGCGAGAAGATGGAGGACGAGATCATCGAAAAGGTAGAAGACTATCTTGACGGTAAGATCGGGGAGATCCCATTTGCTACGAAGGAGAGGATAGGTCGAACGGTTGACTATGTTGCGGGAAGAAATCGCTACGTCGGATATTTGATCTCGCTTGGAAAGTATTCCTTCAAGCAGTACAGGATCGCGCTTGACTGTGCCAACGGAGCGGCTTGGACTATAGCAAAGGCTGTTTTTGATGCTCTCGGTGCCAAGACCTACGTTATCAACGCAGAGCCCGACGGAACGAATATCAACCGTGAAGCAGGGAGCACGCATATCGAAGGGCTGTGCAAATTTGTAGTGGAAAACGGCATCGACGTGGGCTTTGCATACGATGGCGATGCCGACCGTTGCCTCTGTGTGGATGAAAACGGTGAGGTGGTTGACGGTGACAAGATACTCTATATCTACGCTCGCTATCTCAAAGAGCAAGGAGAGCTTACAAATAATACAGTGGTAGCAACCGTAATGTCGAATCTTGGATTTTTCAAGGCGTTGGATGAGATCGGGATCGGGTATGCAAAGACCGCGGTTGGTGACAAAAACGTACACGACTATATGACAGAGCACAATAATTGCATCGGTGGTGAGCAATCGGGGCATATCATATTCAGTCAATATGCTTCCACAGGGGACGGAATTCTTACAAGCCTGAAAATGATGGAGGTTATGATCGCGAAAAAATCAACGCTTTCCAAGCTTGCGGAGCCTGTAACGGTTTATCCGCAGGCACTTGTCAACGTGAGAGTGCGGGAGGAGGATAAGGAAAGGATCATCAGAGATGAAAGCGTCCTTGAGGCAGTGAGAAAAGCAGAAAGCGTGCTTGGTGGAGAGGGGAGAATACTTCTGCGCAAATCAGGCACCGAGCCGGTAATCAGAGTAATGGCGGAGGCGTCAGATGAAAAGACCTGCCAAAGATGCATCGAATTGGTAACGGACAAAATAGCAGAGCTTGGATACCCCGTAAAGGATTGAGTGAGCTCTGCAGCAGGAAGCGGTTTTGCAATTTGCTGATAAAACTTGACAAATCCTCTTTTTTGTGATATGATATCACCATAGTGCCAAAAGGAGGTTTGACGAATGAATTACAATCCGTATGATAATAATGGGCAAGCGGAGCATGACGACTCCGTGAATCATGATCTGCCCGCGCAGTCCTCAAATGACAATTCAAGCTTTGGCAACTCCGACGATAACAATCCCGAAAATCCGCAGGATTTTGAAAACCCTTATCAGTTTACCGATGAACCCGAAGTAAATACCCAACCCTATCAAGGTATGGCGATCACTTCTATGATCCTCGCCATCATATCGATGACGTGCTGTGGCGGTTTTATTCCTGCCATTGTGGCATTGATCCTGTCCTCTGTGGCGAGGAAAAACGGAAACACCTCGGGCTTTGCTATAGCAGGCAAGATCATAGGTACTGTTTCGGTCATTCTGTATGGAATTGCATTCCTCTATATGATCGCGCTGATCGCATTATCGGTGGTTGCATAAAAGAAACAAAAAAGCGCTCGCAGTAATCGGTGCTGTCCTTATCGGAGAATTTGAATAAGGGTATGGGCATAGCCCGACGGCATTTGTATTACAAATGCGAAACTGGCAATAAAAACAGAAGAGAGAGTAATGCGGAAGTAAAATTCCGTAAAACTCTCTCTTTTCTGCATTTTT